>JASMGX010000359.1 GCA_030751095.1 Pirellulales bacterium | reverse complement strand
CAAAGAACTGTAAAAGGAGAAGTGATCAGTTCTACATTTGATGAACCAGCATCTAGACATGTTGCTGTGGCCGAAATGGTCATCGAAAAAGCCAAGAGATTAGTGGAACATAAAAAAGATGTAATAATTCTTTTGGACTCCATTACAAGACTTGGTAGAGCATATAACGCCGTTGTCCCCAGTTCTGGTAAAGTTTTGACGGGAGGCGTAGATGCAAACGCACTTCAAAGACCAAAAAGATTTTTTGGTGCCGCAAGAAATGTGGAAGAAGGAGGATCGCTTACTATAATCTCTACAGCTTTAATAGATACTGGCAGCAGAATGGACGAAGTAATCTTTGAAGAATTTAAAGGAACAGGCAACAGTGAAATAATTATGGACAGAAAAGTTCATGACAAAAGAATTTATCCGGCAGTCGATATCACAAAGTCTGGCACGAGAAGAGAAGAACTTATTTTTGAAAAAGATGGTCTTCAAAAGATGAATGTTTTAAGAAGAATAATTAGTTCAATGGGAACAATGGACGCTATAGAGTTTTTAATTTCTAAATTAAAAAATACAAAAAATAATGCCGATTTTTTTGTTTCTATGAATAAACCAGCAAAATAATTTTTTTTAACTCAGACCATACTTTTTTTTGAATTTGGTTCCCTTTTATTTCGTGGGGCATTTTAATATTTGATGTTTTTTTAGC
>JASMGX010000358.1 GCA_030751095.1 Pirellulales bacterium | reverse complement strand
ATCGTATTCAATGGCCCAATCTATCGGTGTTTTGCCAACATTATCCCTTGCATTCACATCCGCGCCGTTGGTGATTAGGAGTTCTGCGATTTCCGTTTGACCAAACACAGCCGCATCCTGCAAAGGCGTCAATCCACGCTTATTCTTCGCGTTCACATTTGCGCCTTTGGCAACAAGCAGTTCGACAATTTCCTTGTCACCGTACTGCGCCGCATAATGCAGCGGGGTAATAATTTTATCCCCTGCATTCACATCTGCACCTTCGCCGATTAGCATTTCAACGGTTTCCTTTTGACCGTTCAGAGCCGCAAGATGCAATGGCGTCCATCCATTTGTATCCTTAGCATCCACATCCGTACCAGCAGCCAAGTGCTGTTTGACGGCTTTGATGTTTCCATCTTTAGCAGCTTGGTGAATATCCACACTCGGCCCACACCCCACCAGCACCACGGCTGCGATTGTGATTAGTATTTGTTTCATGTCGTGCTTGGAAGCTAGCATATGCAAGGATGATTGTCTCCACCCAATTTGATCACCCAGCACCCCTCAACTTGTGATCTTGTCCTCTTGAAATCTCTTGGAGTCTAGAAGACCCACATATTGAGGTTGGGAGACAAATCTCCTAATAAATGAGAAGACTTGACAACAATAAGAACGTATTTTACAAATATCTCTTTTGTAACATAAATAGAAAAT
>JASMGX010000357.1:346-696 GCA_030751095.1 Pirellulales bacterium | reverse complement strand
TCGGTTATCTCGCCGTCGCTGATCCAGTAGATCAACGCGCCAAGTGCAAACATCAATAAAATTTTAATGTTACCGCCGTGCTTGTCCCGAAATGTGGAGTGCTGTTCTGGAGTTGGTGACTTCACGACACGAACGCTAACACAGTGAACGTCGATCTGGAACCCTTCATCTACCGGCCGCGTGTTTCATTTGCCTTCAGCTTTCAATTCTTCACCCGTCTTGCCGCCGTGTTTGCGGAGGAGGTCAACGATTTCGTTGCGTCTATTCATATGCGCCATATCCAAAGGAGTCATTCCATCTGTTTTCATTGCATTCACATCCGCACCACTAGTGATAAGTAGTTCGAAAAT
>JASMGX010000357.1:0-336 GCA_030751095.1 Pirellulales bacterium | reverse complement strand
CCCCTCATGTAAAGGGGTGAAATTAGCCTTATTCTTCACACGCACATTCGCTCCTTTGTTGATAAGTAGTTCAGCAATTTCATTGTGACCTACAATAGCAGCGGAATACAGAGCAGTCCCGCCACCCTTATCCTTCGCATTCACATCCGTGCCAGTTGCCAAGTGCTGCTTGACGGCTTGGATGTCCCGTTCCTTTACAGCTTCGTGAATTGAGATATCTGGTGCTTCAAGTTTGCCTAGCGGCGGTTCTGGTTGTGTAGTTTCGGCAACGGGTTCAAGAGGTTGTGGTTCTGATGCCGGAGACGGCGACTGCAATGTTACTTCAGCAACGGGTTG
>JASMGX010000356.1 GCA_030751095.1 Pirellulales bacterium | reverse complement strand
TCAATTCGAGCCGTAGCAATCGTCTCAAATATATCGACGTCAATAACTCGAATCACTAATTCCTTTGCTGGGCCGTTCTGATCATTCCAATCAAAAAGTCCTTGAATTGGGCCAGCGAACAATTCATCCCCGACATAGCCAAAAATTGTTGCACCTTCATGAAATGCCGGTTTCATATCTTCTCCTCGACCTGATATTGCACCATCGATGTAGTGCTGGATGGTCCTCTTGATCGCTTCGTGATCCTCAATCTTTTTATTTGCTTCCACAGGCTTATTTTAACTGTATGAAAAATTAGTCAAACAAAAAAACCACGCCAACCGAAGCCAGTGCGAGGAGAAAAAGAAAGCTGTAGGCTTTTTGCGGCAACAGTTAAAACGCTTTGAAAAACAATCTGATGATGATAATTTTTTGCGCGATATGAAATGCTCTAATATCTTATCAGTAGTATTAACGCTGGCGTTGTTTTCCGCATTGCAGGCTAATTCAGAGGCAGCGCCTTCAGGGAAGACAGATGCCGATAACAAACTTGTTTATTACGAAGGTCAGTTTGTTAAATTTTATCCTGGTAAGCGCAAGGAGGCACTTAGTTTAATTTATGATAAATTTTGGTCGGTCGATCGAGCCATAGGCCGTAAGCCTATACCTTTCGATTTGGTTACAGGTGAATGGGATCATATTGTATTCTTTCGGCTT
>JASMGX010000355.1 GCA_030751095.1 Pirellulales bacterium | reverse complement strand
AAGAAGTAACAGATATGCAGAGAACTGTAAAAGGAGAAGTTATTAGCTCAACATTTGATGAACCAGCACAAAGACATGTCGCGGTAGCCGAAATGGTAATTGAAAAAGCAAAAAGATTAACCGAACATAAAAAAGATGTTGTAATTTTATTAGATTCAATAACAAGACTTGGAAGAGCGTATAATGCTGTTGTTCCAAGCTCTGGTAAAGTTTTAACTGGTGGCGTTGATGCAAATGCATTACAAAGACCAAAAAGGTTTTTCGGCGCAGCCAGAAATATTGAAGAAGGTGGTTCATTAACAATTATAGCAACTGCATTGATTGATACAGGAAGCAGAATGGATGAAGTAATTTTTGAAGAATTTAAAGGTACTGGTAATAGTGAAACTATATTAGATAGAAAAATATCAGAGAAAAGAATTTTTCCTGCAATGGATATAACTAAATCTGGAACAAGACGAGAAGAATTGATATTTGATAAAAATGATCTTCAAAAAATGAATGTACTAAGAAGAATTATAGCTTCAATGGGTCCATTGGATGCAATAGATTTTATTAATTCTAAACTAAAAAATACTAAAAATAATGCTGAGTTCTTTAATTCAATGAATAAACCTGCCTAACAGTATAGTTTTTAGTGTAAAATTTTTTTTCTTTCTTTAAATTTAAATTATGGATATTAAGGAAAAAATTTCACAGTTACAAAATCACCTT
>JASMGX010000354.1 GCA_030751095.1 Pirellulales bacterium | reverse complement strand
CTTCAAGCAGATAGAACAATCGATCGAAAAATCATTTCCAATACAGCATTTGATCCAACACTAGAGAGTGTATTCACGTCAGAAAACATATCCGCATCTAAGACTCAGGAACCACCGCATGCAGTGGAAGCGTAACAGGTAAGCTGCAGTACCTCGGTGCTGTATGTTCCTGTTCGCGAAGCACAAAAAGGCTCAGCTATGGCAATCGGATTACTCGGCCGCAAGGTCGGGATGACACAAATCTACGATCAAGAAACCGGTGTTGTTGTTCCGGTTACCGTCGTTCAGGCAGGGCCTTGCCACGTGCTTCAATTACGGAATCTCGACCGGGATGGATACGAAGCTGTCCAACTCGGATATCTCGATAAGCCGCGCCGACTCGCACGCCGCAGCGAACGCGGCCATGTCGCAAAGTTGGATAGCAAACGATCCAAGGCCCGGGGGCAAGCGGGCATTGAGGCTGTCGAAAAAGCGGACTGCGAACCGAAGCGCTTGGTGCGAGAATTTAGGACTTCCACCGACGGCGTGCAGGTGGGGGACGCGATCGGAGTCGACAGTTTCGCAGAGGTGCCTTCTGTGGACATCGTGGGGACCACCAAAGGCCACGGGTTTTCCGGCGTGATGAAACGACATAATTTTGCAGGCCAACGGGCTTCGCACGGAGTCAAGAAATGTCATCGCCATGCGGGTGGCACCGGATGCAGTGCCTATCCATCC
>JASMGX010000353.1 GCA_030751095.1 Pirellulales bacterium | reverse complement strand
ATCTCCAGCTCGGTGGAAGCTCGCAAACGGCTAAAACACATTATATTTACGCCCACGAATGGTCAAATGTCTCGGTTTAATAGGGGCGAGAGTGTGGACTTGAAGGGTACCTTCTGGTTCGGGTTGCCGCGCGATCTTTACAGCGCTGATGTCGCTCGTCTCAAGGCTTGCGGCGCTTATGTGTTTCCTGCCATCAACACCTTTCGTTACCCTAAAGAAGGTCATCGCGAACTGGCCCGAAAAGACATCAAGCGGCTGGTTTCCGCTGGCGTGGATGGGTTTCAGATTGACTCGATCTATTCTGACCTCGTGACCCGTTCGAAGAAGCAAGTCCCTTGAAGGTTGCTGATAATGAAATCGCAGACTTCCTCCGCAAACACGGCGGCAAGACGGATGAAGAATTGAAAGCTGAAGGGAAAAAGTAGATTAATGTTCGCGCGTCATAAAAATGAAAGATAAAGAAAAGAAGTGGTCCATGATATCTAATCTGGCAATTATAATATCACTGATATTTGTTATATATGAGTTGAGGCTCAACCACGAAGCGTTGGTAGAAGCCAATTTAATAGGCCGAATGGAGTCTTCAAACCATGCCTATACCTGTTCGTCTCTAATGCGCCAAATGGTCATCGATAATGCGGAAGTGTGGAACAAGGCATGTAAAGGGCTTCCATTAACCGAAGAAGAAACACTTATAAGAAAGATGATTTCTATTACATGG
>JASMGX010000352.1 GCA_030751095.1 Pirellulales bacterium | reverse complement strand
AAGTCAGCCAGAGAATATTCACGGGAAATGGGATTTTCCAGCAGTCGATTGATGTACTCTGCCTTTTTTGTGCCCGGCTGCACCCAGTTACTCCGCAAGCGACTGAGTTCCTGCTCTATTTTTTCTTGTTTCTCACAAAAATAATTCCACCTGACATCACTTACAATACCCAGGTCTCGACCCAATGCAGTAAGCCGTAAATCCGCATTATCCTCGCGCAGAGTTAACCGGTATTCGGCCCTGCTGGTAAACATGCGATAGGGCTCGTTAGTGCCAAGTGTGATCAGGTCATCAACCAGTACGCCGATATAGGCCTGATCCCGTCTCGGACACCATGGCTCTTTCCCTCGTGCTGCCAGACCTGCGTTCAATCCCGCTAAAAGCCCTTGCGCTCCCGCCTCTTCGTAGCCGGTTGTACCGTTGATCTGACCCGCAAAATACAGGCCTTCAATGAACCTAGTCTCCAGGGAATAATGCAGATCTCTGGGGTCAAAGAAATCATATTCGATGGCATAACCAGGCTGGGTGATATGGGCTTTTTCAAAGCCCTTTATCTGCCGAACCATTGCAACTTGCACATCATAGGGCAGACTTGTTGATATGCCGTTGGGATAGAGCTCATTCGTTTGCAGGCCTTCAGGCTCAACAAATATCTGGTGTGAGGACTTATCAGCAAAGCGCATTACCTTGTCTTCTATCGACGGGCAATAGCGCGGCCCGATA
>JASMGX010000351.1 GCA_030751095.1 Pirellulales bacterium | reverse complement strand
CGTAGGGACACCGCTCCTGAATGGTGAAATTCGTTCCCAATTGTACCGAGGCCCGCAGTCGTTGTTTGTCGATTTCACAATCTCCGCCGGTAAGATCTTCGCAGGAGGTACTTCCACTCATTCCCCCATCGAGTGCGAGATCCATTGCAGCCAGGGCCTCCGCCATCGCGTACTGGGCGACTAAGTGCTCGCAGATGCCAAAGGCATCGTAGGTTCCAAAGTGCATATATCCACCACTCGGCATCTGGTAATCCATCATCCAGTTGATCGCTTTACAGAGTGAGTTGCGATAATATTCCGGACCACTCACTGGCGTATAGCCGGCACTGAGCAGTGCGATGATACCCCAGCCCGTTGGCGCGCCAGAATAACCGCCGTGCGTACCGTCATTGGCACACTGGCCGCCACATGGTGGGCCGTTTGTACCGGGTGCGCCACTGTGCTGCATCAGCCAGGAGCCATCGGCCTGTTGATGCTCGACGATCCAGTGCAATCCATCTTCGATTGCCGGGTCGAGCGGTGGCAGATCGCACGGGTCAGGTCCCGAGTCCACGGTGTCGCCAGAGGGGGGGTCATATGGCGAGTCTACGCAATCTTCCCGTTCCAGCCAGACAGCGTCAGCATGCACGCGGCCGTTGGCCCCGCTGGCTTCCAGAACAAGGCTCATCACGGTACTGTCAATTTGGAAGGTGCCACCAGCGATTTCGTACCAGCCGTATTTATGTTGAATGCTATAGTC
>JASMGX010000350.1 GCA_030751095.1 Pirellulales bacterium | reverse complement strand
CGTGGTGGCCCCGTAGTTGGAGAAGTAGGACATTGCATCGTTGTGGTCGGTCGAGGCGACAGCGATAATGTTGTCCAGGTCGTAGCTGGCCGGATATTTAGCGGACGAATCGTTGTTCGTGCTGGCGTTGCCCGCGGCGGCCACAAACAGGCTGTTCGCAACGCCCGCTGCGGCAATTGCATCGTAGAGTGCCGAGTCGTACCCTCCCCCGCCCCAACTGTTGTTGGTGATGCGGGCGCCCATCATCGTGGCATACTCGACCGCCAGGAGGGCGTTGTACGTCGATCCGTACCCGTAATCGTCGAGGAACTTGAGGGCCATGAGCTGGGCATCCCAGTTGATGCCCGCCACTCCGGTGCTGTCATTTCCTTGCGCTGCAATCGTGCCCGCGCAGTGCGTGCCGTGACCATTGCCGTCCATCGGATCGCTGTCGCCGTAGGCGAAGTCGTAGCCGTGGACATCGTCCACATAGCCGTTGGCATCGTCGTCAATGCCGTTGCCGGCGATCTCGCCCGGGTTGGTCCAGATGTTGTTCACCAGATCGGGGTGCGTGTAGTCGATCCCGGTGTCGATTACGCCGATGAGGATGTCGGTGCCGGTCTGGATATCCCACGCTTCAGGCGCATCGATATCGGCATCGGCGGTTCCGCCGCTCTGGCCGGTGTTGTTGAGCCCCCAGAGGTTGGCAAAGTTGGGGTCGTTGGGGATTGTCGCATCGATCGTAAAGGTGTAGTTCGGTTGGATATATTC
>JASMGX010000034.1 GCA_030751095.1 Pirellulales bacterium | reverse complement strand
ATCTGCAAATGTATTTAGCGAGGTTCGTTTTTCACAGCAATCAGTGACGGTGACCCAGACATTGGAATTCGATATTAAGCACCAGAGGATCGATTCGCTTCGGTTGCGTATGCCTCGGGAATTACTCGATCGGCAGGGAGTGATTCTGCGTGGAGGAAAACCGCTCCCGCTCACGGTTGTGGAGGATAACCCAGACGATCATGAAGTATTCCTCAGGGTGCCGTTGGACAATGTCATCGGCAAGGTGTCTCTCGATGTGCAGTACAAGCTGGAGTCGGAAAAAATGGCGCCTGGGACGCTGGCGTCTCACACAATACCTCTAGTGATGCCAGCCGAGGGTGATTTGGTGGGCAATTATCTCACCATGGAAGGGACCGGTGGGCTTGAAGTCGATCCGATCGGAGAGGAATGGCAGCCGATCGGTGCGGAAGATGTCGCGATTCGGGAACGATCTAGTGAAGAGGGAAATCACTATGAGTGTGAGACCCCAAAAAGCCAATTAGTGGTCTTGGTTGGGGTCACCGAACAACCCACCGGTGGCCGGGTGCTTGTACGAAAGGGATGGATTCAAACTTGGATGACAAAACAAGTTCGTTATGATCATGCTGCATTTAATCTGGTGAATCGTGGCGAATATTTTGATTTTCAATTGCCGTGGGGAGTCAATCGGTCAACGATCGAGGCATCTATTGATGGTACGCCGATACAACTGCACCTGCTGCCCGATCAAAAGGCACGAATCGCAGTATCCGGCCCGGAAACCGAACATCGATTTGAAATACAATGGTCGATGCCGCGTCAGGGATACAAGTTGGGACGGACACAAATTGCCATGCCTCTGTTTCCGGGTGGTGCGCGGTTGCAGAGGCCTATCTACTGGCAATTGATTCTTCCGCAGGAGGAACATCTGCTGCGCAGTCCGGAAGTAGCCATCCCCGGTTACACATGGCAATGGCAACGGGTGGGTTGGCATCGCGTGCCACTTGTAGAAACCAGCGAACTGGCACTTTGGTCGATCGGCCATGGGACACAGAAAGAGCCAGCAGGCACCAATTCCTATTTGTTTCGCCTGCCCCATCTTCCATCCCAAGTCACCGTAGAAACATTGCCCCGAGCCATTTTGGTCTTAATCCCGGCCGGTATTGTCCTGCTAGGAGGCATCTTATTGATCTACATCCCCAAGCTTCGCAGAACAGAGGTGTTGTTCATGCTTGCTGTCCTGCTGCTTGCCTTCGGTTGGATCTATCCTGAACCGGCAGTTATTTTGGTGCAGATGGCATTGTTGGGAGTGGTGTTGGTGCTTCTCGTTGTCTTGATGCGGCGGTTGCTCATCGCGCGCCTACCGAGACGGTATGTTGTGGAGCGGACGAGCGGATCGAGTGAGCGATACCAGAGTACGGAATTCTATCAACCGGGGCAAAGTACATCCTCTGTCGTGACAGAGTCAGTGGGTGTTGCTGTTGTTGAACCGGCACCTGTGGATGGTTCTACAGCGGGGTCCGGATCATGATATTCAAAAGAGCTTCCATTCGAACGTTCCTCGGGGTACTTCTGCTCATCGCGAGTGACCCACTCGTTGTTTGTGGCGGCGAACCGGTGTCGAACTTGCAACTCCGATTTCGTCGCGTGTATGCACCGGCCGATCGCCTTGCCGATTGGCCCAAAGGGAATGCCGTTTACAAACCAATTAATGCCAGTGATTTTGAGCGATTGGTAACCCGTCTCGGGGGGCCTCCTACCGATGTTGCTGCAGCACAAATTGTCAGCTCCGAATATACGGCGCAATTGCAGGGTGACGATGTACTGGCCGGTAAAGTAACGATGGAGGTCAGATCGCTCTCGGACCGGCCTGTGATGATGCCGCTTACGCCGTGCGAAATTGCGCTCTCTGACCCTGAGTGGGAAGATGACCACGGCCGACGACCAGCGCGGATGGGACTCGATTCAGATAACCGCATGGTGCTTTTAATCGATGGACCAGGGAAACTGCATTGCAACTGGTCTTTGCGAGGCCGTCGTGATTCTGGAGGGCAGTTGAAATTCCAATTCCAGTTGCCACCGAGTCTTGCCCGGAAACTGGTACTCACTCTTCCTGAAACATTGCAGCCCGACTTTAAGGATGGATTGGTGACACTGCAAGAAGATTCGGAATCGGATCAGAAAGTATGGAAAATCGATCTTCCCGCGCGAAATCGTTTGCAGATGCGGATTGCTCGGAGATCTGCCGATGGTGCTGAAGGCCGTTTCAACTTGGTCAAGCAGGCGTTGACCTATGACCTGTCGATGCGGGGTTTGCAACTCGACGCGGAATGGACACTCGGTGTGTATCGAGAGCCATTAAAGCAGCTTGTAGTACGGATTGACTCTGAATTGCAGTTGGTAGATGCGCAATTGGGCGAACAGCACATTGCCTGGGCCACGAAGGGCCGGGTAGAGGATGGGACCTTGCGCACGGTACTGAGTTTTCCACAGCCTATTGTTGGTGCGGATCGTGTTCTGAGATTGCTGGCAGTAGCACCGCTGGTGACCCAGGGTGCCTGGAAATTGCCTGGTATCAAGCCGGATGGTCTTTTTTGGCAGGAAGGTGCGGCGACGCTCCTCATCGCGGAGCCTCTTTCGGTCGCGAGGATGAATCTTGAAGGATGTCGTCAACTTCGGACCAGCGTATTGCCGGGACCGGCGTCCGGTGAAGCGATCGAATTACAATATCATGGCTCGGAAGCGAAAGTTGAAGTGTTGCTTTCAACGGTCCCGCCCGAGATGACCATCGATGCTCTCACCACCTATGAGTTGGACGATCATGCAATCAGTAGCCGTATGGTTTGTGATTGCACGGTGAAAAAAGCAGAGAAATTTAAGTTGCAAGCAGTCATCCTCGGCAACTGGCAAATTGAATCGGTGGTCTCAAGGCCTCCTGGAATGATCGAGAGTTGGGAGACGCAAGAGATCGACTCGAGGCAAATCTTAAAGATAGATTTGAAACGTGGCATTTCACCTGAAGCACCACTGCGCCTCGGTATTGTCGGCCGAAGTCGGCAGGGAGTACCGGGGGAGAGTATTGACTCGAGCCAGTTGGAGATGCTTCAGTTCGATGGAATTCGGAGGCAACTTGTTCATGTTGTTGCTCGCGATCCGTTTCGGTTGAGGGTTACGGGCCCCGATGCGCTTCGACAGGTTTCCCCGTCGGCCCTGCTGGCAGAGGATCGCAGTCGTCTCGCGGAAAGTTTTTCTGAGGACCGAGTCGTATTTCAAGATCGTCCATTGGTCCATGATATGCCAGGTGATGCGGAAGATGAAAATCAAGAGGTTGACAAACTGGAGGGAATGTTCTGGCTGAACGATCCTGGACCGGCACGCTTCAGATTAACACTCGAGAAGCCATCCCCGCAGTTTACGGCGATCACTGAAATTACCGCGCGGATCGAAGAAAACAATCTCCAGGAAAATATTCACGTTGAATGCACTCCTCAGAAAAGTAGCGTGGACTGGGTCGTTGTTGCATTTGCAGAAAAACGAGATGAAAGTCCCCGCTGGTCGGTGATCGATGTGGATGGTGTGGTTTTGGATTCCGTCAGAGCGGTGCGCCTACCTCCAGGCCCGCAGGACGATCCGTTGATGCGGGAAAAATGGAAGGTGAGTTGGACCCGACCACTGAGTGAGAACTTTCAGCTTGTGGCCGAACGAAATACCGAATTTGCCGATCTTGTTCCGGTCAATTTAGTCAGCTTGCCACAGGCGATCGAGCAACTTGGAACGGTGACCATATTTAGTGAGGAGTCGGCAAAAACGGTGGTTGAAAATCGAATACTCAAACCACTGCCGGCAGAACAAGTCCCCAGTCGCCGACAAAATCAGGTTGTGGCAAGGTATCGTTACGACCCCGAACGCCATTTAGGCGCCGGAGGGCACGCTGCACTTTTGGTCGGTACAAATAAAGAGTTCGCGCAAATGGCGGTGGTCTGGCAGGCGGTCGCAGAATCCCGGTTTGCCCCCGACGGGAGCGGTCGACATCGGATAACCTACTACCTGGAAAATGATGGAAGTCGCGATTTTAAAGTAGCCCTGGATTCGAAGATGCGTATTGGGGGTGCTAAGATCGATGGTGTGGCCGTGCGAATGCCACCATCGGAGTCGACGAATTCGATTTCTCTTGCGCTTCCAGAGGACCAGCGTTTTACGGTGGTGGAACTGCAACTCGTGACAGGTGCTCCCTCCACGTGGCTGGACATGATTCGCAAAATCCAGTTGCCCGTTTTACAACTTGAAGTTCCCATTCTCCACTGGCAGCGCATTTTGCATGCACCGACCGGCTTCGCGATTACAGATGGAATCGATCGAGGAGACAATGGTCGCGATGCCCTCGCCTGGCGGGAACGATTGTTCGGCCCACTGGCCAGGGATGAGCATTTAGAGGTGTTTGACCCGTTTGATCGCAAACAATGGTCGGCAGCGGCGATGGTACCAGTTGCCGAGTCCCAGCATGATCGGCAACTGGCAACCGATTTTTTAGACGCTTTTGGGAAGACGCTGGAACAGAATTGGCAGTTTGCATCCTGGGAACAGTTGGCAAATATTGATCTGCGTGGTGCCGTTTCTCGATCAGGTACACCTAGCGACGATTTGGAAGTATGGGTCGATAGTCAGGCCCTCGGCGAGGCAGGCATTGGCCCCAATTCACCGATTGTTGTTGCTGCAAATCGGACAAGCCAGCAGTTGGCAACCGATGCGCTCATGGCGGCTAACTTGGTGGTGGCAGTTGTAGAAAATCGTTTACTTGTTTCGTCGGTGGACCGTATTGAACCGACTGCAACGAACTGGCTCGTGGAGGGTGTCCTCTGCGGGAACTTCTACGCTGATCAAGCCCACAGGGCTCAGCTCATCTCACGACAGGCTGGCGAGCCTGCAACCGATTGGGTCGCTAATGGAGATCTGGTGAAATCGCCCTGGAAAATCATCTGGCGTGAGGGATATGCCACGACGGAGAATCGGGGCACAACGACGTGCTATCTGGAAGGAAAGCGTGCAAGAGATAGTGCGGTTTATCTAATGCACACTTCATCAATCCATGCATTGCAATGGACTCTATTTCTTGTTGTCTCGGTTGGCGGTTGTGTTTGGCCTCTCTCAAAACTCCGAACGGGAGTACTTCTGATTCTGGCTTTGGCCGTCTTGGCGCTGGTGATGCCAGCGGTCATTGCACCACTGGTCAATGCAGTATTGCTCGGGGTGGTCGTTGCCATACTCTGGCAGGTACGGACGATTGTATGGCGACCAGCAAGGCAAAAGATCACGTTGCCTCAGAAGATGGGCAATTCTTTGTCAACCACACAGACGCTGCGATTCTTCGGTCCGGAGATTCTGCTGCTTCTCTTCGCTGCCTCTGTTTTCTTTGCAGTTCCGAGAGGACTCATTGCTCAGTCACTCCTTGAGGCAATTCCAAAAGACAAATCGCTTTCTGTGGTATTTATTCCAGTCGATTCGGACAATCATCCTGTTGGCAAAACCTACTACGTCGAGGAGGCCCTTTTTAAGGCATTGCATCAGCGGGCCAAATCAGAGAGCGAGGGACCCACCGATTGGCTTCTCGCGAGTGCGACGTATCGCGGGCAGATGGAATGGGATTCGGATCGGAGGCGTTTGGCATTAACGACATTAACGGGGTCTTTTGTTGTTGAGGTGTTCGGGCATCAAGCTGAGGTGCACATCCCGGTTGGTGGACTCGCGGATGATGCCACGAGTTGGCAGATTTCTGTTGATGGCAAGGCCACACGACAGGTACGAAGTGCCTCCGATGGTACTCCCATTTTGGAAATTGATGCCCCGGGGATTTACCAAATTGAAATTCAGTTAGCCGCCGAGGCCGAGATTCATGCTGGTCTGCAGCGTTTTGATATTTCCATTCCTCCATTGGCGACTTCGCGATTGGAATTAGAGGTGCCTGTCGATGCGCCTCCTATCGAAATTTCCTCAGCCATTGGGGGCACCGTCCGGCAAGACAACCGTGGACGAGTAACTGCCCAACTTGGCGCAGCTTCGCGGCTGGCAGTTTCCTGGCGGGAGAGCCGGGGAGCGGACGCAGGAGCTGTGGCGGACGTCGATCGTTTATTGTGGCTGAAGATTCAGCCGGGTGCGGTGGTGATCGATGCGAGAATCCACCTCAATGTTCAAGACCACCGCGTCCGCCGATTGCAACTTGCCGCCGATCCGCAATTGCGTCTGCTTTCGCCAATACTCGCCCGCCCAGATGGGAAACCTGTGGAGTTGTCCCATGTCCGGACGATTCCGGGAGATCCTCAAATCATTGAACTCGAGTTTGCACGTTCTGTAACGGGTATTCAGGAAATTCGCCTACCCTTTCTCCTCACGGGCATTACAGGAGTTGGCAATGTGCGTCTTCCCTACCTGGATTTGATTGGGGCCCGAACGAGTCGTCACTCCGTGGCAGTGTCGGTGGACGCTGCATTGCAGATCGATCGCAATAATATCCCGCAAAACGAAGGACTCATTGCCGTTTCCGCTGCGATGATGCCGGATTTCTGGGATATTGCGGAGCAGAAACCTGCCCTGTTCTACCGGCAGACTCAGCTTGAGATTGACTGGAGTTTCCCCACAAGACCCCAGGAACCTGACACCGTCGCCTTGCAGCGGTTGTCGTTCGGGTTTTCCGATACACATGTTGATGCGATTGCAGAATTCGATTTGGAAACTACCGCCGGACACCGCTTTGATTATCACATATATGTTCCGAAAGGATTTGTTGCGCAAAAGGTGGAACTCATCTCAAAAGGTATCAACCGCGTTGCGCGATGGACAGTAAGTCCAGATGGGAAGATGGATAATCGGCTGGCGATCTTTCTAACGGGGCCCGTTACCGGTAAACAACAGCTTGTCATTCGTGGACAATTTCCTGGTAGTATTGGAGAAAGAGAGCTTCCGGATTTTCTATTGGACGGTATTCGCTCACGGGGGCGTCAGGTTGCAATCTATCGCCAACCGTCTGTCGAAGTTGAATTAAAGTCTGCGGAAAATGTGCAATCGGCTACAGACGGAGATATTGTTCCTACTGTTGTGCCATCCAATTTTGGCCAGTTGGTGGATGTTTTTCTCCTCGATCGCAACGCCAAGAAATCACGGGTTGAGGTGCGTCGTAATCCGCTAGAAGTGACTTCCCAGCAGATTGTTTCAATCAATCGAGTCAGTGGACAGTGGGTGGGAGAGATTGATCTTAAAATGGGATTCAAGAAGGGAGCTCTGGATAATTTGCGATTGCGGATTCCCCCGGAGTTTCCGGGGCCTTTCACGTTGGATCCGGAGATTCCCTACCGTGTTGAAAATCTTGCCTCGAGCGAGTCCCGGGTGCTTCTCGTCCGTCTGCCGGAGGGGATCATTGGCGATTATCGGCTGATGATTCGTGGCCCATTGAATATCGCGGCAGGGGATCTTGTCAGTTGTCCCGTTGTATCGACCGACGAGATTGACAAATCGACACGGTATGTCGTGCTTCCCAAGCAGGTTGATTTGCAGGATGTGCAGTGGAAGACCGCAGGACTCGTCAAGCGCTCGATTCCCCAGGACCCTCAGGAAGCTTCTTGGTCCGACAAATCGTTTGAGTCGTTTCTCGTGACCGGAGAGACGTACAGGGCTGTTTTAAAATCTTTAAATACGCCCCGACAGTCACCGAGTGTTCGTCTGGCAGATATAAAAATCAAGGGGCGGGCGCTAGACCGGTATCTCGGCCGAGCAATGTTCGATTTGGAGCCAGCCGGTCTATCTCGCGTTCGCGTCCAACTCCCGGAGGATGCACAACTGCTTCGTGCCTGCGTTGAGGGATTGGCCGCAACACCGCAGCGTCGTGGCAAAGATTGGGAGTTGGAACTTGGCTCGGAAAACCTGTCCCAGTCCATCGAAGTGGTGTACGAGGCTCCATTAAGCACTGATTCTGAGGGAGTTTTTGCTGCCGATGCGCCACAACTCTATGCGGATTCAGAGAAGATTGAAATAAACAATACACTCTGGTCGATGACAGGATCTGAATCCTTTTGGAAAGTATTCCCAAACCCTGAGATAGAGTCGAATGCGTTGGTCCTGCAGCAGCATCACAAGCGGATTGCTTGCTTGCTAGAGTTGCTATCAGATGTCACGTCGGCCGAGCCGGTTAAGATTCTTTCGCCCTGGTATCGTCGCCAAATTGCCCGGCTCAACGCGGCCCGTCGTGAATTGACACAATACTACAACTCGGAGAGTTTGCAACAGTCATCGGTGCAGTCGGCCCGCCAGCTAGCATTTGAGCAGCGAGTCAAGGAACTGAGCGATCAAATGGTTTCCCTCGGGGTCTTCGCCTCGGCGGAGCAATTTCAGGCAGCAGGGATGCATACCGCGGATGCATGGAATTGGTCGTTCGCCAATGAGGGGCGTTATCGTTTTGGACTGTTTGCCGGTGAAAAAGAGACATTTCCCGTTGGCCAACAGAGTGGGGTCGATTCGAGCCTGCTTGCTCGGATCTTTCTGGCACTAGCACTTGGTGGCATTGGCCTGATGGTTGGATTTGCTCGGTGGCAACCGGTCGGGATGCTATCGAGAGAATCGTCGGTTCTCCTCGGTGCGTTTATTGTGTCCTTATTTTACTGGCTATTTCTGACGCCCAGCATCCTCGGATTTATCGCGCTAGTCGCGACGGTTGTTTTGGCACTCTCTTTTCGATGGGATCGAATGATTCGCAGTCCGGCACCCGAATAGTTCAACGTGTATCGATGGCTTTTTGCGTTGAGTGACCCATCGCAATGCTATCACGACGACCCTTGGATTGTTCGACGGCTTGTTTTCATATTGGTTGGAAAAGGACATTCTGCTACTGTACGCCCTCAATCGAACGCTGGAATTGCCTCCCAACAATGGGCCAACACGGAGGTAGGCCTGTTATGTCGCTCAGACCAAAACAACAACTCTCAGTACATATCCGTTGGATGATTCGACGGGACATGTCTGATGTTCTGGAAATCGAAAACAGCAGTTTTGAATTTCCTTGGTTCGAAGAAGATTTTATACGTTGTTTACGACAACGGAATTGTATCGGCATGGTTGCTGAATACGATGAGCACGTTGTCGGGTTTATGATTTATGAGTTGCATAAGACACGACTCCACATCCTCAATTTTGCAGTACATCCGGAATTTCGCCGTTCTCACATTGGTTTGCAGATGGTTTCCAAACTGCGCAGCAAACTTTCGTACCAGCGGCGAACGCAAATTACTCTCGAAGTGCGTGAGACAAATTTAGAGGCACAGTTGTTTTTTAGAGGGCAAAGCTTCCGTGCCACAAATGTACTGCGTGGTTATTATGAGGACAGCCCGGAAGATGCCTATCTGATGGAGTATCGCTACAAGCAGGATGCGACAGAGATGATTCTCCCCTTCAACCGGATTACCCGGTTGGCAGGTTGACCGATTCGCTGGCCTCTTGAGATTCAGGTCGCCTTTTGGGCAACCCCTTCTGAGTCAGGCTGATGATTGCCTTTTTCCTCAAGCGTTTCTCGTGATCTCTCTCAGGCAGAGCATGGCAGCGGGTCAATCACTTGACAGGACGCGATTGGCCGAGGAAATTCGACACTTTACCTGAGCCACTTTGACAGCTGTGCGCTTTTTCGAAAGGGAAGGGTAGCATCATACTCGCTACGTTTACGTTGTTTTGTGCGATGGGTGGACTGCTCCTATGGATTGCCGTTGCCATATGCCGTAGCCCGTACGGGCCTGTTCAGTCTCTCATCGCCTTTGTCAATCTGCTGCTCACGCGGGTGCTCTGGCGGGTAGAGGTCATCGGCAGGTTACCGGCCAGGGGAGAGGTTGGTGGTGTCATTATCTGCAATCATCGCAGTTCGGTGGATCCTTTTTTCATCCAGTTGGGTGCATCAGGCATCGTCCACTGGTTTGTGGCAAAAGAGTATTTTCGGGTGCCCGTTGTCGGCAGCTTTTTGCGGGCCAGCGAAAGTATTCCCACCAATCGCGCGGGAATTGATACCGCTTCCACAAAATCTGCCATTCGTTATGCCCGCAAGGGACATTGGATCGGGATGCTTCCCGAGGGCAGGATTAACAAGACCCGTCAATTGCTCCTGCCGATGCGACCGGGGGCGGCACTGATTGCATTAAAAGCGAGAGTTCCGGTGGTTCCCTGCTATCTGGAGGGCGTTCCCTATGATGGTACTTTTTGGGGATGCCTGTTCATGCCGGCACGCGTGCGATTGGTGATTGGAGAGCCGATCGATTTAAGCGCGTATTATGGCCAGGAAAAGAGTCACGAAGTTTTGGGGAATCTCACAAAACAGTTTTTCAAGCAGATTGCATCGCTTGCCGGACATCCAGATTTTCAACCGCAATTAGCAGGCCGGCGGTGGTTGTCGGACGATGCTCAAGGTGCCTGAAGGGAGTTTCGGTCGAGTCGTCGTGCCGCCGACTCGGTGCTCGCGTTTACCCTTAGCACGCGCTGCACCCTCCTCGTCAACTGCTGCAGGCGATCGATGACCGCGGACTCTCCGCGTCCGGCGGCCATCAGTGTCAGGATGGGTCGTCCCGATCGAATCGTCGTCCCCTCGTGCGGGATGTCCGCCAGGACCGGCCAGGACTCGTCGGCATGAAGCTCTGCTGCAAGATGGAGCATGGCAGAAGGAATCACGATCTCTTTGCGAGCAAAGAGAACCGCCTTGCCATAGCAATCTTTGGTGCGAGAGTTCGTTTGGCTCTCGAGGTGGCCACCGCAGCAGGCCAAAACATGGTCGCGGATCGTTTTGAGGGAAAAGGCTCTTTCAAAAATCTCCACCGATGCGGTGAAGCGGGGATTAAGCTCCACCGGATAGATGGCGTTTTGAGAAAAAATGGCATCGACACCAAAAAGCCCTCTCAGGGTGAAAGCCTGGGAAAGGACCTCTCCGATGCGGAGCCAGTTTTCTTGACTTGCTGCATCGAGCGACATCGGGCCGATAGAACCGGCGTACGCAAAAGGGCCTGCCCCAAGCCAGGGAACTCCGACTAATTGTCGGCTCACCCCCAAAAGCTGGACGCCGTCGTGAGCTGCAATAAATACGCCGCTGAGCGATGGCCCCGTGATGTACTGCTGGTAGTAAGAATTCCGCGGAACATCCTTGTTGCGAGTGTGGGGATTGAAAAACGCAATCCCATGGCCACCACTGCCAGCTCGTGGCTTTCTCAGCCACAAGCTGTCCCCGCAGAGAGCATCGGCACGAGAGTACACAGCGGGTGTTGGTAGGCCATGGTCTACCAGTGCCTGAGCCAATCGGATCGGATCGCGCGCAGCGGTGAGACTTTCTATCGAATTGCCATACAGGGTCCTCTGTTTCATGAGGTGCCGGACAATCGGAATGTGGTTTTCCATGGCACCGGTAAGCATGAACGGAGCTGTTGGGAATTGCGCGGCAAGTTGGGGTATTTGCTCCGGAAAAGGAGAAGCCACCAAAACCTCGGCACACGCTCGAGAGTCAACGTCTGCAAACAGATCGACGCAAAACGGATCGAATCCGGCACGGATCGCGCATTGGGCAGCGGCCCGTGCGCTGGCACCGACAATAAGTAATGGTTTGCGCATGTGTTTTATGGTAAGTGGCACTCCGAGAGTCGCAACCGGCATCGCCTGCAAAAACCCCATTCTGCTCTACCGGGAGTGGAACGTGTCATTCTAGCCATGTCGGGCTCTCTGACGAGACACATGTGGTGGCAAGGAAATGTACGAGATGCCACAACGCCCACCTCGGCTTTTTGGAGTGGCGTCGGCAGGCCGGTGAGCCGGCGAAGGACGGGCGGGCATCAGCAGAATCTGCGAAACTCCCCGCGCGACCGCAGTTCTGCACCTGTGTGGGTTGAAAAACCGAGTGCGTCTGGTATCGTTTCTCTTTCGGTTGCGGTTACTCGCCCCCACCACGGGTCTGCTGAACACCCGGTACTGGCGGTTTTCCGTCACCCTAATAACGGAACCTTTGAGAACCTTTTGCTAGAAAACATAGGAGAACACCATGTCGATGTTTGTAGGAGAAGCCCTGGTGGGCGACGGCAATGAAATTGCGCATATTGATCTGCTCATCGGGAGCAAGGACGGACCTGTCGGTGTCGCCTTTGCCAATGCGTTGGCCCGTCAGAGTGAAGGACACAGTAACCTGTTGGCCGTGCTTGCGCCAAATCTGGCCGTCAAGCCATCAACGGTGATGATCACGAAAGTGACCATCAAGGGTGTCAAGCAGGCGGTGCAGATGTTTGGCCCGGCACAAGCGGCAGTTGCCGCTGCGGTTGCAGACTCAGTCGAAGCAGGCGTCATTCCAAAAGATGAGGCCGAAGAGCTCTGCATCGTGTGTGGCGTCTTCATCCACTGGGAAGCAGAGGACGACAAGAAAATTTATGATTACAATTATCAGGCCACAAAGGATTCCATCGCCAATGCGATGGGTTGCGCACCTTCGGCCGATGAAATGCTTTCCGGCAAAGAAAGTGCATCCCATCCCTTCCGTGGGTTTTAGGCTCGAACAAGGTACTGCGTGAAAGCTTAAAAGGAGTGCGGCATCTTCGGATGACCGGCTCTGTATCCTCTCGCCCGCCGGGTCGGTTCTCCCCGGTTGTGGCGATGTGGTTTGGTGTTCTGTGACTTAGCGTTTTATTCAGCTGAATTCCATCTTGCTAAATGCGCGAAAGCCCCGCCGGAGAGAGATGGTGGTGGTGCCCACACCAATCACGACCGCGGCGCCGACTCCAATGGTCATCCAGATCCGTGTCGAGTTCGGATCGAGAGCATCTGAGAGTTGCCCAAGTTGCGTGATCGCGTGGAGGTGGCTCGGTGCTGCCGTCAGCCCTACGATCACAATGATATAGAGTGCGCTGAGGATAAGATTCAATGTCCCTCCGAAACCGGCAGCGATTTTAGACGGACTTGTTGCGCGTAAATCGGGCATGCATGCGCCAAGCCCGACAGCGATGGCGGCAAGTCCGGTGCAAAGCAGCAAGCAGGCAAGTTCGTGAATAAAAATAATAACCGGGGGAATTTGCAGTAGGGCATCGCTTAGCAGGATCAGCAAACTGCTTGGAATTCCAGTGACAATTGCGGAAAATAAGAATTTGCCCCATAGGATGGTGTCCCTCTCGATGGGTAAAAGCCCCAGAATCCAGAATCGTTGGCCCTCGAGGCTGATCATCGGGAAAACAAACCGTGTGGTGAACGTTGAAAGGATGAGCCCCACAACCAGAAGATTCAAAAAACTCACCAAATTGAGCCACCCTACAAAAGGCGTTGCATTCTGGATGCTTTGAATGTTTAAAAAATAGAGCCCGACGAGGCCGAAAAAGATGAGGAATTGAGCCCACTGCAAGGGATCGCGTCGTACGGTGCGAATATCCTTTGCCAGCAAAATTCGGATTGGGGCGGGCACGAATGGCAGCATTCCGGGTAGCAGGTGGTCGATCCACTGCACCTTGGCGATACGCGGATTGCCATGTTCCGTCTGTAGTCGGCTGTAGCTTGTCAAAAAGAATGTGTCGGCAATCCAGGTGGCCACCATCTGTAGAGCCAGCGCGTTGGACACCAGCAGCGATAAGAACAGCAATGCCTGGGCCCAGGGCTGATAGTCCAGCGAAGTGCCACCATGGCGAGCAGCTTCCAGGAGGCCGCTACAGAGCCACCAGCTCGGTAAAAGCCGATTTTCTGTGGCACTCAGCCGGATCATGGTCTCTTCAAACCATTCCGGGGTCAGCAGTTCATTCTGTTGACGCAAAAAAATCGTCCACAACAGCCAGAGTCCGCAGGCAAAGATCGAAAATCCCATAAGTGCCACGACCGGACGGCGGAATCTTGAGAGCCAGTGTACGACCAACAGGCAGGCAATCGCTCCCAAGCAAGTCGGGATGTAGACGAATGCGATAATCATGGGGGGCAGCAGAAGGTAGTAGTACCATGGTGCACCGACCACAACGCCGTAGGCGATCATCATGGGGCTGCCGATCAGTACGAATCCCCAGCTGCTGAGTACAACCGCTTCGAGAAATTTATAATTGAAGATCCGACTCGGACTGGTCGGCGTCGTGATGAGAAACGCCACCTCCTGCGAGCGGTACATCCCGCCATAGAAAATAATCGTACTGGAGAAGAAGAGCATGATCATTAAAGAGGCGTAGAAGATATTAAAGACTTTTTCAACGGTTTCCTGGGTGAAAGCCCCCGCTTCTCGTTCCAGGAAGGAGAAACCCTCATGCATGATGAAAAACAATGAAACCCAGATTCCTAGACTCATCAATAGTGCCAGAGCGAGTCGCAGTCGTGCGCTCGCGCACAGTTCGCAAAAAATTGTCTTCAGGATGGTGGCGCGGAGTCGGCGATAGGTCCGGGCTTCCTGGCTCGGCGATGGCAGTCGCGTTGCGTCGCTATTCTGCATGCGATGGAATGTCATGGATCACGGATTGCCCATTAGTGTTTTTCGGGGCGGGTGTGGCGCTCTCTCTCCGACGATGTTGCCGGAGCGGAATCCTCGCCCGATTCGGTGAGTTCAAGAAACATCCGCTCCAACGTCGATTGCTGTTGTGCCTGTGATTTTTTCAGTTCTTCAATAGTACCGACAAACTTAATTTTCCCGCGGTCAATAATTCCGATGCGATC
Source organism: Pirellulales bacterium (assembly GCA_030751095.1). Taxonomy (GTDB): domain Bacteria; phylum Planctomycetota; class Planctomycetia; order Pirellulales; family UBA7805; genus UBA7805. The sequence continues at coordinate 10,412 of JASMGX010000034.1, read as the reverse complement.
TCCGATCTCCTCGGCAACGGCAAGCGTATGGGTCGACATAAAAACGGTCGTTCCGGAATCTGCTTTCTCACGCAAAAGATCTTTAACAAGTCGGATGCTTTTTGGGTCGAGGCCGACCATGGGCTCATCAACGATAAGTATTTCCGGGCGATGGAGCAGCGCGGCGGCAAATACAAGTCGTTGTTTCATGCCGTGTGAGTAGGTTTCCGTCAGTTCGTCCACAAAATCGGATAGTTCAAACCGCTCGATTTGAACCGCTTGTTCCTTGGGGCCAGCCTTGGCATCCATTCCGTACATGTCGGAGATAAATTGAAGGAATTCCCGGCCGGTCAGTTTGTCGTACAGATGGGGTTCGTCAGGGACATAACTGATCCGTCTTTTCGCAATCCGTGGGTGCTTGGCAATGTCAAAACCGCAAATCCGCACGCTCCCGAGATTTGGCTGTAGCAATCCCACCGCTATCTTGATCGTCGTCGTTTTGCCCGCTCCATTGGGGCCGAGAAATGCGAAAAGCTCGCCCGGCGCGATGGTGAGGTTCAGGTCATCGACGGCAACACGATCGCCATACGATCGCGAAATGTGTTCGAATTCGATCATGGCTTGCCTGATTGTTTATGGACCGGTTCGCTGGTCTTCTTCAAATCGATATTGTTGCACGCCGCGTTCCAGTCCTGCTCGAGTCGGCGGATCCGCGTGTCGGCCGCTTTGGGAGTTTGCCGCACTAATCGAATATGCGATCCAAGTAGCACGATCTCCTGTTGCAGCACCATTCCGTTGTCGGGTCGTACCCAGAGTCGCCCGAGATACTCCTCGACCGATCGAGAGCCACTGCCTTCGTCCCTGCGATAGGTGATTAGGAATGTGTCAATGGTTTGGTTCTCCCAGATTAGCGACTCGAATCGCTCTACCTTCGCGACGATAGGCGTTTGAGGTCCCATCGGCGAACGCAGTGGACTGATTTGATAGGTGGTCCATTCCTGATGCATGCGGAGTCGCGGCATAAATCCGTAGAGTGAGATTTCACTGTCTATCAGACAATCTGAGCGAATAGGAATTGTCCTGCTGCCAAGATGCCGATTGCCTAAATGGAATGCCAACTGCAGTTGGTTATCGATAACATTTCCACTGATACGTATCCATGGAGTCGTCATTTCCGGATCGCTTCCGAGTGTAATGATGGATTGAAGCGTTTTCAGCCGGTATTGGTCATCCAGAACCGAACGGTTTGTCAGTTGCATTTGGAAACCACCTCCTTGCTTTCCGATTTCTGCCAGTTGCTTGGACAGCCAGGAGGATGCATTGGAATTACTCTCGGGCCAATTTGTGAATTGCAGGCGACTGAGCAACTCAATTTGCCCCGCACGATTCGTAATGATCTTATTGGCCGCCCAGCCCACCGACTGGAAATTCCATTTTATATCCCAGATCACTGGCGGGGTGTCCGCGAGCTTTGCAACCGATGCTGCATGGTGATTGGGTGGATCGCCTCTCCGGAGGGCAGGCATCAACTTTGTGGAGATGAGCCATGTGGCGGTCAAAAGCCAGAAGCAAACAACCGCGAACTGGTAGAAACGAATCGACATGCTTGGCGTATCTGGCTCAGGGAGTGCTCAACAGATCGTAATTCGTTTTTGCCATTTCCGATATCGGGAAAACGGCAAAAACGAAAATGGACCGGATTGTAGAAATACATCTATCAGTATTTGACAATTTATCACGACTCCCCTCTCCGGGCCAGTCATTTTGGCTCCCGTAGCTGGGGTTGTTCTGTTGGCCTTGGCCCCAAAAATCGAACTTGTCTTTGAGGGCCGAAACAGGGAAGATGCTCGCGATCGGTGCTGCCTCCTCTCATTGGGGGCCTCCTCTCACCGGGGAATGTCAGCGCCGTGAGAGAGCCTTGGATGTCTCACGTGCTCTAGCGGACTCGGACCGCCTTTCGGCTGCAATTGTTTTAAAGGATACGACGCGATCATGTGTGAACCCAAAGCCCGCTTTTTTTCAGTTTTTGTCGGCTTGTTCCTCGCTGCAACGGCTGGTTGCGACACCAGCGAAACTCCGAATCGATCGGTCACCGCAAGCATCGAATCCGATCCAGCAGCAGTAGTCGACCGCGGGGGCCTCGAGGGTGTCCGGACCGCCACACTGCAAGATCCGAATTTTCCAACGATTCAGCTTGTGACGTCAGAGGGAGTCGTTGTGGTCGAACTCGATATGGAAAAGGCCCCGATCACGGCTAAAAACTTTCTTTGGTACATGAACAACGGCCATTATGATGGAACGATCTTCCATCAGGTGATTCCCGATTATATGGTACTCGGTGGGGGCTATACGGAATCGTATGTTGAAAAGCCCACGCAATTTTGGATTCGCAATGAGGCTTACAACGGGCTCAAAAATCTCAGAGGCACGATTGCCATGGCACGTCGCCTCGAAGACGCGGATAGCAGCACCAGCCAGTTTTTTTTCAACCTCATCGACAATCCGCATCTCGACCACAAAAGTCGCCAGTCCGCCGAACAATACGGCTACTGCGTTTTTGGTCGTGTCGTGGAAGGAATCGAAGTGCTCGATCGAATCGGTCGGGTTTCGATCACCGATAAGGATTCTTTCAAGTCAACGCCACAACAGCCGGTGGTCATCAAACAGGTAACCCCGACCGGTACCTAGTTTTTCTCAACGGCACCGCTCGGAGAAAAATGTAGCTGTGTTACGACAGAGCTGCAGGTCCAATTTTGAAAGGGGCTGTTTTTCTGGACGTATGCGTAGAATGGGCAATGTGATGCAGGAGTGAGGTGCCGTTTGTTTGATTTTTTTTGGTCAGTCGATTAGAATGCTGACTACTTTTGGGGCTAGGGGATGCCCGTCAATGGAGGGAACGGACATGTCTAAATCTGCGTATTTCATGCAGGAGTGCGGAACGTGCGGACGAAATCTTCGTGTCCGCATTTCGTATCTGGGCAAGCAGGTGGTCTGCCAACACTGTAAGTCACAATTCAGAGCAACCGACTCGATAGACAAGGGCGATTCGCCCGTGAAACCAGCGAGTGCTGCACTGAAGCGGGCGGATGAGTTGTTGGCTGCTGCCGATGCGATCAAAAATCGGCCCCGCTGACGTGGGGTTGTGGGACGTGGGGTTGTGGGACGTGGCCTTGGTACTGGTTGTGGATGGGGTGGCGCGGCCAGCGACACATGCCTGGTCAAACTCGCTCTGTCCGATGCCGCTCTGTCCGATGCCGCTCTGTCCGATGCCGCTCTGTCCGATGCCGCTCTGTCCGATGCCGCTCTGTCCGATGAGATTGCCGGATGGTCGCTTCTTGAAAAATGGGCTGCAATTTGCACTAGCGGCAATTCGCACTAGCGGTCAAACGTTCTAGATCGTCAAAAAATTCGGGATAGGTCTTTTTTGTGCAAGTCGGGTCTAGGATGGTCACGCCGGGTAGGCGAAGTCCTATCAGCGATAGACTCATCGCCATCCGATGGTCGTCGTACGTTTCGACCTCGCCACCCCGCAGCGCTCGGGGCACTATTTGGAAACCATCCGGCATTTCGGTAATCTCTGCCCCGAGATTGCGGAGTTCTTTTGCCAGATTGCCAATGCGGTCGGTCTCCTTGTGGCGAACATGGCCGATGCCGCGGATGGTGGTCGTTCCTTCTGCAAAGAGGGCGACCGCCGAGAGTGTCTGTGCGGTATCGCTGAAGGCATTCATGTCGATATCAATGCCACGGAGTTTGCCTCCACGGACCGTAATTCCCTCCTCGCCATCATCGACCTGACAGCCCATTTTTTGCAGGGCATCACAAAAAGCGACATCCCCCTGGAGGCTTTCGCGAGACAGTCCCTCGACGAGTACTTCGCCACCGGTAATCGCAGCGGTGGCCCAAAAATAGCTGGCGGCGGAAGCATCCGGCTCGATTTGGTACTCAGTAGGCCGATACGATTGCGGGTGCGGGACGCGAAAGCAGTTTTCTGCGACCTGCTCGGTCTTTACCCCGAAGGCGTGCATGAGGGCGATGGTCATGTTGATGTATGGTTTGGAAACCAAAGGTCCGACAATTTCAATCTCGACCTCTCCGCGCACAGCCGGTGCGGCCAATAGCAACCCGCTAAGAAATTGGCTCGAGAGATTGCCTTTGAGGGTGATCGATCCACCCTTCAGCCCATCTGCCTTGATACGGACCGGAGGACAGCCGTCCGCTGAAGTTGCCCGAGCCCCCAAACGGTTCAGAGCATGGAGAAGATCACCGATTGGCCGCTTGCGCATTTGCTCGTTGCCATCGAGCGTAAACTCTCCCGAACCGGTTGCAACCAATGCGGAAAGAAAACGGATACTGGTACCGCTGCCTGCAAGGTTCAACTGGGCGGCGTTGGAGGGCAACCGGTTTGCACAGCCTGACACGAAAAGTTGTCTCTGGTCCCACCTGGCATCGATGTCGATGCCGAGTGTTTCCAGAGCGCGGACCATGACCTCGGTGTCCTCACTTTGCAGTATGCCGCTGAGCGTGCTATGTCCTTGAGCCATGGCGGCACAGAGGAGGGCCCGGTTCGTCAGGCTCTTGGAGCCCGGCGGTCGGATCGATCCGGAGACCGGCCCCTTTGCAACTTCGATGGTTCGTCGATCTTTCAACGGAACGCTCCGTTCCGGGGTGGATGGGTCGGCTCAATACGTCTCGGAATTGCGATGCTGATTGTCGTTTCCCGGTGTCCTCTCTGGCAAGCGGTCGCCGCGAGCCGGGGGTGTGGCTGGTTTGTATGCGCAAAGTGCCTAACGGGCAATCTAGCAAAAGTGCAAGAAAAACTCGCGGTCTCTGGGCTTTGTGCCTATACTGAAGATTGGAGAGGATTGGAAAACGCAGAGGCAAAAAGCTCAAAAAGCACCGTTTTTGGTTTTTAAAAGTTTGTAGATCCCCCTAATTTGTGGTTTATTGACGCGCCATTTTTGGCATAATATTGGTTTGTTGTAATGTTCCCACCGCAGTTGCCGATTTTCCGCCCCCCTGGCGGTGAGCCTTAGGTGTACTGCTGCATGTTTTGCCACCCGCCGCAATGAGGCGGATGGCAACGCGAATCTTGCTTCTCTGGAAGAGAGACATAAGCCAATGCTCAAGCCCATATATCCAAATTCGCAGAAGTTGCTGTTGCCACTTCTCGCAGCGGTGCTTCTCCCACTCTTCGTCCGCAGCCCACTTGTTGCCGAAGATGTCCATTACCAGCGGCAGATTAAGCCACTGCTTATAAAGCACTGTAATGCCTGCCACGGTCCTGACCGTAACGGCCAGGAGAATGAGTTGCGGCTGGATCTCCGCGAAGCCGCCCTGGAATCGGCAATCGAGCCAGGGGATTCCGCGAACAGCGAGATGATCACGCGCATGCTGACCGATGATGCCGAGGAGCGAATGCCTCCGCTCACGGTGAAAACCCCACCGCCGAGTGCCGAAGAAGTTGCACTGCTGCGGCGCTGGATCGACGAGGGGGCTGAGTTTCAGGAACACTGGGCCTGGGTGTCGCCAAAACAAATCGAACCACCCGAGGGTGACCGTTGGGGGCAGACGCCCATCGATCGCTTCATTCGGGCCGGCCACGTTAAGCACGATCTCAAGCCGGCACCGGAGGCGGACAGACGGACTTTAATTCGCCGACTCTCGTTCGACTTAACCGGTTTGCCGCCCACGGTGGAACAGGTCGACGCCTTTCTGGCAGACGGTTCGCCGCAGGCCTACCAACGCCTCGTCGATCGTCTCCTCGCCTCACCCCATTTTGGTGAACGGATGGCGATGTACTGGTTGGATTTGGTCCGGTATGCCGACACAGGAGGTTATCACGGAGACAATGAGCGCGATCATTCCCCCTATCGAGACTATGTGATTGACGCGTTCAATGAAAATTATCCATTCGACCGCTTTGTTCGCGAGCAGGTTGCTGGCGATTTGTTGCCCCGCGCGACGCAGCAGCAGCAGATTGCTTCCGGTTTTAATCGCCTGAACATGACGACCCGCGAGGGAGGTGCCCAACCGAAGGAGTATATGACGATCTACGCCGCCGACCGTGTCCGCAATACGGTTTCTCTTTTTCTTGCACTCACGTTCAGTTGCTGCCAATGTCACGATCATAAATACGATCCTTATACGATCCGCGACTTTTATAGCATGGCGGCATTTTTCGCCGACATTGAGGAAACGGTTGTCGGGACTCAAAAGCCGCTGGTGTTGCTCGATCAACTGCAGACGCAGCGGGTGTACGATCTGGACCAGGCGGCCCATTCAGCGACTAAACTTCTTGAAGGAGAGTCGGCCCTGTGGGACGCCGCTCAGGCAAAATGGGAGGCAGACGTTCAACGAAAAGTATCGGCTGAAGATGGCAATTGGCAGTTGGTCGACGATCTGCAAATGAAAAGTGATCAGGGCGGAGCCTTCAAGCGGCTTGAGGATGGATCCTTGCTGGCGACGAGCGAACGAGCCCCTATAGATACCTACACGATCACACTGCCAGTTCCCGCCGGCGGGTTAAGCGCGATCCAATTGGAACTCTTGCCGGAGGCATCACTGCCGCAAAACGGACCTGGTCGTGCGGGAAACGGTAATCTGGTGCTTTCCGAAGTCGAAGTTTTTCGCGGCGAGCAACAGGCGTCGATCAAAGAAGCGGTCGCCTCGCACTCTCAGAAGAACTGGGATATTGCCGCGACCATCGATGGCGAGCCTGCAACCGGCTGGGCGATTCGGCCCCGTGTCGGCGAGAGGATCTCAGCGTATTTCGAGTTGGCGGAGCCGATCGGCTCTGCAGAGAGCGGCCCGCAAAAGCTCACCGTCCGCTTGCGACAACTCTATGGCAGTGGTTATTTGATCGGCCGCCTGCGGGTCTTTACGACCGTCGCCGAGGCCCCACTTGCTCAAGTCAAGCCTCTGCTCGCCCACAAACCGGTCTACGATGCACTCGGAATACCACCAAAGGATCGCAGCAGCAAACAAAACGCGCTGCTCCGTGAACATTTCCGCGCAACATCCCCGGAGACAAAATCGATTCGCAAACTTGTTGCCGCTTCTACCGCGGAAAAAAAGGCCATCAAGCAGGCGGCCCGCAAGGTGTTGGTTTCGATGTCAGCCGAACCACAAGTGGTCCGCATTCTCCCGCGTGGAAACTGGCAAGATGAAACAGGAGAGATCGTACAACCGGCAGTCCCGGAGAGTTTAGGTAGCCTAGAGCTGGCTCCCAACGAAAGAGGGACCCGCCTCGATTTGGCCAACTGGCTCATCGAAGAGGACAATCCACTGGTGGCGAGGGTCTTTGTCAATCGCCTCTGGAAACTACTGTTCGGGCGTGGGTTGGTAAAATCACTGGGCGATTTTGGCTCGCAGGGAGCACTGCCAAGCCACCCCGAGTTGCTCGATAGTCTGTCGGTCGATTTTGTCCAAAATGGGTGGGATATCAAACGCCTGCTTCGCAGAATAGTGCTGTCCAAAACATACCGGCAGTCGTCCGATACTACCGACGTTTCGCTCGCTCGCGATCCGGAGAATACGTACTTTGCCCGTCAGGGTCGGTTCCGTCTCGATGCGGAGATGATTCGTGACAATGCGCTCTCTGTCAGTGAACTGTTGGTACCGAAAGTGGGTGGCAAAAGTGTGCGGCCCTACCAGCCTGTCGGCTATCTGGCCCATTTGAATTTTCCGCCTCGGACCTACAAGCACGACACTGGAGAAAACCAATACCGACGCGGAATCTACACATTCTGGCAGCGGTCGTTCCTGCACCCGGCCTTGGCCCTCTTCGATGCGCCCGCCCGGGAAGAATGTACCGTCGAGCGTTCCCAATCCAATACGCCACTGCAGGCACTGCTCTTATTAAATGATCCCTCGTATGTGGAGGCCGCGCGGGTCTTCGCGACGAAGATTCTCTCCGAGGGCGGGAACGGTGACAGAGAGCGGCTCGATTATGCCTTCCAGCAGGCACTGGCCCGCAATATTGAATCGAGCGAGAGACAAGTGTTGCACGATTTACTTGCCAAGCACCGCACACATTATCGCGCCCATCCTCAAGAGGCAGAAGAAGTGCTCGCCGTTGGTTTGGCAAAAGCCCCCGAGGAACTGGATGCTGCGGAACTTGCGGCCTGGACGAGCGTGGCCCGAACCGTTTTGAATCTTCATGAAACATTGACCCGGAATTGACAGCAGCTTTTCGGAGAATTTCCAATGACCGACCAAAACTCGATGTTCAACGCACTTTGCCGCCGTACATTTCTCTCGCGCGGTGCGCTTGGTCTTGGTGCCGCCGCGCTCTCCACATTGGCTGCGCCGCGGCCTCTGCACGGCGCGACTAGTGAGCTCTCAGAGAGCAAAGGGGTGATCAACCCACTGCACTTTCCGCCAAAAGCCAAACGGGTGATTTTTCTCTGTCAGGCGGGTGGACCGTCCCATCTAGAAACCCTCGACTACAAGCCGAAATTGACCGAGATGGACGGAAAGCCGATGCCGGAGTCGTACACGAAGGGACAGCCCATCGCGCAACTGCAGGGGAACGAACTGAGATGTTTCGGGCCGCAGCGAAAATTCAATCGTTGCGGGCAGTCAGGGCAGATGATCAGCGATGTGTTTCCACATTTAGGCAAGCTCGCCGATGAACTCTGCATTCTCAATTCGGTGCAGACAAATCAGATCAATCACGATCCGGCACATACGTTTATGAATACCGGCTCGCAGATTTCGGGCCGACCGTCGATGGGATCCTGGGTGACCTACGGGCTCGGGGCCGAGAGTGAGGAGTTACCCGGTTTTGTTGTCATGACCTCGGTCGGTGGCGGGCCGAGCCAACCGATTGCGACACGGCAGTGGCATAGTGGATTTATTCCGAGTCGCTACCAGGGTGTTCAGTTTCGCTCTACGGGCGATCCGGTACTCTACGTGGGACGGCCCCGGGGTGTGGGCGCTGAAGAACAGCAGGATGTGCTCGATGCGGTGGCCGAGTTGAACCAGATGCGGCAGCAAGCTACCGGAGATCCGGAAATCGCGACCCGGATCGCTCAGTACGAACTGGCGTTTCGGATGCATCAGAGCGTTCCCGAATTAACGAACATCGCCGATGAGCCGCAACATATCCTGGATCTTTACGGCACACGCGGTGGCGATGGCACCTATGCGGCCAATTGCCTGCTCGCCCGTCGGCTCGCTGAGCGAGGGGTTCGCTTTATCCATCTCTACCATCGGGGATGGGATCATCATGGCTCTGTAAAAAAGGGAGTGGCCGATACCGGCCGCCTGGTCGACCAGGGTACCGCCGCGCTCTTAAGCGACCTCAAGCAGCGCGACATGCTCAAGGATACGCTCGTCATCTGGGGCGGAGAGTTCGGCCGCACGCCGATGGGGCAGGGGAACGGTCGCGATCACCATATCAAAGGTTTTTCGATGTGGATGGCCGGAGGGGGCGTCAAACCGGGGATTACCTGGGGTGCCACGGATGAACTCGGTTATCAGGCAGTCGAAAATATCTTTCACGTGCACGATCTGCATGCGACGATGCTCTACCTGCTCGGGATCGATCACGAACGGCTGACCTACCTTTCCCAGGGCCGCGATTATCGGCTGACCGATATTCGCGGCAATGTGGTGAAGGACATTCTGGCCTGAACGAGCACGATTCGGTGCCAGGGGCCGACGACTCCCGATCCCGCTCCGCAGGATGCGGTGGGTTGAACGGCGGCCGATGAAACGCTACGGTAGTCGCAGCATTGTGAACATTTTTGGTATGGAAATTTTGCAGTTGCGGCGCCCGCAAGGAAGGAAGAGACAATGAGCGATGCAATGGTCCGTGGAGTCGTCCACCTGATCGAAGAAACCAAGACGTATGGACAAAACGGATTTCGAAAGCGGCTCTTGGTGCTTGAACAGGATAACGGTCGCTTCACAAATTATATTCCACTCGATTTTATCCAGGATGCCTGCGATACCGTGGATGAGGTGAAGAAGGGCGACGAGCTGGAGGTGAGCTACCGCCTCAGTGGCCGTAAATGGCAGCGGGACGCCGCGAGTGAAGAAAAATATTTTCTCAATGCCGAAGCTCTTAGCTTCAAAGTCCTCAAGGGGGCGGCCGAAGCGGTCGGCAGTAAGGCAGGCAGCAGTAAGGTAGGCAGCAGTAAGGCAGGCAGCAGTAAGGCGGGCGGCACGCAGACGGAAGACTATATCCCGGACGATGAGGTTCCGTTTTAAGGATGGCTCTCTCCAGCAGGCTGCGACGCCAACCTGCGACGCCAACCTGCAACGTCAGGGTGCAACGTCAGGGTGCAACGATGAAAAACTCTTAACCAGCGGGTGTCGCTGAAGACGTCGAGACCAGGCTACACAGCTTCCAACAACCCGCCAGCCGGGCAAACAGTGACGCAATCACCGCAACCGGTACATGACGACTCACCCATAGACCGACCGTC
>JASMGX010000349.1 GCA_030751095.1 Pirellulales bacterium | reverse complement strand
TATATGTACAAGACGGCGACAAGTACTTAAGCACAAGCCAGGAAGCATGGGAATTGCCGGGTGAGCTGGTTCATGGTTGTGATAAGCCTGCGACAGATACGGCTAAAGTTGCGTATAGCAAAGTATTAAAATATGCCGGTGCATCTAAGAGCAGGGACGCATGTGATCAGCGAATAATAAGTGAGGTGAAAAAGGGTACGGGTAATATCCCTGATTCACAGGACGAAGTTGGTGGATGGCCAAGCCTAAATTCTTTTTCTGCTCTAGCTGATCGTGATAAAGATGGCATGGCTGATGAATGGGAAACAGCAAAGAGATTAAACCCAAATGATGCTGGGGACAGAAACGAAGACAGGGATTCTGATGGATTCACCAACCTTGAGGAATACATCAACAGCCTGACGCAGAAATAAATTGGATACGGGTGAAGAATTGAAAGCTAAAGGGAAGTAGCCAGCGCACCTCAGCGGCAACAGTTAAAACGGCTTGAATAAAGGCAACTCGACCACGAGTGTTCAGTCTCTTACAGGCTTAGGGGATAAAATGATAAACGTAATAGCATCCATTTCAGTAAAAGCTTCCGAACGCGACGCCTTCATTGAAATATTCAAGGCGAACGTTCCCAAGGTGCTGGAGAAAGAGGGGTGTGTGGAATATTCTGCCAAGGTGGACTTCCAAACCGACATTCCTATCCAGGAAACGAATGCAAACGTCGTGACGGTTATTGAGAAATGGGAATCATTACCTCACCT
>JASMGX010000348.1 GCA_030751095.1 Pirellulales bacterium | reverse complement strand
AAAGGTAATCGTTGGTCAAAAATACCTTACCGAGCGGCTCATATTAGGTTTGCTCACTGGTGAACACATTTTGCTTGAGGGTGTGCCGGGCCTGGCTAAAACTACCTCGGTGAATACTCTGGCTCAAACGATCCATGCCCAATTCAAACGAATACAATTCACGCCGGATTTGCTACCAGCCGACCTTCTCGGAACACAAATATTCCAGCCCAAAACTGGCGAATTCACTGTAAAGAAGGGGCCGCTCTTTGCCAACATCATACTGGCGGACGAAATCAACCGGTCACCTGCCAAGGTTCAAAGCGCCCTGCTGGAGGCTATGCAGGAAAGACAAATAACCATCGGCGGTGAAACGTTTAAACTGTCCAAACCTTTTATGGTGATAGCAACTCAGAATCCGATTGAGCAGGAGGGGACCTACCCTCTGCCAGAGGCACAGGTGGATCGATTCATGCTGAAGTTGAAAATTGATTACCCCACTAAGGAAGAGGAAAAAGTCATCATGCAGAGGATGGCCTCCAGCAACTCTAATACAAAAGCTCAAACCGTAGTACAACCTGAAACTTTGATCAAAACCCGGGAGGTGATCGATTCCATTTATATAGATGACAACCTGGAGGACTACATCCTCAACCTGGTAGCGGCGACTAGAAATCCAGCGGGGCAAAACTTACCTGAACTGGCTGGTATGATCCAATATGGTGCGTCACCTCGCGCGTCGATTTTCCTGCATCGTCTATCGAAAGCTTATG
>JASMGX010000347.1 GCA_030751095.1 Pirellulales bacterium | reverse complement strand
CAGGTAGTAAAGGGGATTGGTTTAGTTGCCTTCAGTTTTCAATTCTTTACCCGGAGAGGCAAACCCCAGTTATCCAATATCAAAACCTCATTGTTTTCACAGCAAGAAATCTTGACTTCAGTCAGGGAACAAAACAACCATCCCCCGTATTACGCTGATATCTACCCGATTCAAAATGCTGCTTTGAACGGCGACCTTGCGGGTGTACAGGCAGAATTGGACAAAGGCGTGGATGTGAAGGATGATAAAGGCAGAATACCGCTAGACTGAGCCATTACCAATTACCAAATCGAAATCACCGCTCTCCTCCGCAAACACCGCGGCAAGAACGGGTGAAGAATTGAAAGCTGAAGGGAGATGAAGGCCGAATTAAGACGGGCATTCACGCTCATTGAGCTACTGGTGGTGATTGCCATCATCGCCATTCTTGCGGCTTTGCTGTTGCCGGCCCTGGCCCAGTCCAAGGAGAAGGCCAAGGCTATTGGTTGCCTGAACAACAAGCGGCAGCTTGGTATTGCCATGATCCTCTACAAGGATGACAACGATGAGGAGTTGATCAACCTGGCGGTGAATGACGTCAACAGTAAGGACAAGGTTGTCACCGACAATCGCGCGGGGGGGATTCGCTGGTGGCCTGACCTGCTTAAGCCGTATTCGCAGGATCGGTCGGTCAACCAATGCCCCTCGGTTCAGCGTCAGCACGGCTTTGGAATCGGGTTGAATTACCACGAACTGAGCATCTGGCGCCCCCAGC
>JASMGX010000346.1 GCA_030751095.1 Pirellulales bacterium | reverse complement strand
TGCTGACCTTCCAGATAGACCTGAACACCATCTTCCACGTTCTGACCCGTCGGGTTGGGTTTGATGTTAGAAAACAGTTCACAACGCAATCCTGCGTCACGACAACTGATGATCGAATTTTCAACCATAGGCAGTGTTGCTAAACCAGGATCCGTGACCAGCAGGGGTGCCGATATGCCCGCTTCTTGACAGACGTCCGGCAACTCGCTGAGCCGACCGGGGCCAACCCGCATGGCCGTGGGATAGTTCCAGTTCGCATTCATATTTTCGGTCTCTTTCAACAAATGATTGTGTAAAATGGAGCGGGTGAGGGGAATCGAACCCCCATATTCAGCTTGGGAAGCTGATGTTCTACCATTGAACTACACCCGCGCTTACCCAACTCATTATCCTGCCAGTAAATTGACAAAACAATACGGTATTAACCTTTATTGTAGTGATGGGCTGATCACAGCCCAAATAGGGTAACCAGCGTGCCAAACTCGCCTTTGACACAAACGAGTCGCCCTAAGCGGCAGATTCGAAGTTTCGTCCGGCGAGAGGGCCGTATAACGCCGGCACAGCGCAAAGCCCTGGCAGAACTGTGGACTTGTTATGGTATTGAAGATAACGACGCTTTGCTGGACTGCGCATTGTTGTTTGGCCCGGGAAAGCCACTCACCGTTGAGATTGGTTTCGGTGACGGTCAGTGTTTGCGACAGCTGGCGAACGCTAATCAAGATATGGCGTATATTGGGATAGAGTCTCACCGCCCGGGC
>JASMGX010000345.1 GCA_030751095.1 Pirellulales bacterium | reverse complement strand
CCATGTGTTTGATCGCGGTTTGGATCACGGATGTGGTGTTGCATGTGGCCAATCACAGGATTTTGCCAATCCGAAAAATAGACCGCTCCATCCGGGCCCACCTCTAGATCGGTCGGTCGGAAGTTGCGGTCGGAGGATCGCAGAATGTGCGGTGCTGGAATGCCCTCAAAACTACTCCCCTTGTCTTGAAATGTGTACTGCAGGATACCCTGAAAGCCGATGACATTGCCTACAAGCAAGTTGCCTTGGTTTTCTTCCGGAAAGTGTCGGCTTGAAAGAATTTCCGTCCCGGGACAGGGACGTGTACGACGGGCGTAAAGATTAGGGCAGGGTGGTTTATGACTTTGCCGTTTTGGATAATCCAGATGTCCAGAAAATATTGTGTCGTGATACGGGTAAGCGGTGGTTCCGTCGTGGACAAAGCCCTGGCCCCAATCATCGAATACATGCCCGTGTGGATTCAAAAAATCATAGGGTATGTATCGGTCGACCCGATAACTTCGAGGATCGAAACGCCAAACACAACCATTTCGGTTCCGTATCGGACCATAGGGAGTTTCAACCTGAGAGCGATGGAAAATTCCTTCTTGAAAATAGACCCCGCCATCGGGACCAACAACAAAACTATTGGCTGAATGGTGGGTGTCTCCGGAACTGAGGCCATGAAGTATTCGAATCCGCAAATCGGCAACATCATCTCCGTCGGTATCTTTCAAAAACAGAATATCGGGTGTCATCGCTACAAGGACGCCCCCGCCCC
>JASMGX010000344.1 GCA_030751095.1 Pirellulales bacterium | reverse complement strand
AGCGTCTGCGTCCCGTCAAAGTAGACCAACGCGTCTTTGCCTGTGATTAGCATCGTCCCATCGAGCGCCAGCCCGCCGGTGATCGTGAGCTGGTCCTGGTTGTCCTCGAGTTTTAGATCGCCCTCGAGCGAAAGACTATCGATCACTTCGTTGGTGTTGTACGAGGCATGGATATCGACCAGTGACGCACCGCCCGTGATTGTGCCACCCGAAAGATGGATCTCCCCAACCGCATCGAGTACCGCGCCCGTATTGTCCAGGTTGCCGGTCAAGGTGACCGTACTGCCCGCGGTACGGGTCATCGAACCCTGGTTGATGTTATTCGTGGTAAAATCGGTGCCCAATGTGAGAGTGCCGCCGTTGAGATTCAGCGTTCCCTGATTGTCCCAGCTCTCGCCCCCAAGGGAGAGGGCCGAGCCGGAATCGATCTGCAGCGTCCCGCCCGCCTCGTTCACAAACGTATCGGGAACGATCAAGAGCGTGCCCGACACGTTGGCGTGGATTGTCCCCTCGTTGTGGATGGCTGCACCGCTGCCCGAACTGTCCAGATAGCCTTTGCCCTCCACCGTCACACCCGCACCGATCGTGAGAACGCCGCCCCCAGAGGCGTAGACGCGAGCGTAATCCGGCGCCGAATAGCTCCCGGTCATCGAAAGCGTCGCCGACCCACCGCCAAGCTCTGAAAGCGTCTGCGTCCCGTCAAAGTAGACCAACGCGTCTTTGCCTGTGATTAGCATCGTCCCATCGAGCGCCAGCCCGCC
>JASMGX010000343.1 GCA_030751095.1 Pirellulales bacterium | reverse complement strand
GTCCGCACCAGCAGCCAAGTGCTGTTTGACAGCTTCGATGTTTCCTTTATGGACAGCTTTGTGAATTGAGATGCGTGGTGCTTTGGCTGTCGGCGGTTCTGATGTTGAAGCTTCGGCAACTGGTTCAGTGGCTTTCAATTCTTCACCCGTCTTGCCGCCGTGTTTGCGGAGGAGATCGGCGAGTTCGGGTCGGTTAAATGTGTTGGCCCAATCAAGCGGTGTTTTGTCAGTAAGATTCTTCGCATTCACATTCACGCCATTGGCGATTAGTAGTTCGATGATTTCCTTGTGACCTTTTTGAGCCGCATAGTGCAAAGCAGTCATATCAGCCCAACCTGCATCTTTCGCATTAACATTCGCCCCATCAGTTATTGCTTGTTTGACGGCTGCGATAGCAGTGTGAATGTTTCCATTTTTAGCAGCTTCAAGTAGCGCGCGATTTGCTTGTGGTTTGCTGATTTTGCGGTTGGTGTCAGCGGCTCTCAATTCTGCAACCGTCTTGCCGCCGTGTTTGCGGAGGAGGTCTGCTGTTTCGTTTTTTTTGCGCTTAATGGCCCAATCAAGCGGTGTTCCGCCAACGAATTGATTATTATCCTTCACATTCACATCCGCACCGTTTGCAATTAGCAGTTCGGCAATTTCCTTGTGACCTCCTTCCGCGGCAATATGCAAAGGAGTCATCCCGCCAAACCCGTACCGCATTACATCCGTGCCAGCGGCAAGGTGCTGTTTGACAGCTTCGATGTTTCCTTTAACGGCAGCCTCGT
>JASMGX010000342.1 GCA_030751095.1 Pirellulales bacterium | reverse complement strand
CTTTGAACGCAACGAGACCCTGGGGGCCAGCGAAGGACTCGCTGTAGCCAAAGAAGCCAATGATCAGATTGGGCTTCAGGGTCTTGAGCCACTTATCGGGCGATTTGTAGAACCCGTTTCCAGTATGACCGGATCCCCAGCGGTCTCTGGCCGTTCCGAGCACGCGAAACTGTTCCGCACCCGGGTAGGCCCAGGGACTGTTGCGGGCGGAGTGGGGCCGAAATCCCGGCGTGCTCCCTTCGTCACACATGTTGCGAATGAACAACTGATGGGTGGGGAATCGTTCATGGAGGGCGGTTTCGAAATGACCATAGTGCATCATGCGTGCTCCGAGGCCGCCGCCTAGCAATACGAGGCGGAACTTCGCTTGCAACTTCAGCGGTTGCGCGGAGCTAGGCAGGGCACCCAGAAAGATCAGGGAGAAGATGAGGTTCTTCATGTGGTGGATTTGGTTACTTCCCTTCAGCTTTCAATTCTTTAGCTGTCTTGCCGCCGTGTTTGCGGAGGAGGTCGGCAATATCAGTTCTGTTGTGTCTTACAG
Source organism: Pirellulales bacterium (assembly GCA_030751095.1). Taxonomy (GTDB): domain Bacteria; phylum Planctomycetota; class Planctomycetia; order Pirellulales; family UBA7805; genus UBA7805. The sequence continues at coordinate 245 of JASMGX010000342.1, read as the reverse complement.
CATAATCCAGAGGAGTGGGAAGTAATGGGCTGCCGTCGATCGCTAACTTCATTTGCATATTTCCAATATCTCTCGCGCCACCGCCGCTTCTTAAGTTCAAATTAGCTCCTTTGGAGATAAGCAACTCTACAATTTCCATGCTGTCATGATATACAGCCTCATGCAAAAGCGTATCACCAGCAGCTAAATCATCCATCCTGATGTTAATATTCATACCTTCACTTAAATAGTGTTTTACTGCTTCA
>JASMGX010000341.1 GCA_030751095.1 Pirellulales bacterium | reverse complement strand
CCCTATCTCGCAAGAAAAATTGCCTTTGCACTCAACCTTAAAGGTGACGCGCTAAAGAAAATGATTCCTTTCATAATGAACCTGTATCAGGCGTTCATAAAGGAAGATTTCGATATGCTGGAGATCAACCCCCTCATCATTACTAAAGATGACCGGGTTCTGGCTCTGGACGCAAAGGTAACTATTGACAGCAATGCATTGCACAGGCAAAAAGAAACCCTGGCCTACCGCGATCTGGATGAAGAAGATCCAATGGAAGTCGAGGCCAGCAAATCTAATTTGAACTACATCAAGCTAGAGGGAAATATTGGTTGCATGGTCAACGGAGCGGGACTGGCCATGGCGACGATGGATATCATCAAACATTCCGGTGGGGAACCGGCAAACTTTCTGGATGTTGGCGGCGGAGCCGATGAAGAAACGATCGGTAACGGATTCCGCATTCTGTTGTCCGATTCTAATGTTAAGGGAATTTTCATCAATATATTCGGCGGTATCCTACGTTGCGATATTCTGGCCCGTGGCGTTGTGGGAGCGGCGAAAAAATTAGATATCAAAATACCCATCGTTGTACGGATGGAAGGAACTAATATGGAAGAAGGCCACAAAATCCTCGGCGAGTCGGGGATCGATGTTATTGTGGCGGAGGGTATGAAAGATGGCGCACAAAAAATGGTAAAGGCGGTCAAATGAGTATTCTAGTTGATGAAAAGACGAGATTGATCGTTCAGGGGATTACCGGACGCGAAGGACAGTTCCACGCCGAGCAGTGCATGAATTACGGCACCAATG
>JASMGX010000340.1:515-794 GCA_030751095.1 Pirellulales bacterium | reverse complement strand
GAGCCATCATCGCTACGCACTTCGATTTGCATTCCCAGTAACGGACATTGAATTTCACCGCGCCACACCGGGAGATTGGGGTTTCCGCCGACAAAACAACCCAAGATATCGGTGCCGCCAGAAATAGAAGACAAACAGACGTTATCACTGACTGATGCGTACACATAGTCAAAGCCCTCGGCCATCAGTGGTGATCCGGTGGAAAGCAGAGTGCGGACACTAGACAGATCATGAGTTTCGCGCGGACACAGGCCCGCCTTGGCAATGGCATCAATGAAC
>JASMGX010000340.1:246-505 GCA_030751095.1 Pirellulales bacterium | reverse complement strand
GTTCCCACGATGTTGATTCTCTCCTGCTCAACAAAATCGAAAATGACGTTTCCGTCCGGAAAAAAGGGCGAGCCGTCATACAACGCCAGCGTAGCACCGCTGGCCAGCCCGGATACCAGCCAGTTCCACATCATCCAGCCGCAGGTCGTGAAATAAAAAAGTCGATCATCGGGGCGCAATCCCACATGCAACTGCTGCTCCTTGAGGTGCTGTAACAAAGACCCGCCAGCACCGTGGACAATACACTTGGGCACACCGG
>JASMGX010000340.1:0-236 GCA_030751095.1 Pirellulales bacterium | reverse complement strand
ATCATGTAACGCGGGTGATCAAAGGGCAGAGCGACAAAATCGATCTCCTCCTCGGAAGAACTGAACTCATCGACTGCCACAGCGCCAGGTATCCGTGACAGGTCGGGATCGTTCGAGAAAAAAGGCACGACCACGGTGTGCTCCAGTGACGGCAGGCCTTGTTGAATCTTATGCAGCTTCTCCAAAGAGTCATGCGCCTTGCCGTTATAGAAGTAACCATCCGCACTGAACAGTAC
>JASMGX010000033.1 GCA_030751095.1 Pirellulales bacterium | reverse complement strand
ATGCGCGCCAGCTAAGGGCGAGTGTTCGTGATCTTCGTCATCGTGATCTTCGTCATCGTGATCTTCGTCATCATGATCTTCGTCATCAATCTGCGCACAGAACCCGTTGAGGGCATAGCTCGTTAAATTGTTTTTTCGCCGATAGTCTCCCTCGGGATCCGATGGGCAGATAAGCAGCATATCGACTTCCTCGAGGTAGGGGCCCAGTTTGGTAAGCCAACTTTCGTCGGCATCGAGGCCGTGACCGGTCACCCTGGGCAAATAGCCGCCGTGGGACTCGGCGTAGGTGTGCATCGCAATGCCACACTGTCGCATCCGACTGGCGCACATCGTGCGGTTGGCAGATTCGCGGACCGAGCCGAGTGCGGGCAGTAACAGCGCGACGAGCAGACCGACGATCGCGATCACCACCAGCAGTTCGACAAGCGTAAACCCGTTTGGTCGGATCAGTATGAAGCGGTTAGTCTTTTGCATCGGAGCCTCTTCGAAAGCCAGATGCCTTCATTAAAGACTCTGCAAGAAAACCGGTCAATCCTTTAATCTATTCAATCAATCATCTGATTGATTGAGGCACTCGACCGTGGCAGGCAATCGATCAAGCGAGCAGTTCCGGAATCACTCGCGCGGGCAGCACGCCGGTGAGCCCAAGGTCGACTCCTTGGAATCGGTGCTTGAACTTCTCGTGGCTAAAACCTAAAAGATGCAGCACGGTGGCATGGAAGTCCCGGATGTTGATGGGATCGCGGACGATATTGTACGAAAAGTCGTCTGTCTCGCCGTAGATGGCACCCCCTCGAGAGCCGCCACCGGCCATCCACATGGTGAAGCAGCGTGGGTGGTGATCGCGACCGTAATTCTGCTTGGAAAGGCCCCCCTGGGAATATATGGTCCGGCCGAATTCACCGCCCCAGATGACGAGCGTCTCGTCGAGCATCCCTCGTTGCTGGAGATCTTCGAGCAGGGCATAGCAGGGTCGATCGATATCCTCGCACTGGTCGGGCATCCGTTTCCCCACGTTGGAGTGGTGGTCCCAGTTGTTGTGGTAGACCTGAATGCAGCGGACTCCGCGTTCGGCGAGTCGTCGCACCATGAGCGCCGTGTTGGCAAACGTACCGGGTTTTTTTGCCCGCTCGCCGTAGAGTTCGAAGATGTGGTCCGATTCCTGACTCAGGTCGGTAAGCTCTGGCACACTCGACTGCATACGAAATGCCATTTCATACTGCTGCATGCGGGTATGCGTATCGGGGTCGCCCACGGCGGCGTAGTTGATTTCGTTCAGGGCATTGAGGCTATCGATTGTCCGTTTGCGGATGCTGCTCGGAACGCCCGGAGGATTGTTGATGTAGAGGATAGGATCCCCGCTGCTGCGAAAGGAAACCCCCGAATGTTCACCAGGCAAAAAGCCGCTACTCCAGAGTCGTGCGGAAATGGACTGTTCCTGCTCGCGATTGTTGGGGATCGCCACCAGGACCACGAATGTCGGCAGGTTCTCGTTCATCGACCCCAAACCGTATGAGGCCCAGGAACCGAGACAAGGCCAACCCGTGAACTGGGCACCGGTTTGCATGGCAGTGATGGCCGGTTCATGGTTGATCGCTTCGGTGTTGAGGCTTTGCATCCAACAGATGTCGTCCGCCTTTTTTGCGAGATTCGGCAGCAGTTCGCTGTTCATCCACTTGCCGCATTGGCCGACCTGCTTGAACTCATACTTGGAAGGCGCAATCGGAAAACGTTTCTGGCCACTGGTCATGGTGGTCAAGCGTTGGCCCATACGCACCGTTTCAGGAAGATCTTTGTCGTACCATTTGTGCATCACCGGCTTGTAGTCGAACAAGTCCATCTGAGCAGGACCGCCCACCATGTGCAGGTAGATGACCCGCTTGGCCTTGGGCGCAAAGTTGGGACCGATGGGCTGCGATCCAGACGCATCGGCCTGTGGGTTTCCAACGAGTGAAGCGAGCGCCGCGCCACCGAGTAGGTGCCCCGAACGGGTAAAAAAATTGCGACGCTGTTGCAGTAGGTGGTTTTGCGTGTTGTTGCTCATGGCTTCGTGGGGTGTTGGGGTGCAGGATTCAGGGTGATACGAAGTTGTAATCTGTCGATCATTGAAATCGCGGTTACTTGTTAAAGACCTCATCCAGGTTCAGGATCTGGTTGCAGACCATGGTCCAGGTTGCCAACTGTGCCGCATCGAGCGGCTCGGAGGCATCCGACTCGCCCACGGCCACCAGGGCGGCGGCATCATCCGGGTGGGACTTGTAATAATCGAGCAAAATATTCTTGGTTCCCATGATGATCTCGCGCTCATGAGATTTGAGATCTCGGCAGAGCACGCGGTTGGTGACATAGTCGATAGACGCATCGTCATTTCCACCGCTCTGAGTCAGCGCCGCTTCGGCGAGGTGGCGTGCGGCTTCGACAAATTGCGGATCATTTAGTGTGACCAATGCCTGGAGCGGGGTGTTGGTCCGATCACGGCGGACGATACACATTTCGCGGCTCGGCGCGTTGAACGCCTCCAAGTTCGGTGGCGGTGCCATCCGTTTCCAGAAGCTGTAGACGGTGCGGCGGAAGAGATTTTCGCCTTCATCCTGTATGTAATTTCGGGTATCGCCATCGGGCAACCCCACCATGTTCCAGATGTTTGTCGGCTGGTAAGGCTTGACGCTCGGGCCAAACATTTTTTTCGAGAGCAGGCCGCTCGCGGCGAGTGCATAATCGCGGACCATCTCCGCATCCATCCGAAAACGCGGTCCCCGGGAAAGCAGCACGTTGTCGCGGTCCTTTTCCAGCTTCTGCGGTGTGGTGATCGCCGCCTGGCGGTAGGTGGCGCTGTTGAAAATGTGTTTGAACAACCTTTTAACATCCCAGCCGTTTTCTGTGAAATCGATGGTCAGCCAGTCGAGAAGGTGCGGATGACTCGGCAACGAACCCATAATCCCCAAATCCTCCGGCGACACAACGATGCCCTGGCCGAAGAGTTCCTGCCAGAATCGGTTGACCGTCACGCGGGCCGTGAGCGAGTTGGCCGGGTCAATCAACCACTGGGCAAGACCGAGTCGGTTGCGCGGTGCTCCCTCCGCCATCGGGTGCAACTCGGTGGGCGTGGCTGCTTCGACCGCTGCACCCTTCTTGTCGTAGGCACCACGGATGAGGATGTGGGCCATTGCGGGCGAATTGTCCCGCTCTCGCTGGATGTGGGTGATGGGGCTGCGTCCGCGAATCGCACGGCGTTCACTTGCAAACTGGGCCACTGCAGCAGCGAGCGTGGGATACTGTGGGTCATGGGTCTGAAGATAGTGGGCATAGAGCGCTTTCTGCTGCTCGGGGGTCCGTTTCTCTCCGATAAGGGCCAGCAGGGGCTGTAGGGAGGCAATTTGATGAAGCGATTGTACTTCTTTCTCATTGAGCAGTCGGTCGTAGACGCGGGCATCCTGAATACTCCCCCCGGCAAATACCTGGGAGTGGCTTCGCTGCCCGATCCGAAGCGGCACGTCGTTGCGGATCGTCGCATCTTCCTGGAGATTGTTGGTTTCAACTTCCAGCGGTTGCTGTTTGCCGTTGAGGAAGATCTTGATGCCCTCCGGTTTTGCCGAACCGTCATAGGTGACAAACACATGCTGCCACTTGCCCGGCTTGAGGGTGCCTCTTCGCGTTTTTACTTTGATCGCGTTGTCGGGCCAGGAATGAATCAGGTGGGCGGCAAACGCATCGCCATCCTGCCACAAATCCCATCCGCGGAAATTATTGGCTTGGTGCATGCGGGCGATAATGCCACCCGATGCAGATTTGGGGCTGGCGGCCATCACCCATCCCCCGTAGCTGAAGGGCTGGTCTTTCTCAAAATCGCCCAGGTCGCCCAAGTCGAAGGTGCCACCCGGTTTCATGATTGCCGAGGCGCCGAGTTTCCCTTCCGGAATCCAGTGGACATCGCTCACCGCCTTGAACGTCCCCTCACCGGTGGCCGTTGTGCCACGGACCTCTTTCCCTTCTCCTTCATCGAGTGGGGCATGAACGACGAGTCCCTCGGAGAGCCTTCCACCGGCAAGCGATGCATTTGTAGCCGAGGCAAGCCAGCGGTGGAAATCTCCGCGGGTGTCCTCTTTGTGCTGGTCCCGTTTTGCCACAGCGGATGCAATGATATCCGGTAGCGCCTTCCATCTTGGTCGATCTTCCTCGGAGGGAAGTACCAGTATCGGGCCACGACCATCTTTTGAGTTGCCATCTTTGGCCAGTTGTGTCGTGTTACGGAAAAAGGCTGCGAGCGAATAGTAATCCTTCATTGTGAAGGCGTCGAATTTGTGATCGTGGCATTGTCCGCAGTTGGTGGTCATTCCCATAAAGACCCAGCCGAACGTCTGGACGCGATCTGCCGCGTACACCGCCAGGTTCTCTTCGTCGATCGTGCCGCCTTCATTGGTGGTGATATTGCAGCGTTGGAAACCGGTTGCAATCAGTTGGTCGTCGCTTGGGTTTTCGAGCAAATCGCCGGCGATTTGCTCGACGATAAACTGGTCGAACGGTTGGTTGGCGTTGAATGCTCGAATCACCCAGTCCCGATAGGGCCACATCTCCCGATAGTTGTCGAAGTGCAGGCCGTGGGTGTCGCCGTAGCGCGCCGCGTCGAGCCAATAACGGCCGCGGTGCTCACCCCAGGCGGGCGAGGCCAACAGTCGATCGGTCCAATCGCGGACTGCAGCATCTTGATCTGCGGCATAGTCTGCGACGAAAGCAGAGACGTCTTCCGGTTTGGGGGGAAGGCCCGTGATATCGAGGTGGAGTCTGCGGAAGAAATTCGAACCTTCCGCTTCGGCGGTGGGTGCCAAGCCGTTCTCTTCAAGTCGAGCGAGGACGAAGCGATCGATCGGGTTTTTGACCCACTCCGCGTTTTTTACGGCAGGGAGTTGGGGTTTGCGCGGCAGAATCAGGGACCAATGCGGTTGGTACTCGGCGCCGGACTTGATCCAGCGTATGAGCAGTTCCTTTTCCTCCGGAGAGATTGTTTTCTTTGATTCCGGGGGCGGCATGAGTTGCTCAGGGTCATCGGTGAAGAGCCTGACGATCATTTCGCTTTCATCCGGATTGCCCGCTTTGATCGCTTCAGCTTCGAGAGCCTCCTCGCGACGATCGAGTCGCAAATCCCCTTCTCGAGCAGCGCTATCTGCACCGTGGCAGGCGAAACAATGTTCTAGGAGAATCGGACGGATGTCGCGGTTGTACTCAATGGTCGATTCACCGTGCAGTGGCAGGCTGAAGCTCAGAAATGCCATCGCAAAGGAGAGCAAACCGAGCGGCACTCGGGCAGAGTTGCAAACGCGTGATGGTAATCGTAGACCGCGAAAACGGGGTGGGTGGTTCATAGGTTCTCGTCCAAGGGTGGGATCAGATATGTAGCGCATCTGATTCTATCTCTATTATATTCAAGTTTGGCAATTTCGTACACGGTCAATTACGTGTTGCCTCAAAGAACATATTGGCCGGTACGAATACTTCACAGGATATAGGCCGATACGAGCGCTAGGCCACTCCAGAGCCGAATAGCCGAGGGGATAATGAGAATGGGGGGGGGTAATGAGAACGACCGATTATCGAGCAATTCTACCGGCCAATCGCCAGCCCCTAGTCGCCAGCCCCTAGGTCGTCTCCAAAGGCCGTTTGCATGATTTTGTTTTCAGCGTGTTCGTGTTGGTGGAGGTCGTCAAGAAACGTTTTGAGTTCCACCTGGATATCGGCCCAGCGGAAGTCCGGTTGGTTCTGTCTGAGGAGTCTGGAATTTATTGTGTCCAGTCGCCGCAGGAAGTCTCCATGTTGTTTCTGGAGTGTCTCGGCACGACTGGTGTATCGGGGGGCGACGTCAAGCGCAGGCTTGAGATAGCCATCCGATTCCTCGTCAACAAAATGCTCCAAAAGGCGAGCATGAAGTTCTAGTAATCGTTTTCTGAGCCGATTAAATATATCCGGTTCCGAAGAGCAGACGTCGTCGCACCATGTTTCGCACCATGTTTGCAGATCGGCAATGTGCCGAGTCAGATCTCGCTGCGCTTCGAGGAAGGAAGTAACAATAGGCAGGTGGAACTGTTGAGATGGATCTGACATAAACTCTGGCTCGGTTTATGGTCCAAATGGTTTACGGTCCAAATGGTTTACGGTCCAACTGGTTTACGGTCCAACTGGTTTATGCGGGTATCACTTGCTGCAAGTCGGCAACAGCGCTCTCGCCGGTCAGTTGAAGATCATAGTTGTCTTGCAGGATTTTAATGACATTGGGCGTCAGAAACGCTGGGGCCGCCGGACCGATGCGGATTCCCTTGACTCCCAGGTGAAGCAGCGTCAGTAGAACGGCAACCGCTTTTTGCTCGAGCCAGGAAAGCACGATTGTCAAAGGCAGGTCGTTGACGCCGCAGTCGAAGGCATTGGCCAGTCCGACAGCCACCTGGATCGCTCCATAGGCATCGTTGCACTGGCCCATGTCGAGCAGACGTGGCAGACCGGCCACGGTGCCGTAATCGTAGTCTCGAATCCGGAATTTTCCGCAACCCAAAGTAATGATTACAGAATCATCCGGGGTATTGTTGGCGTATTCCCTGAAGTATTCGCGGTCGTTTGTCCGCCCATCGCAGCCGCCGATAAGAAAGAAATGCTGGATATCGCCATTTTTGACTGCTCCGACAATCTTTTCCGCCAGCCCCAATATCACGCTGTGGTGGAAGCCGATGGTTGACTCGTCGGTCTTGTTTTCCGGAAGTGGTTGGCAGCTTTTGGCCATGGAGATAAGTTCGGAAAAATCATTGGTCTTTAGCCGCGGGCAGCCGGGGACTGCGGTGAATCGCGAGGTGAACAAGCGGTCTTTGTAGCTGTCCCGGGGTTCTAGGACACAGTTGCTCGTTGCAAGGACCGGTCCTGTGAATTCCGTAAAATCCTTCTTCTGGTCCTGCCACGCTCCGCCAAAGTGCCCCACTAGATGTTTGTGCTGCCGCAACATCGGGTAGCTATGGGCAGGCAGCATCTCACCGTGGGTGTACACATTTATCCCGGTGTCGGCAGATTGCTCAAGTAATTCTGATAGATCGAGCAAATCATGTCCTGTGACCAGGATTCCGGGGCCAGATTGTGTCCCCTCAAACACCGTTGTTGGCTCGGGAGTGCCGAATTTTTCGGTATGTCCCTGGTCGAGCATTTCCATCACGCGGAGATTGATCCGGCCGCATTCAAGGACCATTTCAAGCAAGCTGCCAGCATCAAAATTGACGTTGGTGAGGGTCGCAAAGAGTGCCTCTTCGATGAAATTATTTACTTCCTCGTCAGTTTTTCCCAGTCGCCGAGCGTGGTTGGCGTAGGCTGCTGTTCCCTTGGTCCCGAATAAGAGTGTTTCTTGCAGGGACTGGATATCCGGATCTTTGCCACAAACACCGTTATCTACGCAGGCTGTGCCATTGGCGGTTTGTTCACATTGGTTACAGAACATGGCTCGAACTCCTAATCAGAGATTGACTGTCTGAATAAAATCAAGAATTAAATTAATTGTCTAAATAAATAAAGCGGACATGAATATCCAATTTCATATTTATGGTACAATCAGGGTGCTTGAAGTGCAAGATCTAATTTTCGACTTAATGGGGGAAATTTTGTATGATTGCTCAAACGGTCGAATATGCCCTTAGAGCAGTAATTCACCTAGCTTATAGGGCGCCTGGTGCCCAGACTACCGAACAGCTCGCTACTGCCACATTGGTTCCCAAGGCGTATCTGTCAAAAGTATTGCAGGGATTAGTCGCCCAGGGGATTGTCTCTTCACGACGCGGAGTCGGGGGGGGGATGACGTTGGCTAAACTTCCAGAGGAACTATCGATTCTTGATATTGTCAACGCAGTCGATCCCCTCCAGAGGATTCATACCTGTCCGCTTGGATTTACCGAACATGGTTCAAAGCTTTGCCCCCTGCACCAAAGGCTGGACAATGCCCTGGCCCAGGTGGAGGAAGCATTCGGCAGCACAAACCTCGCAGAAGTCTTGGCCGATTTAGAGGGTAGCGTACCACTTTGTGAGGTTCGTGAAACGTTGACGAAATTAGATCCGCATTGACGATCTGCAACGAGACCATCTGCAACGAGACGATCTGCAACGAGACCATCTGCAACGAGACCATCTGCAACGAGACCATCTGCAACGAGACCATCTGCAACGGCTATAAAAAAATAGCGGGCAGCAAAATAGTGGGCAGCCAGCGGATAACAAATTGTCAACGGGATTGCATTGCAGGCTTTGAGCAGAGATTGCGTTTTCTTTACTCCTGTTCCAGGATAATGAATGACTCGATCGCACCGGTGAGCGCCTCTCAATGATTGATGCATCGCCACTGCGGGTAAGAGCCGTTTAAAGCTTCATTAGCCGTTTCATTGGTTCGACGGAGCCATATGATGTTTCGACAGACATCGGCGCTGATCGTTGTGATTGCGGGAGGTCTTCTTAGCCTGCACCCCGCTTCCTCGTGGGCCGGGTGAGGTCCGAGTGGCTGTGCGCCCGGTCAGGGCAGCTACTCATGGCGGGGAGGGCAGTCTGGTTTTGCGGGGCAGTCTGGTTTTACGGTGCCATCGCAGAATACAATGTCCCTGCAGCAACTCCGGCAAAAAGCGTATGAGAACTATATTGCGAAATTGATAAGGCAGTACCAATCGGATACCAAGCTTCTTGCCGTTGCCGACCGTTTGATGGGTCAGACCATTGCAAAGGCGGGAACTGGTCAGCTCGATGACGACGGTGCTGCCGCTACGGCGATCAGGCTCTACGTCAAAGTCGCTGCAAGGCAAGTCCCCAATAAGGCATCTCTTCAGGCCAGAGAGCGACTTGCCGTTGTGATTAGAGAGACCAGGAGCCGTCTAGCCCAACTCAAAGAGACGATGGCCAAGCTGGAGGGAGGGACAGATTCTCTTGATCCGAGCGTTGATCGGGGTCAGGCATTGGCCGATTGTATCCGCAGTATCGAGGAACTCGCAGACAAGTGCGGTAAAGTTCCCGGACTTGGTGCCGAAATCCGTACCTATTTTAAGCAGCAAGAGAAGCGACCCCACGTGGTGGCAGCGGTCAAGGAGGCTGCAGCCAAGAAATTGTGGCTCGCCGGCCAGGAATATGAGAAAAAGGATGAGGTCTGCTGCGCGATGAATGCCTATGAGGAGGCCCGCCTCCAGGCGGGCGCACCCTCTGCCCTGAAAGCCAACAAGCGGCTCAGGGAGCTTCAGGGTGATTTCCTGAACCGTCTGGCGCAGAAAAAGTGCAGGGAAGTCGAATCGTGTCACGTCAAATATGTATTGGCTGAGAAAATGCTCATCGATAACCCTAAAAGAGCCAAGAAGTTATTTGCTGAGATTGCAGATCAGGCTCCGTCGGATAGTGCCTTGCGCCAAAAAGCCAAGCAGTATTTGCGCAACTTGTAATCGAACTTCAGCTTCTCGCGGATCGTCTGTCCGATCACGCCCGGCAGCCTCCGGGTGGCCACTCGTCCACGGTTTGCCGCGCCACTTTTGTATGAATGCTGGTTCTTCTCAGCGATGGGAATTCCGCAAAGGTTGCATCAGGGCATTTTGTGGCGATACTATGGGGGTGGCCATTTGAGGCAATGCCCGTTGTGGCCAAAGATTGGGTCGTTGCAGCGTTTGAGAGAATATCATGCGGATTTGTCTCCTTTGTATCCCCCTTTTGTTGGCCCCCACCTTGGCCGCGGCGGACGCTCCCGGGCCTAACGTCATCGTGATCTTCTGCGACGATCTCGGGTACGGCGATCTTGGGTGTTTTGGCCATCCGACGATCCGGACGCCCCGACTCGATCAGATGGCCAGCGAAGGGCAGAGGTGGACGCAGTTTTATGCCGCCGCGTCTGTCTGCACGCCGAGTCGCGCGGGATTACAGACCGGACGCTACCCGGTTCGCAGCGGTATGTGCGGCTTTGGCTATCGCGTGCTGTTCCCCGATTCCAAAGGCGGGCTGCCCCCGAAGGAGATCACGATTGGCAAAATGCTGCAAGCCAACGGCTACGCAACGCATGCGGTCGGCAAGTGGCACCTCGGCCACCTTCCGCAGTTTCTGCCCACCAGCCACGGGTACGACACCTATTTCGGAATTCCTTACTCCAACGATATGGACACCGCCAAGCATGTCCCACCCTGGAAAGAACAGTTTGCAGATCCCAAAAGTGCCTACTGGAATGTCCCGCTCATGCGAGGAGAGGAGATTATCGAGCGGCCTGCAGACCAGACCACGATTACCGAGCGCTATACGCAAGAGACGATCAAGCACATTCGCGAAAACCGCGACCGTCCCTTCTTTATCTACCTGGCCCACAATCTACCCCACGTACCGCTGTTTGTTTCCAAGCCCTTTGAGGATGTGAGTCGTCGTGGCCTCTACGGTGATGTGATCGAAGAGATCGATGCCTCGACCGGTCGGATTCTCGACGTGCTGCGGGAGGAGGGAATCGCGGAAAACACGCTTGTGGTCTTCACCTCCGACAATGGCCCCTGGCATCTGTACAAGGTGCAGGGAGGCTCGGAAGGACTGCTGCGCGATGGCAAGGGAAGCACCTGGGAGGGCGGGATGCGCGAGCCGACCGTTTTCTGGTGGCCCGAGCGGATTCGGCCGGCCGTTGTGATGGATATCGGAAGCACGCTCGATCTGTTGCCCACCATTGCGGCACTCACCGGTGCGAAAGTGCCATCCGATCGCACGATCGACGGAGTCGATCTTTCGGGGGTACTGCTCCGGCAGAAGCCGAGCCCGCGTAACGACATGATCTACTATTTTGGCGATGAGGTGTTTGCCGTCCGCGAGGGGCCCTATAAAGCCCACTATAAAACGAAGACCGAATTTGTAGGACAGAAGGAGCCCACTGCGCACGACCCGCCGCTGCTCTACAATCTCGAACACGATCCCTCCGAAAAGTATAACATCGCCTCCGCGCATCCCGACATCGTGCGTCGGCTCACCGAGCGTAAGGAGGCGCATGAGGCAGGGGTGAAGCGGGTACAGAATCAGCTCTCGTTACGCTGAGAACGGAAAGAGAACCACGAAAAGCCCCGAAAGGCGAGCGGCAATGCGATCAAACAATGGACCCGGTGCTGCAAAACATGCCATCTTCATCCTGCTCGCCGCCCTGGCGACATTGGCCGGCACAGAGGTTGCCGTTGGCGAGGAGGACAAGAAAAGCGGCAGTGTTCGCCCGAACATCCTGTTCATCTTTTCGGACGATCATGCAACGCACGCGATTGGCGCATATGACGGACTCTACAAATCGATCGACCCCACTCCCAACATCGATCGGCTCGCCAGTGAGGGGATGCTCTTTGAAAACAGTTTCTGCACCAATTCGATCTGCGGTCCTAGCCGGGCGGTGATTCTCACCGGCAAACATAGCCATAAAAATGGCTTTATGAACAACGGCAATCGCTTCGACGCGGACCAGACCACCTTTCCAAAGTTGCTGCAAGAGTGCGGATACCAGACCGCCCTGTTCGGCAAGTGGCATCTGAAAAGCGCTCCGCAGGGTTTCGACACCTGGAAGGTTCTTCCCGGGCAGGGCGCGTATTACAATCCCGAGTTCATTACGCCGGATGGCAAGCAGGTGATCAAAGGACACTGCACGCAGGTCGTGACCGAGTTGGCGATCGACTGGCTCAAGGAGGGTCGCGATCCGGACCGCCCCTTTCTGCTGATGTGCCAGCACAAAGCGCCCCATCGCAACTGGATGCCCGCCTTTGACCACATTGATCTCTATAGCGATCGGACGCTTCCGGAGCCTGCAACACTCTTCGACACCTGGGAGGACAACGCACCACCCGCCCGGCATCAGGAGATGGAGATCGATCGACACATGGATTTGCACTACGACCTGTTCGTCGATCTGACGGCAGAGTTCGATGGCGATGCGATCCAAAAGCGGCAGGATCGATCGGCTCGCGATAATCTCTGGCGGATGACGGCGGAGCAAAAAAAGAAATGGCGGGCCGCCTACCGGAAAGATGATGCGGCATTCCACGCGGCAAAACCGACCGGAAAAGATCTGGTCCGCTGGAAGTACCAGCGCTACGCCAAAAACTATCTTCGCTGCGTGCGGGGCGTGGATGACAGCGTGGGAGAACTGACCGCCACGCTCAAAGAGTTGGGATTGGAGGAGAATACGATTGTCGTGTACAGCTCCGATCAGGGATTTTATATCGGCGACCACGGCTGGTACGACAAGCGGTGGATGTATGAGGAATCCTTGAAAATGCCGCTCATCATCAAGTGGCCCGGTGTGACCGCGCCCGGTTCACGGAACACGCAGATGGTCCAGAATCTCGACTATGCGGAGACGTTTTTAGAGGCCGCCGCGTGCGACGTTGACCCGAAGATGCAGGGACGATCGCTCCTGCCGCTGCTTGCCGGTGAAGTACCTGCAGATTGGCGGGACAGTATTTACTACCACTACTACGAGTACCCGAGCGTCCACATGGTGCCACGCCACTATGGGATTCGCACCGAGCGCTACAAGCTGATGCACTTTTATCAGTTCGATGAGTGGGAGTTTTACGACCTGAAGAACGATCCCGACGAGTTGGTCAACCGCTACGGCGACCCCGAGTACGCCGAGCAAATCGAACAGGTGCGTAAAGAGCTTGTGGCACTACGCAAAGAAGTCGAGGACGACAGTGATGTCTCCCTGGCACCTGCCGAGTGGCGGAGCCGCTTTCGCAACGCGGAAGCTTTGTAAATCATTCCGCTGGTCCCTTCTGACTGGCCCCTTCTAACTGACAGCGCGAGGACGGGCCGATCGTGTAGAGAATCTCGCGCCGCCGCTGCCAGCGAGCAGCAGAACGCGTCTGCCGAATCGGTGGTGGACTGCTTTGCGGGTCACCCGCTTTGTGGAGTGTCCAAAGAATGGTGGATGCGGTTTAAGAGCAGGACATGTCTGTTTTAGGGTTTGGCAGAGCGGGAAAATTCCGCCGGCACATCTCCATCGCCGGTCGGCTCTCCCTCGAGCAGCCAGGCGAGGTTGAAGCGGGCGAGTTTGCTGCCGCTAAGCGCCTCGTAGTGGATGTAGATCCAGCCCTCACTCGGCGTGCCCGGCCGGCCGGCATTGAGCGAAGAATACGCGCTTCGCCCCGGTTCGATGAGCCTTTTGAGCGGCCACGTTGTGCCGCCGTCAAAACTGGCCCACACGGTGACCCGATCCCGGTGTTCCGCCTCGGTGTCGATATTGCTGAAGAGCAAAATATCGCGACCGGCGATCGGCAGGCGGACCAATCCGCCCATGCATCCATACGAGGTATGCTGGCATCCGTCGGGGAGGATTTCGACCACATCGAAATCACTCCAGCTACCGCCGCCATCGTCGCTCATCGCCGAGCGCCGCCGCGTCGACTTTGGGTTCTGGTCCCAGTGGCAGCGGGAGTTGTAGTAGATCTTTCCGTCAGAGAGTTCGGCGAGTGTCGCTTCTCCCGTTCCGTTTTCCGGAAAAGGATCGCTCGTCTGCCACGACTTGCCGCCATCGTCGCTATAGATTGCCGTGGTGTAGTGGTTGGCGTACTGGTCCGGGCGGTTCCCCTCAGCGTAAAAGCGGGCAGGGCGCAGCAAGCGGCCCTTGTGTTCTCCGTGGCGGAGCGTGATGCCATGTTCGTTCATGTGCATCGAGGGAGTATTTCCGAGCGTGTCGGGTGCGATCTTCGTCGGCTGCTTCTTCCACGTTTTGCCGCGATCGCGACTGCGATAGATGGAAAGTTCCGCGGGTGGATGTTTTGCTTCAGTAAATGCCAGCACGTCGCCGGTCGTTTCGTCGACCGTGAGGCCACCGGACTGAATTCCGGGGTCGGCAATCGCGATCTCCGGTCCAAACGTTTTACCGCCGTCGCTACTGCGACGGACCAGCAGGCGACTGTTGCCGAGGGTCACCAGCACGGTGCCATCGAGGGCCACCGCGATGTTGGGGTGACGTTCTTTCTTAAAGACCTGCTGCTTCTCAAAACGCGCCTCACCGAGAAAGGGCGCAAGCGGGCCCTCCAGCTTGTTCTCTCCCCGGAGAGTGGCCGTTCCTAGGAGACAAGCGGAAAACAAAAGGACAGCGGAGAGTAAAAATCGGCAAAACATCCTGAATGGATCCTTGAGTAATGGTTCCCGTTAGAAAGTCAACAATGCGTATCGTAGGCGGTTTGCACTTCTAGGGTCAAAGGGGTACTTGCGCTTGTTGCCGTTCTTTTTTATCGGTATGGTTTTTTCACAGGTCGTGGGTCATTGCTCTGCATGTATGCCGATTTTAGGATGGGCGGGTACGAAAAGTCAGGAACGATTCTAAACGAGACAGTCCAACGGTCATTGAACGGGAGCCGAGAGATGAGCTGGAACTGGCAACTGCTCACGGCGGGACACTTTCGCCTCGACGGTGGCAGCATGTTCGGCGTGGTGCCGAGGGCCATCTGGCAGCGGCTCGTTACGCCGGATGAACAGAACCGCATTCCGCTCGGGTGCCACTGCCTGCTGCTGGAACGCGATGACAAGCGAGTGCTCATCGAATGCGGCTATGGGGCGAAGTGGAGTGCCAAGGAGCGGGAGATCTTTGCACTCGAGGATCGCGAAATCGGCGCGGCACTCGGCGAGTTGGCCATCGAGCCGGAATCGATTTCGGCCGTTCTTTTAAGCCACCTGCACTTCGATCATGCCGCAGGAGTTTCACAGGTTGATTCTAGCGGTGATGTAGCCTCCATCTTTCCCGCCGCCCGCATCTACGTGCAGCAGCAGGAGTGGGACGATGCCCTGGCGGGGCGAAGTACGATGAGCAGGACCTACCTCGCCTCCACCTTTGAACCGATCTCACGGCAGGTGGAACTCGTGGACGGCGATACGACGGTACTCGGGGATATTCGCCTCACCCTGCGTCCGGGACATACCTGGGGACTGCAGACGATCGAGTTTGATGATGCGGAGGGGACGGTCTGTTTTGTCTCGGATGTGATGCCTACGGGCAATCACGTGCACCCTGCCTACAGCATGGGATACGACATGATGCCCTGGGACAACATGCGGAGCAAGCAGGCGCTGCTTGATCAGGCGTGCGAAGGTGGTTGGCGACTCGTCCTCTACCATGAGTGCGACCATCCGGTGGTCCGCGTCGTGCGAGACGAGGTCGGGCATTTTGAATTGCCACCCGTCGGCGAGTAACCGCTTTGGATGCAGCACTGTTTTGGTGCAGAGCTGTTTTTTTTGGTGCAGCACTGTTTTGGTGCAGCAGTGCGAGTCGTTGGGCCCGGGCTTGTTGGCATGCGCGCTGGCGTTTTTTTGTGCCGCAGGTGCCCGATTATTGGGCAAAGGCTTGCCGTTCTGCCCGGAGAGAATTGCGGTGGGGTGTAAAACCAACGGTTTTTGGAGGGATGTATTTTTTTGAGAAGTGGCATGAGAACTGCAACTGTAATTGATCGGGAGGGCAATCGCAGGGAAAAAGTGAAGCATACATGGTTTGCATCCTTTTTTTTTGGAGCGGCTGATGGCTATGAAGATGCATACATCGACACCCGGCCAAAGGGACTGCCGGCCGGTTCTTCCGAAGCCGAGGACCACGTTGGAAACGGTTCGAGAGCGGCTGTCGGTGAGCGTCTACGTCTCTCTGCGGAGCGTCGTTTCCCACTTTCAGGGTGGCAAGCTCACTCTCTGTGGTATTCTGCCCTCCTTTTACATCAAACAGGTCATGCTCTCACTCGTTGAGGATCTCCGCGAAGAGGGGGTCTGTCAGATCCTCGATCATACAGAGGTGGTTGCACAGACCGAGTCGCATAAAGGACCGGAGTGGATGTGACCGGCCAGTACATCGGACCGGCCGGCCAATCGGCTCTTGGACGCACGGAGATTGTCGCGCAATAAGAGGCAGGCTA
The DNA here is from genome assembly GCA_030751095.1 of Pirellulales bacterium. Taxonomy (GTDB): domain Bacteria; phylum Planctomycetota; class Planctomycetia; order Pirellulales; family UBA7805; genus UBA7805. Next base: position 9,257 of record JASMGX010000033.1, on the reverse strand, counting down.
TTGCCAGTTGCAAACCTCGCCGGTCGCAAAGGCGGTAACCGTGCCCGCCTCATCGAGCAGTAGCCTTCCGGAGGCGTCGATTCCCCGGCAGCGTCCTCGCAGTTGGCGGTCGGCAAACTCGAGGGTGACGGTCCTCCCGGAAAGCAGGCAGTATTGATTCCACGCACCGGAAATGCTCTGCCCGGCTGCCACGTCTGCGAGCTGCCGCTCGAGCCGGCCGAGAAGATGCAGGAGGAACGCGAACCGATCGATCGGAGTCTCCGCGATGGAGTGCACCGCGACACTCTGCTGCGCTACAGCGGCAGGGAAGCGGTCAAAATCGTTGTTCACGTTCACACCGATCCCGATCACCACCGCGTCGGGCACCTGGGATACCTCGAGGAGGATGCCGGCAACTTTTTTGCCGGCAAGGAAGACATCGTTCGGCCATTTGAGACCAAAATCGCCCTGAGGCAAAAAATGCAGGCCCGTCTGGAGAACAGTGATTCCCGTTGCCAGGGCGGTGAGCGGCAGCTGCTCCCGGGAAAGGCCGAGTGCTTCTCGAGAGACGATAAGAGAAAAGGTCAGACTTCCCGGCGCTGAAAACCAACCCTTGCCCTGGCGTCCCCGCCCGGCTGTTTGTTGCTCCGCATAGACCAGATGCGGAAACGTAATCGGGTCGCGACCGGCTACGAGTAAAGCGGCACGAGCGTTTGTCGAATCGAGCCGCGCATGGTACTCGGCCGAGCCGAGGAAGCTTTGCGCGGGCAAAGAATCGATTTCATCGGCGGTAATGTTGGGAGGTCTGTCGGCGCGCATCAGAAATGCCACAAAAAAATTCGTTGCTTCAGCTCGCGCTGCCGACCCGGTCGGCAGCCAGCAGGGCGTCGTAGACCTTTTGGGGTGTTATGGCAAACGGTTCGTTCAGGACCAGAGATTCCGGTTCGCTAGCCACCTCGGCAATGCGCCGCAAGGTCGCCTCGTCGGCTGCGTCGAGTCCGACGCCACCGAGGGTGGTCGGCAATCCGACATCGCGGCAGAAACCGACGACAGGTTCAAACACCTCGGCCGGCTGCTCCTCGAGCATCAGGTGGACCAAAACCCCAAAGGCGACCTTTTCGCCATGCAAATAGGCGTGCGTTCCTTCACCGACGGTCATCGCATTGTGGATTCCGTGCGCGGCGGCCAGCCCGGCCGATTCAAAGCCGATGCCCGAGAGGAGGGTGTTGGCCTCGACAACCCGCTCGAAGGCGGGCGTGACGGTTCGCTGCTGCATATCGGCCAGGGCAGCTCGACCGTCGGCCATCAGAGTGCGGTAGCAGAGTTCACCGATTTCGGCGGCGGCGAGAGTCGATCGGCCCCCGCGCAAATTTTCCCGGCCGCTCTGCACGCAAGCCCGCGCTTCAAAAACGGTCGAAAGGCCATCGCCCATGCCGGCGATGAAGTAGCGAATAGGGCTTTGCACAATCACTTCGGTATCGACTAGGACCAGATCCGGGTTGCGGGAGCACGTGTGGGAGGTTTCGTACACGCCCAACGGGTTGTAGACGACGGCGATCGCGCTGCAGGGCGAATCGGTCGAAGCAACCGTGGGGCAGCAGATAAAGGGTTTGTTGAGATTTGCCGCTGCTGCGCGGGTCGTGTCGATCACCTTGCCGCCGCCCGCAGCCAACAGGGTGCCCACGGCGGAGATGCTTGCCGATTCGGCGAGGGCATCGATTGCGTCCATGTAGCACTCGCCTTCAAAGGGGTAAATCGCATAGGGGATGCCGACGGTTTCAAAAATAGTTTTCCAACGCTCGCTGAGAAGTTCGGTGACCGTGGGGCCGGCAACGATCAGGACCGGACCGACCAGGCCCAAGAAGGCCATCTCGCTGACCAACTGGTCGGTGACGTCGGGCCCCTGGGTATAGCGACCGGGAGAGGAGTAGACATTTTGCACGGTTGGCTCTTTTCTATTGGAGGGTGGGAATCGGTTGGCTCGAGGTATCCGTGATGATACCAAGTTGCCAGGGCAAGGTCGGGTAGGGGGCATGCGACTGGTTCCGCAAAATTCCCTGAATCAGCCATCGGCCATCGGCCGGATCGTACTCCAGATGCTGGTCGTAACCGCTGCGGATCGCCTCGCCATGGCTGACCATCTCGGTCCATTTTTTCTCCGTCGGGGCATGTTGAAGCCCGTCTCCGGTCGCATAGCGGTCGGTCACCTTGCGCCAGGGCCCCTCGAGCGTGCCGGCAATTGCCAGGCCCAAGCAGCGGCCCTCGGGCGTATTGCGCTCATAGATCATGTGGTATTCGGGCCGACCGAGCACCTTGTAGATGTGGGCCGCCTCGTGCACGTCGGAAAAAACCTGCTTGGCAGGTCCCCATGCGTGCGGAAACTTTTCGAGTGTGGTGCTGCGGTGCATGATGCCCTGATGCGCTTCGGTGTAGAAGAGGTGGGCGCGGTGCTGATCGCAGATGATCCAAAAGTCGATCCATTTTTGGGGGCTGTCTTTGCGGAGCAGTATCTCCGGCGTACTCCAGTCGCTCGCATCGGAGATATTTGCGTTGTGGCAGAGCATCGGCTGATAATTGGAATCCCGATTCTGAAACAGGAGATACCATTTTTTGTGCGGCGCAAAATAAAAGACCTGCGGCGCGCAGCCATAGCGTTCCTTTTTGCTGCGAACCTTTGTAAGCTCCCAGCGGGTCGCTCGGTGAAGCTCTTCGAGTCGCTCTGCGCGGACGTAGCCGGTGGTGTAGTGGTCCTCATCGCGAGCGGTGTAAAAGAGATGCCAATTGCCATCAAAAAAGACAATCGAAGGATCTTTGACCGCAACGGAATCAAAACTTCCCGCCCCGCCGGGCCGGAGCGTTTGCGGTGCGAGGTGCCAAAGCCGCTCGGGGTTCTCCGGTTCGCCAGCCGCGCTCTGCGGCAATAGAAAGGCTGCTGCGGTGCAGACAAGGAGGATTGCGGTCGATTGCGATTCTGAAAACGGCTGCATTTGTTCTCCACCCGATTTCGGTCTCTGCGCCCGTTTTGGCCGATCGCAGTGGGGTTGTCAAGTATCGCCTTGTGCGATCGGTTCGCTCTAGCTAGACTTCCGACTCGTTTGGCTTTGAAATAGGTTTGCAAAGGAATAGCAATGGGTGATGCGAAATACGATGTGCTCGGGATCGGCAATGCGATTGTCGACGTATTGGCGCGGGTGGACGATGCGTTTCTGGATCAGGAAGGTCTCAGCAAGGGGGGAATGGCCCTGATCGACAGCGACCGTGCCGCAGAACTCTATGCGGCGGTTGAGCCCGAACGGGAGTTGTCGGGCGGCTCGGCGGCCAACACGATGGTTGGCGTTTCGCATCTTGGTGGCAAGACCGCTTTTATCGGTAAGGTGAGCAACGATCTGCTCGGAGATACATTCCGGCAGGAATTGTTACTCAGTGGCGTCGCCTTTCTTACGCCGGAGGCCATCAGTGGTCCGGCGACCGCGCAGTGTGTGGTCCTGGTGACCCCCGATGCGCAGCGGACGATGAATACGTTTCTTGGCGCGTCCATCCATGTCGGTCCCGATGATGTCGAGCAGCAGACGGTGGCCGATTCGCAGATCACCTACCTGGAAGGTTATTTGTGGGATCTCGAACCGGCCAAGGAAGCATTCTTAAAGGCGGCCAAACTTGCCCATCAGGAGAACCGGTCCGTGGCATTGAGCCTTTCCGACTCGTTTTGCGTCGATCGGCACCGCGCATCGTTCTGCCAGTTCGTTCGCGAACACGTCGACATCCTCTTTGCCAACGAAGACGAAATCAAAGCGCTCTACCAGCGAGACGCATTCGAAGAGGCGGTCTCCGCGGCACGCGAGGACTGCACCGTCGCGGCGCTCACGAGGGGTGCTCAGGGTGCGGTGGTGATCGCCGAGGGTGTCCAACACGAGATCGGAGCCGATGCGGTCCATCAGGTTGTGGATACCACCGGCGCAGGCGACCTCTTCGCCGCCGGTTTTCTCTATGGCTACACGCATGGGCTTTCACCCGAGACGAGCGGTTGCATTGGCGCCGCGGTCGCTGCGGACATTATCTCGCAGTATGGTGCGCGGCCGGAGCGGTCGCTCCGCGAGGTTGCTGCCCGGCATCTGCCGTAAAGGCTCTCTCGGATCGTTAGCTTGTGCCCATCAGGTGCGCGAGGATGTACTGGTCGAGGGCTTCGTAATCCCGATTGGCAATCAGTTCCGCTTCGAGTGTTCTGTCGAGCGAACGGACCTTTTCCAAAATCCGCTCAAAATTCTTGCGACTGCCCAGTAGGTGATCGGTCGAACCTTCCTGCTTCTGCGTTCGCATCACCTTCACGTCGAGTCCGACAAACTCGCCCCGCTCTCCGTAGCCGTTTTCTTCCAGGACGCGGATCTGGTTGAACGCACTGCGGAGGTTAAAGCTGCCGAAACATTTGTCCTGGTCGAACTTGAGTCCTCCCTGGTCGTTCAGATGCACACTGGCGAGTTTGTCGTGCGCCAGTGCGAAGGCCATGTCGTCCGAGGGATCGAGGCCTGCAAGCAATGAGTGCGCCGTTTCGATCAGGCCGCTGACGCGCGACGGATCATTCGTCAGGTACGCCAGGGCCAGGGCATGGCCGATCGTGGGGATACATGCGCTGTCGACCGGTTCATTCGGTTTCGGCTCGATCCAGATGTTGATCTCGCTGTCGTATTCGAGCATCTTGTTCATTCCATCACGGAGTCGATCGATCGCGAGCCGCGCGTTTTTGGATTCCCGGATATAGGTGCCCTCGCGCGCGAGCCACATCACCATGTTGGGAGTGCCGACTTCACGGGCGATATCGACCGCCCGCAGGCAGCGGTCGAGGGCATATTGGCGATCTTCCGCCGAGTTGCTCGTAAAGCCGCCGTCGACGGTGCGGGGGTCGAACCAGAGTCGGGGGGCGACAAATTCCGCCGTGAGGCCCCGGTCATCGAGCATCTTTTTGACAATCCGTGCCCGTTCGAGGGCCTGTTGGGGTGAGTGATCGTCAATATCCTCCACCACATCGTCGTCGTGAAACTGCACCCCCTCAAACCCGAGCGGGCCGTACATATCGAATTTCTCTTCGAGCGAGTAGGGCGATCGTACCTCTGGACCGAACGGGTCGGCTCCTTCGGAGATGTTCCAGGGACCAAAGGAAAAACGATACTTCGTGGCCATGTCTCTGATTCCTCGTGAGGCTGTGTTGTGGAAGGATAGGCCCCGCATTGTAGCGGGGAGGACTTTGGTTCGTTAGTGGCGAGAGCGGTCGCGACTGGCAAGAGTGGCAAGAGAGCGGTATTCTGAGAAGCTATGAGTCTCTCCTGTAGCGAAACCTCTGTCGATTCTGGCCCTGCATGGCAGCGCGATGCGGCGGACCATCTTTGGATGCCGTACACGCAAATGCAAACCGCGCCGCTGCCGTTGCCGGTGGTGGCGACGGAAGATGTCTATCTGGTACTCTCCGATGGGCGGCGTCTGATCGACGGGCTCGCTTCGTGGTGGACCGCCTGTCACGGCTACAACCATCCGCATATTGCCGAGCGGGTCGCAGCGCAACTGGAGGTGATGCCGCACGTAATGCTCGGCGGTATCCATCACGAAGGCGCGGTGACGCTCGCGCGCCGACTGGCCGATCTGCTGCCGGGCGATTTGGCGCACGTCTTTTTTTCAGACTCCGGTTCGGTGGCCGTAGAAGTGGCGATGAAGATGGCGGTGCAAATGTGGCGCAATCGCGGAGAGGGGGGTCGCAACCGCTTTGTCACCTTCAAACATGCCTACCACGGCGATACGACCGGCGCAATGTCGCTCTCTGATCCGGAGCGGAGCATGCACGCACACTTTAAAGGTTTTTTGCTCGAGCAGTACTGCCGGCCGATCCCCGAAACGGATGAGGAGCAAGCGGCGTTTTGCGCGTTTCTCGAGTCTCATCGCGAGCAGCTTGCCGCGGTGGTGATCGAACCGCTGGTGCAGGGGGCAGGGGGGATGCGGTTCCATTCGCCCGCCGCACTCGCTGCGGTGGCCCGTATCGCGCGCCAACAGGGTCTGCTGCTCGTTGCCGATGAGATTGCCACCGGTTTTGGCCGCACCGGTTCGATGTTCGCCTGCGAGCAGGCGGAGGTGGTTCCCGATATCATGTGTCTCGGCAAAGCGCTTACCGCCGGCACGCTTGGCATGGCAGCCACCCTCGCCACGGGCGAGGTCTTTGAGGCATTTTTGGGCGATGAGAGTGAAAAAGCCCTGATGCACGGCCCGACCTATATGGCCAATCCGCTTGCATGTGCCGCCGCGCACGCATCGCTCGATCTCTTTGAGCAGCATTCGGACCTTGCGCAAGTGCAAGCGATCGAAAAGTCGCTCACCGAGCTGCTCAAACCGTGCCGGTCGCTGCCGGGGGTGGTCGATGTCCGCACTCGCGGTGCGATCGCGGTTGTGCAGGTCGAGCGATTGCACTCCGAGGAAAAACTGTGCGAGCGATTCGTGCAGGCGGGCATCTGGCTGCGACCGTTTCACGATATGTTTTACCTGACACCGCCACTTTCGATCACGCCCGATCAGCTCCACCAACTCGCCGGGGCGACTGTCGAGGTCATTGGCGATTGGAGCCGCTCCTAAGCGGGCGAGAGAACTGTGATGAACACTCCCTGGAGTTTTGCTTCTGCCGGAGAGATTATTTTTGGCACTGGTACCCTTGCGCGACTCGGTCCGCTCTGCAGCGATCGCTGTTGGCATCGGGCCCTGCTGGTGAGCGATGCGAATCTGGCCGCTGCCGGGGTGTTGGATAGAGCTTGCGAGGTCCTGAAAAGCTCGAGTATCGAGGTCTGCACGTTCACCGAGACGGAGAGAGAGCCAACGGTCGAGTTGGCCGCGGCCGCGATTGCCGCCGGAACGTCATTTGCACCGGATGTCGTGATCGGTCTTGGGGGCGGGAGCAACATCGATCTGGCCAAGGTGGTCGCGGCGGTGCTCGCCTGCGGCGGGGAGGTGGGCGATTATTTTGGTTTTGATCGCCTGCCGCGTCCCACGCTGCCGCTGGTCTGTATGCCGACAACCGGCGGGACCGGGAGTGAGGTCTCGCATTCGGCCGTGCTGACCGACGTGGCGGCCGAGATGAAGGTGAGCATGCAGAGCCGTTTTTTGCGGCCCTCTGTTGCGCTGATCGATCCCGCGCTCGCGGTGAGTTGTCCGCGGCAGGTGACGGCCGAGAGCGGCATCGATGCGCTGGTGCATGCGATCGAGGCGTTTACGGCGATCGATGCAGCAGAGATGCCACCGGGCAACGCCTACAGCGGCCGTACGCCGCTGACAGACGCCTTGGCTGAGCAGGCGATCTCGTTGGTCGGCAAATATCTTGTGCGGGCGGTGGAGGTTGCCGATGATTTAGAGGCCCGCGAGGGGATGGCCACAGCTGCGCTGCTTGCCGGCATGGCCTTTTCCAATGCCGGGGTGGCGGTGGTCCATGCGCTTGAGTATCCGCTCGGCGGTGCGCTGCACTGTTCGCACGGAGGGGGCAACGGCATGCTGCTGCCGTTTGTGATGCGGTTTAATCTTCAAGTGCGGCAGGAAACGTTTGCCCGCATTGCGATGCTATTGGGTGAACAGACGACGGACTTTGCGCCGGAGGACGCCGCGGAGCGTGCGATTGTGGCGGTGGAAAATCTCCGAGGGCGGATTGGCATTCCCGGTTCGATCCGGCAGCTTGGCGGGCGCAAGAATCAGTTGGCCGCCTTTGCGGAAAAAGCGTTCGCTGTGAAGCGGCTGATGCAGGTCAATCCCCGACCGGTCACACTTGCAGACCTTAAAGCGATTTTGCGAAGCGCGTTTTAGGGTACGACGGGGCGATAATCGACGGTACTTCATCGACAGTACTTCATCGACAGTAGTGAAGCGCGCCGTGGCCCATTCGGACTCTTCCTGTTTTTCTGCCCGCTTCGGCGGGTTCGGAAACGGAGAGGCCGTTCTATCTATGATCGATTTTCCTGAATCAGGTGGGAAAGGCGCCGCTTCTGCGAAGCGCGGGCCGCTGTGAGGCGCAAAAATGAGGAAAAAAAGATGCATTCCCCCTAAAGCAGTTGTTTTGCCCAGGCCTCCCACGTACCATATATTGTCGCAATTAGTGGTATTTTTTAATGCTATCTACCTGAGAACCCCGATTGCGTTTTCAGGAACACTTTGCACGCTACAGAAAGGACCGATTCGATGAACGTTGTAAGTACTGCAAAAAATTGGTTGCGGGAAATTACTGAAATAGGACTCCTGCTAGTGGCTTTGGGTGTTGTGATTCAAATTCTCTTTGGTACGGGCAACACCACCTTTATTGGGAACGTCACTGAGAATCTGACAAATCTAATTTCCAGTTTAGGAAGTCAGGGGCTGGTGGGCTTGATTGCTCTCGGTGTGATTCTGTACCTGCTTTCAAAAAGTCGACCTGGTGCCTAACACACACCGTATTGAAGGATAAGATCGACAAAGAGATTTTGGCCTGACCGAAGAGAGGGCAGGCCAGAGAGCTGATTTAAAAAGGGCTTTGCGGCACCGAGTCGCAACGCCCTTTTTTTGCGCAGGGTGAGGCTAGTCGTTCACACCGCTCGGGAAATATGCGATCAAACGTCGTTTCTTTGCCCCGCAAATTCCTTAAGATGCGCTCTATTTCCGTTAGACTCTATACTCAACAGTTTCCTTAAACAGGGGCAGGCTCTTAGCGGGACGTTGCCGCGACGATACAGGCCGGGTGCGCGATCTTGTACCGAGACGCCGCTTCGCGCAGCGTGCCGGTCGCCCCGTCAATACGGAACACCGCCACATTGCCCCCCGACATGTTGGCCACCAGAAGCCACCGTCCGTCGGCAGTGATTTCGAGATTCTGCGGACTCTTGCCGCCGCTCGGTGTGATCGCAATCGGCTCGAGCACCCCACCCTCGCCAATCCGGTAGGCGGCCACACTGTCGTGACCGCGGTTGGTGCCGTAGAGAAACTGGCCGTCGGGCGTGATCGCCAAGTCGGCGCACCAATTCTTGCCCTCAAAGTCGGCAGGCAGGGTCGAGACCGTCTCGCGGCGCGAGAGTGCTCCGGAATCGGCGTCAAAATCGTAGCGCGTGATCGATCCGGACAGTTCATTGATCCCGTACATCCACGCGGCGCCTGGATGGAACCGGACGTGGCGAGGCCCCGCGCCGGCAACCGCAGCGACCGACTTTTGCGCTGTGGGCGCGAGCGAGCCCGTTTCGGAGTCAGCCCGATACGAAAAAATGCGATCGGCACCCAGGTCGGGCACAAAGACACGG
>JASMGX010000339.1 GCA_030751095.1 Pirellulales bacterium | reverse complement strand
TTGTTAGCAGGAGGTGTTTCATTTGACTTCAGCTTTCAATTCTTCACCCGTCTTGCCGCCGTGTTTGCGGAGGAGTTCGGCGACTTCATTTCTGGCTGCATTGACCTCGTCGACGTCACCTTCCCATTCCGCTTCGGCATGATCTAGCGGTGTTCCATAAATACCTTTCGCGTTCACATTTCCCCCTTTGGCGATTAGCAGTTCAGCGATTTCCTTGATTGTCGCAAAATGCAAAGGAGTCACTCCACCATCACCCTTCGCATTCACCTCCGCACCATTGGCGAGAAGCAGTTCGACGATTTTCTTGCGGCCAGATTGAGCCGCCCAGTGCAAAGGAGTTAACTCAACATCATCCTTCACATTCACATCCACACCTTCGGCGATCAGCAGTTCGACGATTTCGTTTTTACCGGACACAGCCGCACCATGCAAAGGAGTCCACCAGCGTAAATCCTCAGTCTTCGCATTCACATCCGCGCCAGCAGCAATGGCTTGTTTGACAGCTTCGATGTTCCCTTCTCTAGCAGCTTGGTGAATATCCACACCACTCGAGAAGAAAACACCCAAAGCAATCACCAGCAAAACAGCTACAACAGCAGCAATAGCCAACTTTGGAATCAGTGATTTTGATTTCTTAGAGGATGCTGCTTTTGGTGGTGCTGGGGTCTTTCTTTGCGGCGCAGATTTTTGTGGTGCGCTTGCTTGCGGTGTTGCCACCTCAACTCGGGGAGTCGTAGAGGGAGGTGCTTCAATAGCGGGCACAGCCAAACTAGCATTACAGGAAGGACACTCAATG
>JASMGX010000338.1 GCA_030751095.1 Pirellulales bacterium | reverse complement strand
CGGTATTCAGGAGATGATCATCATCGGGGTGATCGGAGTGATTCTGTTCGGCAAGCGACTGCCGGAAGTCGGCCGCTCGGTCGGTAAGAGCATGATGGAATTCAAACGCGGCATGCAGGGGATCGAATCGGAGATCCACACTGCGACCGGCAACTCGGAGCAGATCACGAGCAATCATTCGGCGGCCTACGAAGAGATGGCCGACGATTACCAGGAACCCTCCGCGCCCAAATTTGAGCCCCCCACCACCGCCCCCACGGAAGAATCGAACAGCGAAGTATAGCGGCGCTTCCGTTTAGCAGCAGTTCTCGTGGTACTGGTTCTTGACGGATCTCGGGCGAATTGTTCCGATGGCATTTTCCGGGCGGCTAGCTCAGTTGGTTAGAGCGCTGTGTTCACACCGCAGAGGTCACTGGTTCGAATCCAGTGTCGCCCACTCGCTGATGTTGCACCGGATCGTACGAAGTCGAATCCTCTCGCAAAATAGGGGTTTCTTTTGTTCCCAGTAGGGTGGACTGCGAGCCGATTCCACCCGTTGCGGCGGTGTGCTGCGCCCGAGTTTGCGTTGCTCCCGGTTCACACGCTGTGGCTCGATCCAGGTCCTCTTGTGTCACCATGAGATAATGCTCTCTCGCAACGGCCTGTGTGTGGCCGATCCACTGAGATTCAAGGAACGCGCCAAATTCCCGATTTACCTCAGTTGATCTTGATGCTCGCAGGTAGCGGCTCCAACCCAAACCAAAAACCGCAGCGGTAGAGAATCTACCGAACATGAAGCAGGTCCGGCGCTCGTTTCGGGATAACTTCGCCG
>JASMGX010000337.1 GCA_030751095.1 Pirellulales bacterium | reverse complement strand
GGTCAAATAAATGATGAAATGCTCGCTATGCTGGACAAGCCGCGTCCTTCATACTACCTGTTGCTACTTGGATTCTTGATGGCATTAGGTTTAGGTGTGCTGAGTCTGGCAATTCAGGTTGATGTAGGAATTGGATACAGCGGAATTAGTCATCCAATTGCCTGGGGTTTTTATATTACCAACTTCGTTTTCTGGATTGGTATCGGTCACGCCGGCACTTTGATTTCCGCAGTATTTTATCTGACGAGAGCGCCCTGGCGTACTGCGATTTACCGCAGTGCAGAGGCTATGACCGTCTTTGCCGTGATGACAGCCGGACTTTTCCCTCTACTGCACACAGGCCGTCCGTGGCTTGCTTACTGGCTGATTCCTTATCCGAATGAAAGAATGCTCTGGGTAAATTTCAAGTCGCCCCTGCTCTGGGATGTTTTCGCGGTCACGACCTATATGTCGGTTTCGATCATGTTCTTCATGCTGGGGTTGATTCCGGATCTGGCAATTTTACGTGATGAGGCAGTTCGAAAAGGTAAAAAACTAAAAGCCTTGATTTATGCCCCTATGGCTTTAGCCTGGCGTGGTACAAATCATCAGTGGGTGCATTATATGCGCGGTTACCTTATTTTCGCGGCAATTGCTACACCACTTGTTTTTTCAGTGCACTCTATCGTTTCCTGGGACTTTGCAATGTCCTCGGTACCAGGTTGGCACACTACTATTTTTGCACCTTATTTTGTAGCTGGAGCAATTTTTTCCGGACTTTCGATGGTGCTGACAGTTTTGATTCCAATGCGAGCGGTTTTTGGTTTACAGGATT
>JASMGX010000336.1 GCA_030751095.1 Pirellulales bacterium | reverse complement strand
AAGTAAACTACTGATTGGTTATACTCTGTGCCTGCACTACTCTGAGGGCAACCTCCACCAATCTCAAAAGTAAAGTCAAAGAAAGCTAGTTCAGTTTCCTTATCTTCTTGATGAAGCATATTGGTAATCCGAGACTTTGAATTCATGGAAAAAAGATGAAAGTATTCTAGATGGTCATAAAGCGAATCATCCCCTTTGGGATAAAAAGGAATATTTAAATCATTTGCTATTTCTTTAAGATTCTTGCTTCTCTTTAGCTGCGGCCACCAAAAAAAGTAAAAAGCTAACAACCCTAGAACTATTATAAATAAAACGTTTTGCATGGTGATATGGGTTAGTTCCCTTAAACTTTCAATTCTTCACCCGTCTTGCCGCCGTGTTTGCGGAGGAGGTCGGCGATTTCTGGTTGCTTTAGTATTCAATGGCTTAAATCACCGTAAGATCCGTCCGGGGCGGTTTTAGGAAAGTTATATTCAGTGTTCGTGAGCAATCCATATAATGCAGGGTCCCTATTACGCAGAGAATGGGCGTTTGTTATCTGCCACTGATCCTGAATACCTTCTTCACGTGTCTCGTTAAAGCCAACAAGGGTAATCATTCCCCAATGGATGTATTCACCGACAAAACATTTATACCCGCAGTCGTCTGACCGGGTATACCACGCGTTATCGGGATATTGGTTTGGCATGTGTTTGAAATACCCCCCGCGAGCGTTGTCCATCGCCACCGTTAACAGAGAGGCATCCTTTTGTCCTTCTCCACGCTTTGCGATATAATAGCGAAGAGCCTCTGAGGGATTGTCGCCTACTTCACCAT
>JASMGX010000335.1 GCA_030751095.1 Pirellulales bacterium | reverse complement strand
TCGCCGAGTTCGCCAATTTTCTCGATCCGCATCGCATCGGCGATCAGATTTTTACTCGCTCCCCCGATTCCGTCTTCAAGCCGGACCTTCAACTCGCCGTGCTCTACATTCACCGTGCCGAGTTCTTCCCAGGTCCAGCCGTCTCCATCGGTAAAGTCGTCCGGTGCCTGGGTCTGATCGCAATCTTTTGTGGCCAGGACACCCCCGCTTGAATTGCCAAAGTCACCCCAGCCGATGGTGTAGGGGGCCGTGCAGCGGGAAGGTGTATACCACCAGGTGGTCGCCACCTTGTATTGCCCGTTGGGGAGGTTCGAAAAACTCCATTCTGCCTGAGTGCCACTCACCTGATCGCTGAGTCGAAGCTTGTGGGTGTTCTCTAGGTAGGCAAGGGGCTTGGACGACTGGGTGATCCAGCCTGAGGAGGAAGAGGGAGTGAAGCCGGGTGACCCCTCGCTGTTGTCGATGATTGTCACCAGAGAGACTTCGTCATCGGTCACATCGAGCGTGTCGGTTCCACTGGTAAAGCCAGTGGCACTCGCCGTCACGGTAACGGTCTGTGTGCCGTCGGCATCGAAGTCATCGATCGCGTCAATATCGAAGCTGATCGAAGCTTGCCCATCGAGAATGGTGACACTTGAGGGTACTGTCGCTTCGCTTGTGTCGTCGCTCGCAAGGCTCACGGTTAGATCGCCACTCGTCGCACCACTCCGCGTGAGGGTGGCTGTCGTGGCGGCAGCTCCATCCGCTTCTCCAATCGATGCGGCCGCGATCACAACGCTCAGCAGGTCGCCGAGTTCGCCAATTTTCTCGATCCGCATCGCATCGGC
>JASMGX010000334.1 GCA_030751095.1 Pirellulales bacterium | reverse complement strand
CGCAATCGAACAACCAGGCAAACCTGCGCATGAGCTTCCCCTTTTAGACGATCTGTCAAAACTGGATGCCTGGACCTTATTTTAGTCTAACGCAAATCGCGCGCAAAACAAGGAATTTGTCAGGCGGGTTTTACCCTGTATTCCTCGTTTTCGCTCGTTTTCTCACAGCAGCGGAGAGAAAGACTGGGGCCGCAGGTGGGGCCGTAGAGAGCCGCCAAGCGGAGGGCACGGGGCTCGAACCCGCAACCGGTTGCCCGGCACCTCATTTCCAGTCAAATGAAAAGACTTGAATAGGATTCGGATACCCTCACAACACCCTCAAAGCCAGTCTGCTGCAATTCACTTTGCAGTCACCCGGCTCAGGGGGATGCAGGGGTTGGTGATACTTTTGGTGATACCGCCCTCTTCTTCGCGGCAGCAGGGCGATCAGAACTTTTTGCTGCTTACTTTATGTCCGTTCTTGTAATGGCCCTCTGACCGCTTCTTGCCGTTTTCGTACCACGCAGTCCACATGCCATCTTTCTTGCCGTTGTTCCAATGGGACTCTACTTGTTTATTCCCATTTTTATAGTACCTAACGCGTGGCTTGCCCTTCGGCGGATTATCCGCAACCACCGGCGGCACCACGAGAATCAGAAGTAAGAAAGCCAGCAAGAGTCTGCTGTACGTCTTCATAGAACTGCCGTCAAAGAGTGATTCGTTGCCCATTATTAAACCACGCTCAGCAGCGGAGAGAAAGACTGGGTACTATTTTATAAGTCGCTAAATGCTGCGTCCGCTAATTTAGCCGCAGTAAGGGGTCCATCGAACCTGTCATCATCAGCCACGTTC
>JASMGX010000333.1 GCA_030751095.1 Pirellulales bacterium | reverse complement strand
TCCGCGCAGTGGAGCCGATCGAGGGCATCGACCTCATGCAGGAACACCGTGACCGGGACAGGCGGCTCGAGTTGACCCGCGGCCCGGGCCGCCTCTGCCAGGCCTTCGCCATCGACCGCCACTTCGACCATTGGAATCTCACGAAAGGCCGGCAGCTTTGGCTCGCCGACGACGGAACACAATTCGATGAGAAGGATGCCGGCACCTCAACGCGCATCGGGGTGACCTCCGGCAGGGAACTCCCGCTGCGCTTCTTCCTCCGCGACTGCCCCTACGTCAGCGGCCCGCAACGGTTGAAACAGTAAAGATTACAAGCCCAAGCAACGCCCGCTTGTTCGTGGTGACTTGTGACGGCAAAAGTCTTGTTAGCGCAATCACCCGATGCATCCATGTAGTCCTCGAACTACTTGCCTTCAGCTTTCAATTCCTCACCCGTCTTGCCGCCGTGTTTGCGGAGGAGGTCGGGAGTTTCCGTTAGGCCAAACCCGATGGCACACCGTTCGCTAGAGTTCCTTAATCTTGATGTTCCGGAAATAAAGGTTGTTCGGTTCGCCGTGGTCCTGCAGGCCAATGTAGCCCTCGAGCGGGCGGTCTTTCATGGGCGTCTTGTCCAGTTGGATATCGACAATTTTTTCGCCGTTCAGTTCCACCATCAGGTGATGGCTTTTGCAAGTGACAATCATTCGGTTCCATTCTCCGGGATTCTTGGACATGTTCTTTGAAGCGCCGACAGTGCGGATGATGCCGCCGTGGTCGTGGGGCCCCACCTTGCCCTTCTTTTTGGTTGAATCGAGAATCTGCGCCTCGATTCCGGATTGGACCGGGTTTTTCAAG
>JASMGX010000332.1 GCA_030751095.1 Pirellulales bacterium | reverse complement strand
GTATCAGTGCTCAGGAAATTTCACTTTACAGGTTTACGTTTTTAACTTTTTGCCTACTTTCCTTCTTACAGACTGAACTTTTCCGGCGATTCGACCTGTCCTGCCCTTACGATCATCAATTGTGATAGTGGTTAATACGCGGTCTGAATCTTTAAGAATCTTTTTGTGGCATTTCTTAATGAGTTTAAATATCCTGTCCCAGTCACCCTCTAATATGGTACCCATCGCATGCAGTTTGTAATTTATTCCGCTTTCACTGACGATCTTTAATACTTCTGCTACCTGTGTGCTCAAACTGTTTCCCTTGCCTATCGGCACAATACTGAAGTTTACTACCATCTGTTATCTCCTTCTTTATTAAAATCTTGGATTGTTTAGAAACGTATTTGACTTTTGTCTGTATGGGATTAAAATAGTTTTCTGTTTTAAAGCGGAAGTGGCGGAGTTGGCAGACGCGCTAGGTTGAGGGCCTAGTCCTCGCAAGGGGGTGGGGGTTCGAATCCCCCCTTCCGCATTTTAACCTGTTTTATCAACTATTGCCTTTACCAGTCCGGGAATTGTATATTCATCGGCCTTTATAGAGACTTTAATATCCATCTCTTCCGCGGTCTCAGTTGTTATTGGCCCTATGCTTGCAAACTGAACGTTCTCTTTAAATGCGGATAAGTTGTCTTCACCAACGATCTTGGCAAAATTCCTCACTGTTGAAGAACTTGTGAAGGTTACAATATCAACCGTTCCGTCCTTTAGTTTTTCAAGAACGGTATTGTCTCCGTTAGTCGCGGCAACTGTTTTATAGGCAACTATATCTGCAACATCTGCTCCCATTTTCTGG
>JASMGX010000331.1 GCA_030751095.1 Pirellulales bacterium | reverse complement strand
ACAATCGCAGCTATTCTATTAATCGGGTGTGTCTCATCGCCAGATCATTCGGGAACGTACACTTTGTCTGATCTCAAAAAAGACATGGTATTAACTTTTGAGTTAAAGCCTGACGGTTCATTTATTGGCACAAACTCAAAGGAAAAAGACGATGACTTAATTGGTTCTTGGAAAGTTGAAGGCGAATTACTGGTTTGCGAAGGAACAACAGAAAAGCATTCTGAAAAAATTATCATCAAGTTTAATAAATCCATAGGAAAACTAGATTCAGTTACCGAAGGTGGCAAAGAAGCGCCAACAGAGGAATTGGATGGGCTTATAGTTAAAAAGAACTAGACTAACTCCCTCCACCACTTGAACGCCGCAGGGTTTTTGTTCGGGGGCAAAAGTTAAAACGCCTTGAAAACCGCACTCAACGGGATGAGTGTCGGCTCGTTATGAAACAGCTTCTACTCACAACAGTCGCAGCCGTGCTTCTAGTGGGGTGTGGCAAGTCGCAGTCGCCAGAACCGCCGACAGCCAAAGCACCAGACATCTCAATTGGGGATGCTGCCTTCAAGGGTAATATAGAAGCCGTCAAACAGCACTTGGCTGCTGGCACGGATGTGAATGCGCAAAATTTGAATGGATTTTATCCTTTAACTTCGGCGGCTAGTTGGGGTCACAATGAAATCGTCGAACTGCTTATCGCTAAAGGGGCGGATGTGAATGTGAAAAGTAGCGGCAAAACACCGCTAGATTGGGCCATCAAACAGCTACACCCCGAAACCGCTGACCTCCTTCGCAAACACGGCGGCAAGACGGGTGCAGAATTGAAAGCTGAACGCAAATGAAACACC
>JASMGX010000330.1 GCA_030751095.1 Pirellulales bacterium | reverse complement strand
GGCAATAATAAAAATGTACCTTTTTTTAATACTGGAAAATATGAACAATGGAAAAACTGTCTTGATAAAAAAATTATAAGTAAAATTAACAGAGAATTTGAAAATGAAATGAGGGAACTAAAGTATATTTAATTATGCTGGTTTATTCATTGAACTAAAGAATTCATTATTACTTTTAGTATTCTTTAGTTTTGACATTATAAATTCAATGGCATCCATAGTTCCCATGGGAGCTATAATTCTTCTTAAAACATTCATTTTTTGGAGGTCATCTTTATTAAAAATTAGTTCCTCTCTTCTAGTGCCTGATTTAGTTATATCAATTGCAGGAAAAATTCTTTTGTCTGAAATTTTTCTATCAAGAATTGTTTCACTATTACCTGTTCCTTTAAATTCTTCAAAAATTACTTCGTCCATTCTGCTCCCAGTATCTATTAGTGCTGTTGAAATAATAGTTAATGAACCTCCTTCTTCTATATTCCTGGCTGCTCCAAAAAATCTTTTAGGTCTTTGAAGGGCATTTGCATCAACGCCGCCCGTAAGTACTTTTCCAGAACTTGGAACAACAGCATTATAAGCTCTTCCAAGTCTGGTTATAGAATCTAGTAATATAACAACATCTTTTTTATGTTCGGTTAGTCTTTTTGCTTTTTCAATAACCATTTCAGCTACAGCAACGTGTCTTTGTGCGGGTTCATCAAATGTGGAACTAATAACTTCTCCTTTAACTGTTCTTTGCATATCTGTTACTTCCTCGGGTCTTTCATCAATAAGTAGTACCATCAAGTAACATTCTGGATGATTGGCTGTTATAGAATTAGCTATACTTTGTAAAATCATTGTTTTGCCAGCTTTTGGTGG
>JASMGX010000032.1 GCA_030751095.1 Pirellulales bacterium | reverse complement strand
TCCGGAACATTTCCAGACTTGCGGGTGCATGATGATTGTGCAGTCGAGTCCGGTCATCTCGAACGGGGATGGCCCGTTGGCCGGTTGTGTCGACTCATCGTGGCTGGTGACCATATCGCGCCACCAGGCATTTTTGACGTTGCGTTTCAGTTCCACACCGAGAGGGCCATAATCCCAGAATCCCTGCAGACCTCCGTAGATGTCGCTCGATTGAAACAAAAACCCCCGACGCTTACAGAGGGAGACTAGTTTTTCCATGTCCATGGACGTTTTCCCACGGTTGGGATAAGGGATGCCGCATCGCTAAATACGAAACTTTGTTTCAGATCGAACAGTGTACTCCGAGTGACCGAGTATCGTCTACACGCCCTGCTCTGCTGCCCTCGAATGGGAGTACCAGATAAGGCCACTCTGTTCAGGCCGCTGGTTCCTCATCGAGGAGAAAAACAGTGAGTGTGCGTGGGCCTTGTGCTCCAAAGACGAGCGACTGCTCGATATCGGCAGTCTTGGAGGGTCCGGAGATAAAGACGCCATATTGGGGTTTGCCGAACGAGAGTTGCTCGTAGGCCTCGTGCAGATTCTGTAGCACAGAAGCGACTGAAACGATCAAAATGACGTGCTCGGCAATAAAGAGTACGACGCGATGCCGGAGAAGCTCATCGGTGACCCAGACCGCTCCATTTTCAGCGACCGCAAGCTCGCCGCGCACGAGGGCGACATCCAAATCGTGGAGTTGTTGCGGTGTGTCGGTATGGGCCAAGTCGACGGTGGAGGGGAGAAATTCCGGAATAGCCGAATAGATGTTGCTTGCCGGGGCAAGAAAATCGAGTGTTGCCAATTCTTCCAAGAGAGCTTGGGTGTTTGGGACGCGAATGGCCGTTCCGCCAACCGTTTTGAGGATTTTGGAAAATTGTGCAATCGGATCGTCATACGTGATGCCAAAGGTGGCCCGTGGCGGAAGTTCCCATGCAGCGGATTCGAAGTCTGTGATCGAGTCGAGAATGGACTGTTTACTTTTCATGCTGTTTTTCTTCACGGCGAGCCGCCTCTTGTTGGAACATGCGACGAAAACTCTTTTTCGGCAGCGGCGGTAGTTCTCGCTGACGTCCCCAGACATTGAAGCGGCAGTAGAGGAGTGTTCTTGGAATCGCGCGACCGATGCTGCGGCTTATGGCGCCGAAAAGGCGATAGAGACGGGGCCGCCGCATCAGATGGCTCAGAGCTGCCATCGCCAAACGCTTGGGAAGCGGCAGGATTTTCTGGCGAGTGATTTCGCTGCGCCACGCCAGGAGTTGATGGTGCAGATCAATATTGACCGGGCAGATATCGGTGCATGAGCCGCACAGACTTGACGCGTAGGGCAATGTGTAAAAGGCCTTCGGATCTCGGGCGGATGCAAGGATGGAGCCGATCGGACCCGGGATGGTATAGCCATAACTGTGTCCGCCGCTGCGACGGTAGACGGGGCAGGTGTTCATGCAGGCTCCACATCGAATGCAATGGAGCGAATTACGGAAGGCTTCTTGTTTCAATATCTCCGTGCGGCCGTTATCGACCAAAACAATATGGAGTTGGCCATCGGGACGCGGGCCATGGTGATGGGCTGTGTAGGCGGTGATCGGTTGGCCTGTTCCACTGCGGGCAAGCAACCTTAAAAAGAGTGCCAAGTCCTCTGCTCGTGGAATAATCTTTTCGATTCCCATGCAGGCGATATGCAAACCGGGCAATCCGGTACCCATGTCGGCATTGCCTTCGTTGGTACAGATGACAATCCCGCCCGTTTCGGCAATCGCAAAATTGACGCCTGTGATCGCGGCATCCGCCTGCAAAAAACTCTTTCTCAATGTGTTTCGGGCAGACTCGGTGAGATAATCGGGGTCTGCACTGCCCTGTCGGGTTCCAAGCTTCTGGTGGAAGAGTTCGCCCACTTCCTCTTTTTTGATATGGATGGCAGGAAGGACGATGTGACTTGGCGGCTCGTTTCTCAGCTGGACAATCCATTCTCCCAGATCGGTGTCGGTGATTTCAAAACCTGCGTTCTCAAGGTGCGGATTTAGCTGGCATTCCTCGGTAAGCATCGATTTGCTTTTGACGATACGCCTCGCCCCGTGGTCGCGGAGAATGGACTGGACAATCGTATTGTGTTCTGACGCATCGCGGGCCCAATGGACGTGGGCGCCGAGGTCGGTGGCCTTCTGCTCAAATTGTTGCAGGTAGGTTTTAAGATTTGCGATCGTGTGCGCTTTAATTTGCGACGCCTGCTGGCGCAGTTGTTCCCATTCTGGAATATCCGCTGCGGCCATGTCCCGTTTGCTGCGGACAAACCAGAGGGCCTCGTCGTGCCATTTGGCCCGTTTGGCATTTGCTAGGAAGCGGGCGGCCTCTTGAGGGTGGTTCATCTGCAATGTGCCCCGCTCTGGCAAAGGATTTCGGCAAGATGCATCACCCGCATCGGTTTTTTCTGTCGTCGAAGTAAGCCCTCCATGTGCATCAAGCAGGACATATCCACCCCGGTGAGAATTTCCGTTCCCGCCTGTTCGTGGTCGCGGATCCGGTCATTGCCCATCGAGCAGGAGACCGCCTCTTGGGTAACTGCAAAGGTGCCCCCAAAGCCGCAGCATTCATCGCCTCGCGAGAGCGATACCAATTCGATGCCTCGAAGGGACTCGAGCAACGAGTGGGGTTTGGAGAATGGTTTGGCAACGCGTTCTGACGACTCGGCCAAACGAAGCTCGCGAAGGCCATGGCAGCTCTGATGGATTCCCACCCGATGAGGAAAGTCGCCCTCAAGTGGGCCAATGTGTAGCACATCGGTTAAAAATTCGCACAGTTCGTACACGCTGTTTCGAAGCGTCTCAAAGCCTTCATGGTGGCCGAGGTACTTCTGGTAATGATGCCGCACCATCGCCGTGCAACTTCCCGAGGGGCAGACGACATGTTCGTAGTGACGAAACGTCGCGAAAAATTGTTCTGCGAGCGGGGCGGCCGCACGATCGCAGCCTATGTTGGCCATCGGTTGACCGCAGCAGGTCTGATTTTCGGGGAAATCGACATCGACTCCAAAGCGTTCCAAGACCCGCACGGTTGCGATACCGACATTCGGATAGAGTTGGTCGATATAGCACGGAATAAAAAGGCCAACGCGCATGGAGGGCTCGCGAGTACGGTTTCGGTCACACAGGCCGTTGTATGGAACATTACTGTAAGGCTGCTCGAGAAGGCCGGCAAGACTGTCCTGCCCCGGTCGAAACCCGGTTTAAGCTTCCCCACGCAATTTTAAAAAGCGGTCGTAGGCAGTGTCCCACGCTTTTTTTTCGCCAGGTTGATAATGTGTCACCTGGAAGGAAGCGGCGACAATCTGTCGGATATGCCACAGGTCATCGACATCCCCGGTGCCGAGGGCCTGCGTGAGTACGTTTCCCGCAGCCGTTGCCTCTTCGGGGCCGACAATGACGGGGCGCGAGATAGCATCTGAGGTCATCTGGCAAAGCAGTTCATTTTTTCCGCCACCACCGACAATGTGCAAATGCTCGTATCGCCGGGCGGTGACCTGCTCGAGTTTTTCCAGCGTGCGCCGATAGGTGAGGGCTAGTGATTCCAGGCAGCTACGAACGAATTGTCCGGGAGAATCGGGGACCGGTTGTCCGGTGCTGCGGGCATAGTCGGCAATTTTTGTGAGCATCCCTCCGGGCAACATAAACGGTTCGTAATCGGGGTCGAGTAGCGTGCGAAAAGGCTCAGCCTCACCAGCGGCCTTAGTGAGATCGGCGTAGCTGTACTCAACGCCGTCGCGCAACAGTTCCTGCCGGCACTGCTGTACAAGCCAAAGGCCGATAATATTTTTCAAGAAGCGTGTTGATCCTCCCACCCCTCGCTCGTTCGTAAACGGAGCATCGCGAGCCTCACTGCTGATGATGGGTGCCTCGAGTTCCGCACCCATGAGGGACCATGTGCCGCTGGAGAGATAGCACCAACTGGTCTCCCGGTTAGCGGGAACGGCCGCAACGGCAGCCGCCGTATCGTGGGCGGCCGGAGCAACCACCGGCAATGGGTCCACAAGACCCACCTCAGCGGCAATCTCAGGTAACATGGGGCCAATGGTAGTGCCGGTAGGAATGATTTCCCCGAGCATCGCCGTCGGCAGGCCGAGCTGCTCCAATAGATCGACCGCCCAATTGCCTGTACGGGTGTCGGTCATCTGACTTGTGGATGCGATCGTCTCCTCGACCACAGCGCGGCCGGTAAACAAAAAATGAAAAAGATCGGGAATGAACAGCAGCTTGTGGGCGCGTTCTAGGAGGACCGGTTCCCGCTGGTGGCGGCTGGCGAGTTGAAACAACGTATTGAGCGGAAGCAGTTGGATGCCGGTTGCGTCAAAAATTGCCGCTCCACCGGGATCTTCCATAAGTCGCTCAAAGGCCATCGCGTGTGCGGCATCTCGATAGCAGTGGGGAAGGCCGAGGAGTTCACCCTTTGCCGTGATGGTCGCCCAATCAACGCCCCAGGCATCGACGCCCAGGGAGGCGAGCGAAATGTCCTGATCGCGCGCTGTGGCGACCGCTTTGCGGATTCCCTCGAGCATGCCCTGCCAGAGCCCGGTCAGATTCCAGTGCAGACCACTCGGCAGAGGCAGTACCTGGTGGCCGAAACGATGGATCTCGTGCAGTTTGAGTCTCTCCTCGGCAAGAACGCCGAGAACCACGCGGCCCGATTCGGCTCCCAGGTCAATTGCGAGGTAGCCTTTTTTGCCCATATTTGCTCCGGTTGCTGATGGTCTTTTTCGCGCGTCCCCTCTCGCCTGGGCGATTCTTCCATCGGGACCGAACGTTGAAAATCCCCCCCCGATTCCCCCCATGTCCGAGGGGTATGACGAAAAACTTCCATCTCTGGCGTAATTTATGGAAGATTATGTCAGATATGCTGATTAGCTGGTTGTTTTATGGCACTAATTCATCAACAATGGGGCCGTGTGGCCAATGGTTCGCAAGAATACTTTCACGGGATACTCTTCTATGGTGGTGCAAACGAGGCGCGATCAATTGCTGGAAATGGTTCGGAAGCAGGGTTTTGCGTCACTGCCCGACTTGGCGAGCCAGTTGCAGGTATCTGAATCGACCATCCGTCGGGATCTGGAGCATCTTGAGCAGATAGGCCACGCGCGGCGTACCCACGGGGGCGTGTTTTACACCGGTGAGGCCCCTGAATTTCCGCATTTTCGCGATCGACAGCAGACCCACTGGGAAAAAAAGCGGGCCATCGCCCGGGTGGCGGCCGAGATTGTTTCCGATGGCGATACGGTATTGCTCGATGGTGGCAGCACCACGTACGAGGTCGCACGCCTACTCGTAGGACGCCCCTTGCAGGTTGTGACCAATTCGATGCCGGTCGCCAATCTTTTTGCGTCCTGCTCAGACTGTGATTTAGTCCTCATCGGCGGGAATGTTCATTTCCGTACCGGTGTCACCATGGGCCCCTTTGCCAACACGATGCTCAACGACCTCAACGTCCGGCACACGATTTTAAGCGTGGCCGCGATCAATGAGCGCGGATTTTTTAACAGTAATATCCTGCAAGTCGAAACACAGCGAGCTATGCTTGCTGCGTGTGACGAGCCTGTGATTGTTGCCGATAGCACTAAATTCGGGCTTAGCAGTTTGTCGCGATTATGCGGATTGGAAGAGATCCACCGGATCGTGGTGGACGATGCGGTCGGAGGCGAATGGAAAAACCGACTCCATTCTCTTGGTATCGACTTAAGCGTTTGCCAGACAGAATCGGCTCCGGGTCAAAATTAACGAAAACAGATACGAAACAAAACAGTATGCATTTGGCACCTCCTATCGATCGTTCGGCGGTGGAAAGCATTGTCCGGGAAATTGTTCTCTCCGCACTGCCCGCATCCTCTGGCCAATCGCCGGAACTTGTGGTCAGTATATCCGCGCGGCACTGCCATCTTACGGATGCAGATGTCGAAACCCTCTTTGGGGCGGGGCATACACTCACCCCCATGAAAGAGCTCTATCAAGAAGGGTTTTACGCCGCAGAAGAAACTGTGATGGTGGTTGGTCCACGAAAGCGGATGTTGCCTGCCGTTCGGGTGTTGGGCCCAACACGATCCGCCAGCCAGGTGGAGTTGGCATTTACCGATGCTATTTCCCTGGGTCTGAACATTCCTGTTCGCGCTAGCGGAAAACTCGAAGGGACTCCGGGATGTGTCCTCGTTGGCCCCAAAGGTGTTGTCGAGCTTGAGCAAGGCGTGATTCGCGCTGAACGACATGTCCACATGGGACCAGCGGATGCTGCGCATTATGGCGTCACAAATGGCGATCGAATCCATTTGCGAATCGAATCCAACTGTGGCGCAGTCCTTGAACATTTGCTCGTTCGCGTAGATGCGGCGAGCAAACTCGAAGTACATATCGATACGGATGAGGGAAATGCCCTTGATTTGGAGAACGCGAGGCGGTGTGAGCTTTCGAAATCACCTGCGTAACTCAGGTCGGTGGGCGAAGTCGATGCGGCAACCAATCGCCGCAATTGTGGTTTTATGTTTGGAAACTTAATTTTAAAATTGGGAGACGCGTGTTATGGCTAAAGTCCAAGAAGCGCTGGGAATGATCGAAACCAGAGGCTTCATCGCCCTGGTCGAGGCCAGCGATGCAATGATGAAGGCGGCCAATGTCGAGTTTCTCGGCTGGGATAAAATTGGCTCAGGAATGGTGACCGCTTTTGTCACCGGCGATGTGGCTGCTGTCAAAGCTGCTACCGATGCCGGTGCCAACGCGGCCGGACGAATTGGTGAGGTGGTGAGCGTTCAGGTGATCCCGAGGCCTCATGACGATCTTGACGTGGCACTTGGCCCAGCAGCTGCCAGTAGCTGATAGGGTCGTTGCTGTTGAAAAGAGTTCACTTTAAATGACAAGGAGTTTTGCGATGAATCATGCCATTGGATTAATTGAAACCAAGGGGCTCGTTCCTTTGGTCGAGGCGAGTGACGCGATGGCGAAGGCCGCCAACGTCGAAATCGTCAAGCGCGTTCAGATTGGTGGTGCGTACATGACGACGGTCGTTAAGGGCGATGTCGGAAGTGTCCGTGCAGCGGTCGAAGCAGGCGCCAATGCCGCCACCCAACTCGGCGAACTGGTTTCGAGTCATGTTATTCCGCGACCTGCGGAAGGACTTCTCGACGCCTATCTGAAGTAAATCGGGAATGGAACGAAGCAGGAAGCTGAAAAGATGAAGATTCTGGTAGCCAATCTTGGGTCGACGAGTTTCAAGTACCGGCTCTATGAAATGCCATCTGCGGAGCAGTTGGCGCGAGGAAGTATTGATCGCATTGGGTCTGACGAGAGTTGCCGCATGATTGAAATAGGCGAACATCGAGATGTAGTGAACGGTCCGGTTCCGGATCACGCCGCTGCCGTGCGCTGTTGCCTAGAACAACTCACGGGCTCTGAGCATGGACCTCTTGCCGATGCGAGTGAGGTTGCGGCTATTGGGTTTAAAGCGGTTCATGGGGGTCGACTCACTGGCGTGCGCCGCGTAGATGACGAGGTGCTAAAGGCCATGTCCGAGATGAATGATGTAGCGCCGGCGCATAACCCGCCTTATATAGCAGCAATGCAGCAACTGGCGGAGCAGTTTCCAGAGATTCCTCTCGTGGCGGCATTTGAAACAGATTTTCACAGAACGATTCCTGCGCGGAACCGCACCTATGGCGTGCCCCACCGGTGGGAAGAGGATTATCAGGTCCGTCGTTTCGGATTTCATGGGGCGAGTCACCGTTACATTGCCGAGCGGACTGCGGAGATATTCGGTCGTGACGATTTGCGTCTCATTTCATGCCATCTCGGCGGTTCGAGCAGCCTGGCTGCAATCCGCCGTGGGGAAAGTGTGGCGACCAGCATGGGAACCAGCCCCCAATCGGGAGTTTTGCAGAACAATCGCGTGGGCGATTTCGATCCCTATGTTTTGCCGCTGGTGATAGAGCGAACCGGTGAGTCGCTCAAGGTGGTTCTAGAGCAACTTGCGACGCAGGGTGGTTTGCTCGGAATTAGTGGCATTAGTGGTGATGTTCGTGATTTGGAGCAGGCTTCTGCGAAGGGTGACGTCCGGGCCACATTGGCCTTGGAGACATTCGTTTCCAATATTCGCCAATATCTCGGTTGGATGTTGGTGGAACTTGGTGGCGCGGATGCAATCGTTTTTACAGGTGGGATTGGGGAAAACAGTGCAGCGATTCGCCAGGCGGTATGCCACGGCCTGGAGGAGTTGGGCATTGTGATTGATGAAACATGTAATGCCCAGGCCCAGGGTGAGTCGCTCGTAAGCGGTGCGGAGAGTGGAATACAAGTTTGGGTTGTGCCAACACACGAAGAGCTGATTGTTGCAAAGCAGACCTATGAGGTGATTGCGGATTAAGTCATTCAACGCCAGGAACTGAAAAAATGTTTGTAGCAAAAGTCACTGGTTCTGTAGTTTCCACGCAAAAAGTGGATGTCATGGTTGGCCAGAAGCTGATGGTTGTGGAACCGTATCGTCTTGATGGAGAGAGTCGTCGTGAGTTGTTGACTACCGGTCGCACGTTTGTTGCGGTCGATACTATCGGGGCGGGTGAGGGAGATTATGTTTTGATCACACAGGGCTCCAGTGCCCGCCTCACAGAAGAAACAAGTTCGTTGCCGATTGATGCCGTGATCGTTGGTATTGTTGACAGCGTCCATGTCGATCATGGATGCGTCTATAGCCGGGAAAGCGGAGAGTCTTGAAACGTAATGATGGCCGTTCGGTCCAAGTAGAAAAAACAAGGGAAAAGGTATGCAGGTTACTGAGCAAGCGATTCGCGATGTCGTCGAGCAGGTTCTCGCCCGCATTGAACTGCCGTCGCCACCGGAGGCGGCAAAAGGACCTTGCGGGTGCACACTGAGTCCAAGCGGGCAATGCACATGCAGCGACAGCGCCTATGTGGGCAGATACGGTCTCTTTACGGATGTTGATGAGGCTGTGGCCGCCGCTACGGATGCTTTTGAGCAGTTGTCGCAAAGGCCGATCGAAGATCGTAAGCGGATCATCTCACACATTCGGCGCATTTCTATCGATCAGTCTGTTGAACTCGGCACGATGGAAATGGAAGAAACCCAGATTGGCAGGTTGGAACATAAGATAGAAAAGCTAAAAACACTCGGCGAACAAACCCCGGGTGTGGAGTTTCTCAGCAGCCAGGTCTATAGCGGAGACCACGGGCTGGCTGTCATTGAACATGCACCCTTCGGAGTGATTGGTGCCATTACTCCGGTGACCCATTCGCTCCCGACGATTACGGGCAATGCCGTCAGTATGATCGCAGGTGGCAATACATTGGTGGTCAATCCCCATCCGAGTGGCCGGCGCGTTGCGGCCGAAGGTGTGCGGCGATTCAATCAGGCGATCTACGAAGATTTGGGAATCGATAATCTGATCTGTGTGATCACGGAACCGACTCTGGAATCCGCAGATGCAATTTTTCACCACCGCGGCGTGAAGCTGATCTGCGTGACGGGCGGTCCTGCAGTTGCCAGAGCGGCCCTCAACAGTGGGAAGCGGGCGATTGTGGCCGGTCCCGGTAATCCCCCCGTGGTGATCGACGAGACGGCCGATCTTGAGCGGGCCGCAAAGGCGATCATTCAGGGAGCATCGTACGACAACAACCTTCTTTGCATCGCTGAAAAGGAAGTCTTTGTCGTTGCAGATGTGTTTGACGCGATGCTTGACGCGATGCAACGCGCCGGAGCTGTCCGGCTCAATGCGAGTGAGGTTGATGCCTTGACGAGCGTGGCGATGACAACTGTCGGTGAGGGGCAGCATCTGCATCAGGTCCCCTCGAAAGATCTCCTCGGCAAAGATGCCTCCGTTTTGGCCGCCGCCATCGGCAAACAGGTTCCCGAGAGTACGGAGCTGTTGTTCGGTGAGACGGACGAAGAGAATCCCTTTGTTTCTGTCGAACAGATGATGCCATTTCTGCCGTTCGTTCGCTGCAGAGATGCCTCCGAGGCGATTGCGAAGGCACAACACTATGAACATGGCTACCGCCACACGGCCATCATTCACTCCAACGACGTTCGGAATATGACGCAGATGGGTCGCGTGATGGATACCACGCTGTTCGTCAAAAACGGTCCCTGTATGTCTTCGCTGGGGTTGGGCGGCGAGGGATACCTCTCCTTTTCGATTGCCACGCCGACAGGCGAAGGCGTGACGACACCTTTGAGTTTTACCCGCGAGAGGCGGTGCTCGTTGATTGATGACCTCTGCATTCTTGGGAAATAACCGGATGGTATTTGCAAAAGTAATTGGCTCGGCAACGTCGACCGTAAAGCACCCTTCCCTTTCCGGTTGGAAGCTGCTTGTCGTACGCGTGCTTAGCGCCGATAAAAAAACAGCCGACGGCGATCCTGTCCTTGCCGTTGATGCTCTTGGCGCTGCGCGTGGACAGTACGTAATGCTTACGAGTGACGGTAAAGAGGCGCGGAAACTGATAGGCGATGAGAAAACTCCAGTACGCTGGACGGTAATGGGGATTTGCGACTGATGACGTTGTCGTCTCGTCAAATTGAAGAAGTGGTACGGCGGGTGCTGGAGCAAATGCAACCGTCCACGATGACTGAGGAACATACATCAAATGCGAAATCCAACAGACCCCTGGCAGAACTTTCGGAGCGTGTCGTGACAACCGAACAGATTGCAACCATTATGCCTGGCACAGCGATACGCGTGCCGCCGAGCGCCGTCGTGACGCCTGCTGCGATCGACATGTTGCGCGACCGCAACGTGACTCTTGTGAGATCCACTCGGGACGGGCAAAACAATGCCGAGAAGAATCAGCTCTGGATCGTGAATGCGGTTTCGTCGTTTGACGCCTCGCGGCTAGGCAAAGAACTGCAGCGTCAGGGAATGTTGCTGAACAGGCAAACAACTTCTCATCTCACAGACGCGGTTCGTTATGTGGTGGACCACCTCTCCCGAGGTGTCGGTCGGGCTGTGTTGCTCACAGAGCACACGGCAGCTGCGTGCTGTATGGCAAATCGTTCACCGCTTGTGCGGGCGCTGCATGCAAAAAGCGTTGAAGAAATCGAGCAGGCGTGCGAAGAGATGGCCCCCAATCTTCTTCTGCTCAATCCAGTAGGCCGTGAGATGGGATGTTTGGCAAATGCAATTACCTGTTTTGTGAACTCGAAAGCCATGCAGCCGCTCTTGAAATACCAGACGATCCTTGCCGTAAAACCGAAATAGAGAAAACCACAACTGAGAGTTAGTCCTATGCGAATTGCCCAGATCATCGGAACGGTCACGCTCAGTCGCTGCCATGAAAGCCTCAAGGCGGGAACGTTTCGTCTTGCCGCGGCGCTTAGCGAAGAGGAACTTCTGGGATCTGACGTGCCCAAGTCAGACTCCCTGGTCGTGTATGACGAGTTGGGCGCAGGCCTTGGGAGCCGTATCGCGATGAGCGAGAGCCGGGAGGCGGCGGCACCATTTTATCCAGAAAAAAAACCGATCGACGCATACAACGCGGCGATCATTGATCAATTAAATTTGGAGAGTAACGACTGATGGAAAATACCCATAAACGCAAACAGGAAATATGCGAAATTGGTGCCCGCATCTACAACAAGGGTTTCGCGGCTGCCAATGATGGCAATATAAGTTATCGCTTGAGCGAGAATGAAGTGCTCTGCACTCCCACGATGCAATCGAAGGGGTTTCTCAAGGTAGAAGATATTTGCATGATCGATATGGAGGGGAATCAAACCGGAGGTCTGAAAAAACGAAGTAGTGAGGCGTTGCTGCATCTGCAGATTTACAAAGAACGGCCCGAGGTAAAGAGTGTTGTGCATTGTCATCCGCCGCATGCGACCGCATTTGCAATCGCCGGTGAGCCGATCCCTCAATGTGTGCTTCCCGAAGTGGAGATCTTTCTGGGCGATGTGCCGATTAGCAAGTATGAAACGCCCGGCGGACAAGCATTTGCAGACACGATCCTTCCACTGGTCAAGAAAACCAATGTGGTCGTCTTGGCAAACCACGGTACCGTAAGTTGGGGCGAGAGCGTCGAGCGTGCCTACTGGTGGACTGAGATACTCGATGCGTATTGTCGCATGCTGCTGATGGCACGTACACTCGGCAATGTGAATTATTTTGCCGTGGAGAAAGAAAGGGATCTGCTGGACCTCAAGGCAAAGTTGGGAGTTGCCGATCCTCGCAATGATAAAGACATGGAAGACTGCGATCTTTGTGGAAACGATGTTTTTCGTAACAGTTGGCACACCGCCGGTGTGGAACGTCGCGCTTTCAAAGATCCGCCGGCAGCAATAGGACGTCATGCGAATCCAGCATCGGGAGCTCCTGTGGATGATCAGGAGTCTCTTATTCAATCGATCACCGACCAGGTACTCGAGGCCCTGGGGAACCGTTGATCGGTTTTGTGTTCGCGGGCAAAGATTGGCCCGTCGAGCGTTTTTGATATCCAAAGACAGGTAATGGTTAAGGAACAAGGAGTTATGAAGGTAAGCATTATTGGTGCGGGTGGTCTTGTCGGTTCTTGTGCAGCTTTTGCACTTCAAAATGGAGGTGTGGTTCGCGAGATCGCACTGCTCGACGTGAATGAACAATTGGCATCGGGCCAAGCTCTCGATCTGCTTCATGGCGGCCCGAGTACCGCCGATCAGGTGATCATCGCCGGGGGCTATGAGCACATTCCCGATAGCGACATCATTTGTATTACCGCAGGGTTGAGGCGAAAGCCGGATGAGAGTCGTCTCGACTTGATCAATCGCAACGTAGATCTTTTTGTTCAAATTCTCGACTCTCTACAGAATGCCGGTCTGAAAGAGGATGCGGTTGTTTTTGTGGTCTCCAATCCTGTCGATATATTGACGTACTTGGCAGCACAAAAATTGAACATGTGCCCCAAGAAGGTGATCGGTCTCGGAACCCAGCTTGATACGATTCGCTTTCGGAGTCTGATTGCGGCACAGCTATCGGCCCCGCCGACACAGGTCAAGGCTCTCATTCTTGGCGAGCATGGCGATAGTATGGTGCCGATCTTCTCGAGCGCGAGCATTAATGGGTTGCCACTGGACAAAGTTCCAGGGTGGACTCCCAATCTTGCCAGCGAACTCTTTACCCGCACCAAAGGATCTGGTGCTGAGGTGATTAAGAAAAAGGGAGGCGCCGGATTTGCCGTAGGGATCGCGATCCGGGATGTCATCGAATCGATCGTCCTCGATAAGCGACAATTGCTTCCGATTTCGAGCGTGCAGCAGGGATGCTACGGCCTGCGGGATGTGGCACTGTCGGTTCCGACCGTGGTTGGCCATGGTGGGATTGTGGAATGTCTCGAGATCGAACTTTGGCCCAAAGAGGTGCAAGGTATTCGGAAAAGTGGCCAACTCCTGCAGGAGACGCTTCAAAAGGTACTCTCGCGGGTCGGAGCCTAAGCCGCAAAAAAATCTGCGCGTCAGCAGGCGAACACCTCCGCCTTGCTAAGTGGCAGCAATGCGTCTACACTGTGTGCTCCTAACAATGGATTCCACTCTTTGGGCACGCTGGAATAGCCCCAAAAAGCCCGCCACATGAGCCCGATCAAGCTGCTATGAAAACAACCATTCATCCTGAATATCATGTTTGCCAAGTCAAGTGTGGCTGTGGTAATAAGTTTACCACGCGCAGCACACGCAAAGAGTTGAAAGTCGACATTTGCAATGTCTGTCACCCCTTCTATACGGGCAAGCAGAAATTCATTGACACGGAAGGTCGCATCGAGAAATTTAAGACCAAGTTTTCTGCCGCTGGATACGCCAGTCTCAAGCGAGGTAAGAAGAAGGCGTCTAAAAAACCAGCGGATTCTTAACACGGAAGTTTTTCTTCGGGCACCCTCCCCTGTATGTTGTGGAGGCATCGAGATGTCCTGTTATTGTTTCAGTCAGCGATTCGCCTTCCATCGGGTTTTGTGGAACCAGACATAGTTCCTTGGGCATTATTTAGGTGTTTCTGATATGCGCGAAATGCTTGATGGCAAGTTGACCCGCTTCGAGTATCTGGAACAGCAGCTTTTAGATCCTGCGGTGTTGACAGATCCGCAACAGGTGGCGGCGATTTCAAGAGAACATGGATCGCTTGCCAAGTTGGCGAGCAAATATCGCCGTTTCCAGGAACTCAACACCGAAATTGCCGATGCACAGCAGATGATCGAAGGCGACGATTTAGCGATGCGAGAGTTGGCTTCCGCGGAGATACCAACTCTGAAGGAGGAGCGAGAGCGTGCCTGGGAAGAATTGCTCGATATGACCGTTGGTGGTGAAGATGCCAATCGGACCCGCGTGGTGATGGAAATCCGTGCAGGTACGGGTGGTGACGAAGCTGCTCTTTTTGCCCGCGATCTTTACGAGATGTACAAACATCATGCGGAGTCAAAAAAATGGAAGATGCAGATTATGGACCATAGCTCGACCGAACTCGGAGGGTTTAAGGAGATCTCGCTAGCGGTCGAAGGAGAAGGAGTCTATCGAGAACTTCAGTACGAGAGCGGTGGCCATCGCGTGCAGCGGGTTCCCGATACCGAGGCAAAAGGCCGGATCCACACCTCAGCGGCCACGGTTGCTGTCATGCCTGAGCCAGAAGATGTCGAAATTAACCTGAAGCCGGACGATTATCGCATTGATAAATTTCATGCCAGCGGTCCGGGCGGCCAGCATGTGAACAAGACCGAATCGGCCATCCGGCTCACGCACTATGAATCGGGTGTGGTCGTTCAGTGTCAGGACGAGAAGAGCCAGCACAAAAATCTTGCCAAAGCTCTTCGGGTGCTCAAGTCGCGGTTGTATGAGGCGCGGCGTCAGGAAGAGAACAAGCGACGGGCCGATACGAGGCGGACCCTTGTGGGGTCGGGAGATCGTTCCCAGCGGATTCGCACCTACAATTTTCCTGAAAATCGGATTAGCGACCACCGCATTAATCTGACGCTCTACAAGCTCGATCATGTGATTGCCGGTGGGTTGCAACCGGTCACCGATGCGTTGATTGAACACGACCGCCAGGCGCTCCGGGATTTGATGGGAACGGTTGAATAAGCTTGCAGGATGTTTTGCTCACTATAACAGGGATGGCATCTGCAGATGTGTGCCGATCAAGATAGCTGGACGATCGGCCGTTTGCTCAATTGGACAGCAGAGTATCTTTCCGAGCATGGCTCACCCAGTGCCCGTCTCGATGCAGAAGTTCTTTTGGCGTCCGTGCGCCGCTGTGAGCGGATTGAGCTCTATACCGCATTCGATCATGTCGCAGATGATGGAATACGGACGGCCTACCGGCAATTGGTTCGCCGTCGGGCTGAGGGCACGCCTGTAGCGTATCTCGTCGGCCACAAGGAATTTTATGCCATGGCCTTTGAGGTGACTCCGGCGGTTCTTATCCCGAGAGCGGAGACAGAATTTCTAATCGTCGCCCTTCTCGATCTGGCAAAACTCCATCCGAATAAAGCATCGCTGCGGATTGCCGATATCGGTACAGGAAGCGGTGTGCTCGCGATTACGGCAGCAGTGCACTTGCCTGGATGTAACGTCACGGCAACCGATACGAGCAGCGAAGCGTTAGAAGTCGCCAAACGGAATGCCAAAACCCATGCGGTCTCCGATCGGATCGGTTGGTTCGCGGGCGACCTGTTTGCCGACGTTGAATCTGCCGATCTCTTTGATTTTGTGCTCAGCAATCCGCCCTATGTGAGCGAGCAGGAATACCAGAAACTTCCCCTCCACATCCGCGAGCATGAGCCCCGCCGAGCGCTCTTCGCCGGGCAGCGGGGTACTGAAGTGATTGAGCGAATTGTCGCAGAATCGACTGCCCGTACCGCAACAGGTGGCTGGTTGCTGTTAGAGATCAGCCCGATGATCGAAGAGGCTGTAAGGCAGATTTTTGACAGTCACCGGGAGTGGCAACTAAAAAACATTACAAAGGATCATGCAGGACATGCGCGCCTTGTCCAGGCGCGGCGGATCTAGCGGGCCGACTCAGCGCGGCTTGGCACCGCGAAAGAGGCGTTGTCGCATCGGATTCCGATTGCTCGTCATGGCGTCTTCACCAACAGCCTCCGAGAGAGCGGTTGCCATCATTGCATACTTGGCATCCAAATCATCTGCGTAGTGGACAATCAAGGCTTCGGGGGTCATGGGC
This sequence comes from Pirellulales bacterium, assembly GCA_030751095.1. Classification (GTDB taxonomy): domain Bacteria; phylum Planctomycetota; class Planctomycetia; order Pirellulales; family UBA7805; genus UBA7805. The sequence continues at coordinate 10,106 of JASMGX010000032.1, read as the reverse complement.
GGCTTGGGCGACCCCCATTCGGGAAGCCGCTGATGGGCGACGATCACATGTTCCAGACGCAGCAATAATTCAGCGTCAACCTCTGCTGCAGCGGGATGTTCCCGGACGATGTCCCGCCCCTGGAGGATATGCCCGATCAGATTACCTGCCGGGGAATATTCCACCCCCTCGATGACCAGGTCGTATTCCCGCAGCTTACCAATGTCGTGCAGTGCTGCCCCGGCCATGACGACATCGGTGTTTAGCCGCGGTGTAAGGGTCTCGTAGTAAGCGGCATATTTATCGGCCAGAAAAAGGCAGGTCTTTGTCACGCTCAGGACATGTTCTAGAAGCCCGCTGCGAAATGCATGATGGTTGGATCGAGCCGCCGGACAAATGAGCAGCACCTCTCGATTCTCTTCGAGTATTCGCACGCAGAGCTTGCGCAGCGGTTCATCGGCAATGTTGGCTCTGAGAATGTCCAGAAGCTCACACATCATTTCCTCAGGATCGAAGCGAGAGGCGGGAATGCAGAGACTCGGATCGAAGCCATCGGCAGAATCGGCATCGGTCACTTCGCGAATTTCATGGATCATCAACTGCGGTCCGTAGGAGCTTTCCTGGTAGACGCCACGGATCTTATAGAAGTTACCGGCACGCCAATCATCACGGCACTCGATCGACAGTTTTGACTCGGCCCAGATAGGGAATCGGACCTCTCTGGCGGCATCACGGAAGGCCACCATGCAGTATGGCTTTCCATCGCGGGTGGTAAGGTCCTCTTTCGCTGTCAATAGAACAAAGACATCGGCTTTCTCGCCATCGGCCAATTCCGAAAGCGGGCGTATTGCCGGATTGCTCGTTGGCATGACAAGCTCTTTCTGCCTCGGGCTGCTATGTTTTGTAGCCATGGTGATGTTTCAGCAGAGATGGCAGCGCTGAATATCTTGAGAGAGTTGAGTCCACTGCAGCTACTATTGTTCAGGCGATTATTGTTCAGACGTTTTCTGTTTGCTCAGCCACGTTTCCCATTGTGTAAAGGCGTCTTCTCGACTTCGCTGGCTGTCAAAGCCCATGGTATTGGCCTGAAACAAAGTCTGAGCATTTTTGCGAATTTTTTTGAATCCAAAGTCCCCCGGGTTCTGGCCGTGGATGTGAATGGTGACGGCCAGGGCGACATCCTGAATTTTCGGGTTAAAGCCAGAGGTGGCTCGGCGATTATTGACGGGAGTGTCATCGCTGAGAAAAGAATCGAGTAAATCAAGTTGCTCCTCGCCGCCGAGTTTCCCAATCGCAAGCATCGCATTCTGAAGTACATACGGTTGCTGGTTCTCATCGCGGATAATCGCCTCAGCAGGGATCAGTCCTTCTTTTAAGTTGCATTGCATCGCGAGCCACAACATCTGGTATGCCAGGGATGTGCCAGTCGAATGACGAATGAAATGTCCTGCGAGTTGACGAGCAGGTGTTGGGCCATCATTGGCAGATAACTGCTGGGTGAATCCGGAGTGCTGCATGAGTTGGAATATTTTCTGCCCGTTCTGTTCATCAATGGGAATGTCCTGGTTTGTCGATGCAATGAGTAGAGCAGTGACACTCGCAATGGGAGTGGAGTCTTTGTGAAGGGAACTGGAGGAATTGCCGGGAGCATTGCTGCCGGGAGTACGGATCAATTCCCGATAAAGAACTTGCGTACGAATTTGAATCGCTCGGGCCGTATAGGCGGGTTCTTGCTCGAGAGACTCCATTAAAATAGGCTCTGCCTGAAGTGCTTTGGCAAATTGTTCGCGGGCCGGTTCGTCGCTCCCGACAATGGTCCGATAATGGTCCCACCCGGGGAGTTGTTGTCCGCCAGCGATCGATTTGCCGGTGGAGAAATGATTCATCCGTTTACGTAAATCCTCTTCCATTACGGAATGGAGTATGCGACGGATTCTCTGACGGACTTCCGCATCAGGATGGTTGATTGCTTCAATCAATTGGGGTTGGATCTGAATGCCGAGTTGCAGAAGTCTGCGCGTGGCCGATTCGCGAACTGCGAAAGAAGAATCCCGCAGCTGCCCAATGGCTTGTTGGGCCGTAGTGGTCGCGTCGGCACTCTGAGCATCCACATTCGATGGAATGAGAAAAAGGATCAGCAAAAGGCAGCAGCAGGCGGGCAGCTGAGCAATTTGAGCAAAGCGGTGCAAAATGAATCGGATCGATTTTGCCATCGTCATGTTTACCATTTCGATTCGAGGGGCCTGCGGCTCTTGCGTTTGTCTCGCGTAGCGATGTCCTCTATTGTAGGATTTTTTACCATGCCTCGTCCAGTAAATACGGTCCGAGGGGATGTTTGTCTGTACTCGAAAATCACGGCAGGCCGGCCTGAATCGCCTTTTCCGTATGTATGGGTGGTTGTCGATGTAAAATAAACCGCTTAGGATGAGGTCACTGGGATTTGCGGCCGCTTGCAGCCAACAACTGCTAAAGAGCCATCGCTGCTCGCCGAGACGCCTTTTGGCTTTTCTGCAACAGCGATCGTGTTTTTGCTGGCCTGCCGCGATCCGAGTGATCGCGGTTTTTTTTTGGACAGGCATCCGTTTGAAAGGGGAGCGTCATCTCCTGGGTGCTAGACAAAGTGAAGTCATACAAGCGGACAATCTGCGGAGAATGTTTTTATCGTGGTTCATTCGCGACATAGAGACAAGCAGACGGTAGCAGACGAAGATTCTTCCAGGGGTCTTTCGACCATTGCCGTCCATGCTGGTGAGGCCCGGCAGAAATATGGTGATGCGATCACAGATGCCATATTCTGTAGCTCAACGTTCACATTTACCGATTCTCAGTCGGTGATCGACTTCATCGAACAAAAACAACACCGTGAGGAGTACGGACGCTACGGATCGCCGGGGGAAAAATTTGTCGAAGCTAAGATTGCAGCGCTTGAGGGTGGTCAGGAGGCCGTTCTTTTTGCAAGCGGCATGGCGGCGATTGTTGGCCTGCTCATGACGAAACTCGGGCACGGCGATGAAATCATCTTTTTTGATGAATGTTATCATCGCAGTCGCGAGTTCTGCACAAAGCATCTTTCACGGTATGGTGTCGTCACTCGTCAGGTGCCAACCTGTGATTATGCGGCAATGGAAGCAGCCATCACTCCAAAAACGCGGTTGCTTATCAGTGAGTCCCCGACCAATCCGCATTTGAGTTGTATCGACATGGAGCGTTTTGTGCAGATCGGTAGAGAGCATGGTGTCGAGACGCTCATCGATGCCACTTTGGCCACGCCTTGTAACTTGCGGTCGATCGAAGCGGGAGTGGATTATGTGCTCCATTCGGCGACCAAGTATCTCGGTGGCCATAACGATCTGCTTGCAGGTGTCGTGATCGGACAATCGGATTCTCTCGAACCGGTGCGGAATCTGCGAGGTGTCATGGGTGCTGTGAGTGCGCCGCACAACATCTATTTGCTTTCGCGAGGGTTGAAAACATTGGAATTGCGCATGGACCGCCACAACAAGAATGGCTTGGCCGTTGCCGAGTTTCTTCAGGACCATCCACGCGTGGAACGTGTCTATTATCCCGGTCTCTCCACACATCCCTATTATGAAGTCGCCCGACGCACGATGCGTGGCTATGGTGGTCTGGTGACGTTTCTGGTGAAGGGTGCCGATTGGCGGGAGACAGCCGATGTTATCGATGCCGTTACCATTCCCCGTATCGGTCCGAGCCTTGGCGGCGTCGAATCGTTGATTGAACAGCCGATGGTGATGAGTTATTACGGCTGTACCCCACAGGAGCGGGAACAGTACGGTATTCCCGATAACATGATCCGGCTGGCCTGTGGAATTGAAAATACGGAAGACCTGATTGCCGATCTGGCGCAGGCCCTCACCATTTGATCCTGCTGGATGCTTGGCAGAACATGCCGGACAATTGCGAAACGGTACCAAAAGGCATGTTCAATCCTCACCCCCCGTTTACCAGTCGGCCGCTTCTTCGCCATCGAGACGCAGCGTGAGACACTTGGCGCTACCACCTGCCTTAACGAATTCACTCAGGTCGGTCTCCTGCGGCTCATAGCCCCTCCCTGCGAGTGCCTCATGCAGTTGGGGGCAGCCACTGTTGGTGATTACCGTTTTGCCAACGACCACGGCATTGCAGGCAAACCGCCCTGCTTCCTCAGCGTCGACGGCAATCAAGTCGTCGATGGTTTGAGAGAGAACCTGTCGGCCGTACGGATCGAATGCCGGGGGGAAGTAAATAGCCTGATTGGCATTGAGGGGACAAAAACAGGTGTCGAGATGGTAGTAGTAGTCATCGATCAGTTCGAGCGGGATGAGTGGGATTCCGAGATCTGCGGCGATTGTTTGGTGTCCCAAGGCATCGCTGCGGATCCGGTATCCGGCAAAGAGAGTCTTTCCGCAGAACAGGGCATCCCCGGCGCCTTCAAAGGACATTCCCGTTGGTGCTGGATCTACCTCAAAGCCAAGGTCTGTCAGGCAGCATTCCCAATAGGGTTGCTCTGCCTGCCGCTGTTCGTGCAAAAAGTGGGACAGGATGGCCCGCTGTTGGTACACCAGCGCGGCGTTCGCGGAAAACACCAGATCGGGCAGCCCTTTTTGAGGCTCGGCAAGTGCGATCGAAGCGCCAGTGTCCAAAAGCAACTGATGCAATGCTTGCCATTGTGCGTTGGCCTGCTGCTGGTCTGCCGGTTGCCGGCGGTCCATCCACGGGTTGATTTCATACTCGATCCCATAATACTCGGGAGGGCACATCAGAAATCGGGCACTCGATGGCATGGTCTGATTTTTATCGGGGTCGATGGAATCTGGAGTAGATAACGCGCCTACTCGAACTGGGCAGCACAGGCCTGCAAGGCAGCGATGGTATCATCCACGTTCTCTAGTGGTACGTCGAGGTGGGTAACGGCGCGAACGCGTTGACCGCCAATGGCAAGCATGCGAACGCCCCGTGCCGCAAGGGCATCGACAAACGCCTCGCCGGTCGAGAGGCGATCGTCGACGTTAAAGATTACGATGTTGGTGTCGACCTCGGGCGTCTCTAACTGCAAACCGCTGATGGAGGCAATTCCCTCACCGAGGGTACGGGCGTGCCGGTGATCCTCATCGAGGCGGTCGACATGGTGCTCTAAGGCATAGAGTGCCGCAGCGGCCAGCACACCCGCCTGACGCATGGCTCCGCCAAGACATTTTCTGCGGCGATGGGCCAAAGCGATAAAATCGGCAGAGCCGACCAGGATCGAACCGACGGGAGCCCCGAGTCCCTTGGAGAAGCAGATGTTGATCGAGTCAAAATGTTGTGCCCAATCGGCTGCTGAAATTCCTGTCGCGACGACGGCATTGTAGAGTCGGGCACCATCGAGGTGGGTCGCCAAATCGTGTTTTCGTGCCCAGGAGCAGATCGCCGCGACATTTTCATAAGGTTGGATCCGACCGCCAGCCATGTTATGGGTATTTTCCAGGGAGACGAGTCGGGTCCGCACTACGTGGGCATTGTCGGGCCGGATCGCATCTTGCAGCTGTGAAAGTTCAAGGATGCCGCCGTGCCCGATGAATGTTCTGCTGATGACTCCACCGATCTGAGCAAAGGCCCCCTGCTCATAGTTGTAAATATGGCATCCCGCCTCGCAGAGAAACTCGTCACCACTCTGGCAGTGCCCGAGGATCGCAATCTGGTTGGACATCGTACCGGAAGGCACGAAGATCGCCGCCTCTTTGCCGAGTTGTCCGGCAACATACTGCTGGAGCCGATTGACCGTCGGATCTTCGCCAAACACATCGTCCCCGACTTCGGCCGCGGCTATCGCAGCACGCATCGCAGCGGTGGGCTGGGTGAGAGTATCACTGCGATAGTCACTCGGTGAGGGTTTCATGGTATGGAGATCGTGGTGGTGGATGAGCGGTGATTTATACAGCAGGATAGCCCTTCCGCCATCCACCGCGAGCGGTCAGAATAAACAACGGGTGATGCTTTTTTCGTGTGACGGATTCATGGGAAGCATCCCTGTAGACAGTGAGTCGGTGCCTCGGGTGCAGTCTACGCGCAAAAAAGCTTTTCCACCAGTATGCCGATGACAGACATTCTCAATATCCAGCGAATTGATTATCGCCGTGATGATCTGCATGCAGAGGTCGCTGCGATCCGCAAGCGGATCGGTCTTCGTGGCGATGTGGTTTCCGAGGCCGGCAAACAGCGGACGATGGAGGTGTTTGGACAGCCCCTTACCCCACAGCAGGTCGTGCAGACAATCTGTGATGCGGTTCGATCCGATGGCATCGCCGCCGTTCTCAAATACACCGAGCAGATCGATAAGGTCAAACTGGATCGCGATGCACTGCGAGTCTCAGCAGAACAGCTTGAAGCTGCCCATCGCCAGGCCGATGATGCATTTCTGCAAGCTCTCCGCGCGATCCGAAAGAATCTGGTCGCGTTCCAACAGGCGATCCGGCATGAGGATGTTTCGGTGGAGGTGACCGGTGGCGGGTTGCTGCAGCAGCGTTATCGCCCATTGCGGCGGGTGGGGCTCTGTGTGCCTGGCGGTGCGGCGGCCTACCCGTCGACCGTTCTGATGACGGCGGTCCCGGCACAGGTTGCAGGGGTGGAGCAAATCGCCATCGTTGCTCCTCCCACCCCGTTTGGGAGTGAAAATGTCGATCTGCTTGCGACCTGCCACGAGTTGGGCATCACGGAGGTGTACCGCGCCGGCGGTGCTCAGGCGGTCGCTGCACTCGCGTACGGAGTCGATGGACTGCCGGCGGTCGATCTGATCGCAGGTCCGGGAAATCTCTTCGTGGCCCTCGCCAAGCGTTATGTCTTTGGCGAAGTGGCCATCGATGCGATCGCCGGTCCGAGCGAGGTGGTCGTAATCGCAGATGCATCGACTCCTCGAGAATTTGTGGCAGCCGATCTGATCGCGCAGGCGGAACATGCCCCGGGTGCGAGCATCCTCATTACCACTTGCGAGGAACTATGGGACGCGCTCCCCGGTGAGCTTTCGCAAATGTGCTCGCGGCTGCCTCGAGGAGCGTTGGCACGGGAAAGTCTTGAAGAATTTGGGGCCCTCATCCTGGTCCCCCACGCCGGAGCTGCTGCGGAGTTGGCCAACGCGATTGCCCCCGAGCATCTGCAGATTGCCACCGTCGATGCAGCAGCCTGTCTTGATGACTATCATAACGCGGGCGCGATTTTTCTCGGACCCTATTCCCCGGTCGCATTGGGCGATTATGTCGCCGGTCCCTCGCATGTCCTGCCGACCGGTGGTACCGCGAGATTTGCCAGCGGCCTTTCTGCGAACGATTTTTTGCGATCCTGCGGTGTCATCCATTTCGAGCAGGAGGCGACTGCTGCTGCTGCGCCATTTCTCAAGCAGCTTGCCGAGCGAGAGGGACTGACAGCGCATTGCCTTAGTGTCGATGTACGGTGTCGCAAGCAGGATCGATCTGACGACGGACAATAGGGCTCCTAAACGTTTCGTTTCATGAGGACTAAAATCATCCAACGGCAACACGTCTACCGGGTTTAGGGGCAGTAGTGGCCCGGCCCAAACCAGATCGCGAGTTTTCATGTCTTTCTTTCGTCCCAATATTGATTCCCTGCAAGGGTATGTTGCCGGTCAACAGCCACAGCAGGGAAAGTGGATCAAACTCAATACCAACGAAAATCCCTACCCCCCCTCCCCTGCGGTCATGCAGGCGATTGGTGGGATCACCGGTGAGCGACTGACCCGCTATCCCGATCCTGTGGCCACGGCCTTCCGGCAGCAAGCTGCCTCGGTCCTGGGCGTTCCGCCGAGCTGGATTCTCTGCGGTAACGGCAGTGACGATATATTGACGGTGGTGACCCGCGCATTGGTCGCAGAAGGTGGCCGCCTGCGGGCGCCCTACCCGAGTTACCTGCTCTACGAGACGCTTGCGGGCATTCAAGGTGCCCAAATCGCTACCGTTCCCTATGAGCGGGACTGGTCTCTGTCCGATGCGTTCGTCTCGGACTGTGAAAAGGTGCAGCTCGCCGTCCTTGCCAATCCGAACAGCCCGTCGGGTACGATACTCTCTCGAGCGCGAATCGTTGAACTGGCAGAGAAGCTCCCCTGTCCCCTGTTGGTCGACGAAGCCTATGCTGACTTCTCGGATGAAAACTGTATCCGCCTGGTTGCAGAGAATGAGCGGATTATGGTGTCCCGATCGCTGAGTAAATCGTACGCCCTGGCCGGAATGCGGTTCGGGTTTCTCGTGGCCCAGGAATCGATCATCGAGAGATTATTGTGTGTGAAGGATAGTTACAACTGCGATACGCTTTCGATCGCTGGTGCCACGGCGGCGATTGCCGATCAGGCGTGGAGGAGTGAAAATTGCAAAAAGATCGTTGCGACTCGGAGTCGAATGACGGAGGCTCTGGGGGATCTGGGCTTCGACATTCCCCCATCGCAGGCGAATTTTCTCTGGTGCACGCACCCGACAGTACCGCTGCGGCCGATCTATGAGAGGCTCAGAGAGGAGCGGATCCTTGTCCGCTATATGGAGTACGCCGACTGGGGCGATGGTTTGCGGATTTCGGTCGGCAGTGACGAGCAGGTGGATGCCTGTCTGATGATGCTTAGGATGATGGTCTAAGCGACTCCGCATCTAATCGCCGAGCATGCGATCGAGCCGCCGCCGATTCCAGGCCAGTTTTTCCTGGGCTGTCATGTTTGCAAAATCGGGAGATTTACCGTCGGCCGATTCGGCCGCTCCGCTTTTGTCAGAGTTTCCAGCCCTGCTCGGCACCGATGCCGTTTTGGAAGAGCCGCCATAGGCACTCTGCCGCATCGATTGCACCAGGTCTTCATCGATCGCACGGTAGGGCGCAATATTCAATTTCTGTAGCGCCGCGTGATAGGACCGCACCGCCTCGGCCGGGTCGGTGATCTCGCCATCGGCCAAAAATCTCAGGTGTTCGATGAACGATGCCTGATGTTCGGAATTGTTGATCATGCGTCCGTAAAGAGCGACGCGTGCACCATATTTTTTTGCTTCATACAATTGGTGGAATGCGTCGAAGGTGGTGCCGGAAGAACCCCCCAATATTCCAACGACCAGATTGCGGTCGTAGGAGACGAGCTGCTCCATCGCTGCGGGGCCATTGTACGGCACTTTTAAAAAGAGCGGTCGGCCGCTGCCGGCCACGCCTGCCAGGGTTCGGGCAATGTTGTCGTTGATAAACTGGCCTAAATCGGCAATGGCCGCCTGGGGCGCGTTGGGCGGAAAGACCTCGAGGAAGTGCCGGAAGGATTTTTGTTCTGCTTCGAGTCGAAATTCTTTGTAGCTTCGCAGCATCGCGGCATCGAGCTGGGTATCGTTGTTGTATGTGACCGAAAAGAGTCCCAGGTCGGCGCCGAGGCCACGTTCTGCCGGGTCACAATCGGCTTTGCCGCACATACCGTGGTCGATCGTCGTACTGCGGAAGGGGCGAGCCGGTTGTGTGGTGTATTGGCCTCCTCGGGCGAGCCAGATGTCGGTCGTGTCGTTTGCGCGAATTGCCGGCGTAACGTGGCTCTCGTCAAAGAGTCGCTCTCCGATGGTGAGCACTTCATTGGAACTGCTGCTCATGAGCATGATATCGACGAGACCCCCGCGGACATTCTGGCGGATCAATTCGCGATATTGCTGGAGGGAACGAAAGTGGCCTTCCTGGGCATGGTGTTCCGGACTCTTGCCCGGAGCGGCCATTCCACCGGCCATATCGGCATCCTTCGCGTCGGCGAGCAAAAACTCACCGCAGGACGGATCGCTGAGGATCTTGGCCAGTTTTATGTCGAGTGATTTGGCTTTCATCGCCTCTCCCGGTCCCTTGCGCCATGATCGGGTTGCATCGGTTTCTCAATTGTAGCTCACAAAAATGGGCAAAAATGAGGTCGGAGGGCGAATTATGTCTCCGATTTGTTGCCCTCTGCCCCTCCTCGGGCCAGAAAACTGCCCGCCGCCGGCCGGGTGGTGAACAGCGTCGGTTCAATATCAGTCTTTTGCCGGTATTCGCTCTCTAGCCGCTCTCTGATCGCATCCGCTCTGTTTGCGGCGATGAGCGTTACCGTAGAGCCGCCAAAGCCGCCGCCGGTCATCCGCGATCCATACACCCCCCCCGCTGGC
>JASMGX010000329.1 GCA_030751095.1 Pirellulales bacterium | reverse complement strand
CCGCCGACCCTCGCCTTTCTCGCAGCGACCTCCACCGTCGCAATGGACCGAAAGTTTATTAGGCTGCGGTTTTCTCCAAGGAGGAAGCTGGCGGCCTTTTTTTTGCTTAAATTGTTTTCATTGTTGGCAGCGGTTTGTTTTGCAAGTGTGGTAAAACTTTCTCAGGCCTCGGCGTTCGTTCCAAAAATTCTAAGTCGCTCGACGTTTCCGGTGTGTCTCGTGATATCAGATTGTTGAGTCACTCGCATTTGTGAACATGAAATAATTGTGATGACAGTTTCTGACATTCTTGAGCCGGTACTATCTAAATTTCCCTCCGACTGCACACCACAGCATATTGAGCCGTTGGGAAATGCGGGCGGCTTCAGCGGAGCATGTTTCTGGAGGCTCTCATCCTTGCGCGGCCCACTCTGTCTTCGCCGCTGGCCGGTCCCGCATCCCACGACGGGCAGGCTTGCATTGATCCACAGCATGTTGCAGCATGCGGATAGTCGCGGCTTTCAAAAGGTGCCGGTACCGATCCGGCCACACCCAGAGAATGAGGCGACTTTTATCCACCACGCGGGACACCTTTGGGAAATATCGCCCTGGTTACCCGGAAAGGCAAATTACGCTGAGTGTCCATCCCATGAGCGGCTGCGCTCGTCGATGCAGGCGCTTGCAAGATTCCATGTTGCAAGCGCCGATTTTCCAGAGACTGCCGGTCGATTGAACCCCGCACCTGCCATTTTGGAGAGGCTGCAAATGTTCACTGCCTGGGAAACTCAAGACCGCGACCGATTGGTGTCCGCAATCGATAGGCAGGATACCCTCGCCGCTACCGGTCTATCGCGAATCGGAAAGCAAATCATCAATGCATTCG
>JASMGX010000328.1 GCA_030751095.1 Pirellulales bacterium | reverse complement strand
ACCATCGACAGCACTTTTGAGGCAAGATTTTTCGAGCACACCCACGGCAATATCAGGAATCGGGCGTTGTTGAGAACCAGATGTAGATTCTCTTTTCGTTTCTCATCCGACCACCCTATGTACCAATCCCGAGGCGCAATCCGCCATGCCGCTGAGCTGAACCCCAACAGGGCAACAAGTTTATCTGCTGCATACACAAGATACTTCATCTGTGCTCCGGGAAGTTGTGTGTATCCCAGGTAATGATAGCGGTCGATGTATTCATTCCACAACGATCTTTGATCATGCGTTTTCGCTATCTCGATGTGTAATTCGGGCAGCTTGCCGACTGATTGCATAATCTCTTCGCCCATCGCAGTGCGCTCGGTGTGTTCAATCGGTTTGCTCTCGATAGCCATGCGCCGAGACGGCGGAAGTGAGAAGAGCCCTTGAGCTTCCATTTTTAAAAGCACCTGTCTCATGCTTTGCCATTTGACCGTTCCGTCGGGCCTGTACCACTGTAGCTGTTCACAGGCAATTCGAGATATCGCGGTGCGGCTACGAGTGGTATCTTCATCTATGATTGCACTAATGCAGTCAACTTCTGGTTGGGTGAACACCCGCCCGCAAATGGTCCAACTGGTTTCTTTGTCTTTGGCGATGTTCCAGGGAAGATGCACGGTTATATCCTCAGGTGGTTTCCCACCGGCCACCGCACAGGCTCTGAAATAATCGCTAAGCCATTGGATCTGGTTGATATCCCACAAGGCCAGGGTTTCAAAGATACTGAACATCACCGCGGTAAACTTCGCACTCCAGATCGCACCCGAGCCGTAGTAGTTCTTTCTGCCTACCACCGGATTTCTTATTCGTCGCTCCGAGCCATT
>JASMGX010000327.1:545-879 GCA_030751095.1 Pirellulales bacterium | reverse complement strand
CGATTTAACTGTTGCCGCTGCCGCTAACAAAGAGATCAGCTTTGATGCGGTCTGCTATAGGAGCTAGTGATCAGAAGTTTTGTTCTTTGACCTTCAGTGATGAAGTCGGCCATTTTGTGACTTCAACTTGTAGTTTGCTGTTCTGGGCATAAGAGGGTGGGAATTTTACAATTTCAACCTTTTGAACCCCTGTAAGGGTTGAAACTTGCCATCCTGTGGCAAGAAAAACGGTTGAGGTTAAGAGGATACCGATGAGTAACGATTTAATGTCGATGGAGTTCATACAGGGCCGACCCTATGAAAGTTGAAGTGGACATCAAGTCGTTTCTAAAGG
>JASMGX010000327.1:0-535 GCA_030751095.1 Pirellulales bacterium | reverse complement strand
AAAGGCGATCAACGAGTTCCACATCGCCGAACAACAACCCTGCGGCGTTCAAGTGGTGGAGTGGGTTGGTCTAGTTGCCTTCAGTTTTCAATTCTTCACCCGTCTTGCCGCCGTGTTTGCGGAGGAGGTTTGCGATTTCGGTATAACCAATGGCCCGATCCAGCGGTGTTCTGTCTTTATCATTATTTGGATGCCAATCGGCGCGTGATGAATTGACGCACTTTCGGGATTTTGCAAGCGGTAAGGAGTTCGACCGCCACCTTTTTATCGGCTGCCACCACGGGCTCTGCCGCATACCAGTACATGAGCGGCAGGTTCTGATCCTTCACATCCTCCGCGTGCGCGACCAGTCTCTTGAGAATCGGTATCCGTTCACTGAAAGACAAACGCTGCATCGCGCTGGCAAGGTACAAGCGTACAAGGGGCGACTTATCATTCTCGGCCAGTTGAGCAAGTTTTTTACAAACGGCGACCCCGGGCTTGCTGTTCTCGCACAGCAACTGAATTGCCCATGCACGAATATGTTCACTGGGAT
>JASMGX010000326.1 GCA_030751095.1 Pirellulales bacterium | reverse complement strand
CGATGTCTGGGTTAAGGAAGGAGGGCAGTCGGACATCACCGCCGATGTCGTGCGCAGGCTCAAGAAGAAGCTGCCTAGAGTGGATACGACACGCCGGATCCACGTTGTCCAGCACAGCAACTGGAATGAAAACCAAACCGGTGATCAGGCTTTGGCATATAGCAAAAAGAACACGCACTACATCCGTATCCGCGATGCAAACCGTTTCCTCAACCGCAAGGGCGATGTTGCCTCTTTTGTGGAGGCTGCCAAGGGTCATCCGGTCCTTGGCCCAGCTTGGAAAGCGGCATTCGCCTACTACAACCCGGAGAAGCGGTTGGATTTTTCCGATACGGGTGAACTGATGCACATCCTTGGCCTGGGGGAAATCGGGATCGAAGCCTTCCGGAAACGGTTCCTGCCACCCTCACCCAACCCGTGAAAAGAATGAACCAGCCAATACCCAGGAACCTGCCGGTCTCCTCCGCAAACACGGCGGCAAGACGGGTGAAGAATTAAGATCTGAATAAATATATGTAAGGAAACTATGAAGTTGCTCATCAAATTAGTGTTGTATCCAGAAAAGTCTGTAAAAGCCTACTTGGGCGCCAAGATTAAAGAGGGAAGAGAAAAAACAACACGACTCAACTACTCGGATCGGGTTTCTAGTTTCACCAAACACTTTAAGGACAAGTTTACTATTAAATCCAAACCGCTGGCTTTGCTGTTTTTTTCCTTTTTCGTGATCAACATGTTTATTCCTGGCTTCGCCTGGGCCGTTGAGGATGGCTTGGTTTTCGATGCAAAGCTTGGACACTACAAAGATCTTTCTTATGAAGCCTTGTCCGACAAGGGGTTACCGTGGAAGGAGCGCACACAGTTGTTTGGAGGTGAGACGGTTCA
>JASMGX010000325.1 GCA_030751095.1 Pirellulales bacterium | reverse complement strand
TTGGGTTGATAGTTCCCTCGCTATGAAATCATATCTGATCGCAATCGTCGCAGCCGTGGTTTTGGTGGGGTGTGGAGTCAGGGAGTCGGCTCCAGCACCAGAAGCGAAACCAGAACCGCCGACAACCGAAGCACCAGACATCTCAATTCACCAAGCTGTCTTTGACGGAAACATCGAAGCCGTAAAACAACACTTGGCTGCTGGCACAGATGCGAATGCGAAGACTGGTGTTGGGGAGACACCTATGCAGATTGCGTATCAAAAAGGCCACACGGAAATCGTCGAACTGCTCATCGCCAACGGTGCGGATGGTAATGCGAAGGGTGATGGACAGACCCCTTTACATGGTGCGGCTTATTGGGGTAGCAAGGAAATCGTCCAACTGTTAATCGCCAAAGGCGTGGATGTGAATGCGAAGACTAATGATGGCGAAACACCGCTAGATTTGGCCAAAGGCGAAATCGGCGACCTCCTCCGCAAACACGGCGGCAAGACGGGTGAAGAATTGAAAGCTGAAGGGAAATAGCCAACCCACGAATGTCACTCGGCAGATGTATCTTTCGAAGCACCGTGCAACTCAAACCATTTTAAGATATGAGCCACCTTCGAAATCAGGTTGCTGGGCCGAGCTGCGATGCCGTGTGACGTTTCAGGAATCCTCACCAAGGCCGTGTCAATCTTGCGCAGTTTCAGTGCCTGGTAGAATTGTTCGGATTCCGAAATCGGGGTGCGGTAGTCCTCCTCGCCAGTCAGCAGCATCGTTGGCGTGGTGACATTACCAACCAGTGACAGGGGTGAGCGGCGGATGTATTCCTCGGGGTGATCCCAAGGCAAGCCGGAAAACCAGTACTTGTAGAAGAATGGATACGCGTCCGTTGTCAGCAC
>JASMGX010000324.1 GCA_030751095.1 Pirellulales bacterium | reverse complement strand
GGATGCCCTACTCAATGCTGCAGGACAGGATGACCCGGAAGCCCCCATTCTGCTCACCCTGGCCGGGAAACCAACAGGAGGGGAACTGGGGCTTTCAAAAATATTTTCTGGGTTAATGGAGAAGGCCGGTATCGACCCCCACCCCTACCGCAAGGGAGAAGGCAAAGGGCGAACCATGAACCGGCTTTCATTCCATTCTTTGCGGCACAGCTTCAACTCCATGCTGGCGAACAAGGGTATTGCCGGTGAGGTCAGGCAACAACTGACAGGACACAGTTCTGACGCTATGAACCAGAAATACACTCACCTTGAACTGGAGAGGCTACGGGAAGCGGTAAGTGTGATTCCCAATTTGTAGAATTACTTCCCTTCAGCTTTCAATTCTTCACCCGTCTTGCCGCCGTGTTTGCGGAGGAGGTCGGCGATTTCGGTTCGATTGCGGAGGATGGCCTCATCTAGCGGTGTATCGCCATCATCATCCTTCGCATTTACATCCGCACCGTTGGCGATAAAAAGTTTGGCGATTTCCTTGTGACCTTGATAAGCTGCAACTTGCAAAGGAGTCCATCCACCACCAGCCTCCGCATTCACGTCTGCACCTTTGGCGATGAGTAGTTCGGCGATTTTCTTGTGGCCTCCAGAAGCCGCACGATGCAAAGGAGTCTCACCCCAATCATCCTTCGCATTCACATCCGCACCTCCTGTGATTAACAGTTCGACGGCTTCCTTGTGACCTGCTTGGGCCGCATGATGCAAAGGAATCGCCCCGTACTCCTCATCCTTCACATTAACATTCGCACCAGCAGCCAAGTGCTGTTTGACGGCTTTGATATTTCCGTCTATGGCAGCATCGTGAATATCCACGCTTGGCCCACACCCCACCAGCACCAC
>JASMGX010000323.1:642-892 GCA_030751095.1 Pirellulales bacterium | reverse complement strand
CCGCCCACACCGGGGTTTAAAGGTTAAGTAACACACTCATTGTATGGAAACCCGATAATTGTGCAAAAACATCGAAGGTGACCCGGCGAAGGTGCGGCCAGCGGCCACGACTTGTTGGCGGCCGCATCAGTGTAGCCGTTTTATTAGCAAACGGCAGGCAAGGTTGACTAACCTACCGTTTGGCTGGCCAGAATTGCATGCTCTTGGCAACCAAACTGACTTGGGCATCCGATGCCAGGGGACCATCCGT
>JASMGX010000323.1:0-632 GCA_030751095.1 Pirellulales bacterium | reverse complement strand
AACGGAACCCAGTAACCGAATCCAGGCATTGTTTTGTATTTGCCTCCAGTTAGGTCTTTGACTTCCTTTAGTGTCTGACCTATTCGGACCCCTTCGGGGGTGACAAAACGATGGTCTTTGCAAACGATTCCATTGATGGTGCCGATGTCTGGCAAAGCCAACAACCTGTATTCAATGCCCGCGTGATTTAACGCATATTGCTCGTGGAAGGCGTTGGAAAAGAACAACAGCTGAGCCTCCTCTTTTTTTAGATCGGGAGGAAGCTTATTTCCCAGATCGAGAAACGCCACAGATTCCGTTACGCTGGGTGTGTTGCTTTCTGTGTTCCCTTCGGGATCAGGTGTGCATGACGTAAGTAGAAGAAGTAGCAGCGAGGTCATGGTTTTCATGTGGTCAATCGCAAGCGGCCAACGGTGGGTGTGGCCGTCACCGCCCACACCGGGGATTAAAAGTTAAGTAACACACTCATTGTATGGAAATCGGTCAATGGTGCAAAAACAGCGAAGGTGACCCGGCGAAGGTGCGGCCAGCGGCCACGACTTGTTGGCAACGTTCTCAGTCAATGAACTACGTGGCCGTTTGCATTCGCTTGGGGCAAGATAAGGTTTCTGACTCCTTTTTTACCATAAACT
>JASMGX010000322.1 GCA_030751095.1 Pirellulales bacterium | reverse complement strand
GCCGATCTTGCCGGCTACATACACCCCGGCCCCGAGCAGCGAGCCGAGCCAGAGGGTCCACTTGGCCGAGATGGCCGGGTTGCCTTCGATGCGTCGAACCAGGACCAGTGAAGTTGGTGAACGCTGGCAGGATGTCGCCACCGCGCCAACGGGATCGGGTTTCGCAGGAAGCGGGATCGTCGTGTCGTCCAAGTTACCCGGATCGCCAACCGTGACGAACTCAACGTCGAACGTGGTGCCCACGATGCCAAACGTGTCAGCCAAGGCGCCCGAATCGCTGCAAAGCACGAGCGATAAGAACGCAAGAGTCACGGTCGTCTTCACGAGTCATCTTTTTCAAGTTCCAAGAAAGCGCACGTCTGCCAGGTCGAAAAAAAGGGCGACCCTGCTTTCACAGGGCCGCCCTAATTATAGCAACTTCAAAAGTTTTTCTCGACTACAGAACCTATTGCCTACGACGACGGATAAGACCCATCATGCCGAGCATGGCAACTCCCAGGAGAGCCAGTGTGGAGGGCTCAGGTACTGCAGGATTGCCACCACCGCCGCCACCACTCTGCTCGGCGTTCGTAGCGATGCGAAAGCCCGCCCAGTCGTAGTACGCGGTGTCGCTCTGATGATACACCCAGTCGAACGTGTACGGCATCGCATACGTCCCAAGATGGAACGCGCCACCCTGCGTCTGGTGATTTTCACCAGGGCCGGAAGCAGCGTAGACGGTGTTCGTGTCGTCTTCGAGCCACTCCGCAACGTTCCCGTTCATGTCAAACGTACCGTTCTGCTCCATCGTACCGCTACCGACGGCCCAGGCCGAGCCAATGCCGCCCTGGAAGTTCGCGTCGGAATGCGTGGGCGCCGCCGATGTACCGTTTGCATAAGTCGTCAAGCTAGAGCCGTTCCAGTTAGCGG
>JASMGX010000320.1 GCA_030751095.1 Pirellulales bacterium | reverse complement strand
CAATTATTATGCAAAAAATTGCTAATGCTATTATTAATAATAACCCCGACACAAAACTTATTGTTTTGTTGATTGATGAAAGGCCTGAAGAGGTAACAGATATGGCCAGATCTGTTAATGGAGAAGTAATAAGCTCAACGTTTGATGAACCAGCATCACGACACGTTCAGGTTGCAGAGATGGTGATAGAGAAAGCAAAAAGACTGGTTGAATATAAGAAAGATGTAGTTATTCTTCTTGATTCAATAACAAGACTTGGAAGGGCATATAACACAGTAGTTCCATCAAGTGGCAAAGTTTTAACGGGAGGCGTAGATGCAAACGCCCTACAAAGACCAAAAAGGTTTTTTGGCGCAGCCAGAAATGTTGAAAAAGGGGGTTCTTTAACAATTATTGCAACCGCCTTAATTGAAACTGGCAGCAGAATGGACGAGGTTATTTTTGAAGAATTTAAAGGGACGGGAAACAGTGAAATTGTTTTAGACAGAAAGCTTAGCCAAAAAAGAACTTATCCAGCCTTTGATATAGGCAAATCAGCAACAAGAAAAGAAGAGCTGTTGTTAGATAAAAATGAGCTTGGAAAAATATTTATACTTAGAAAAATTCTTGCACCAATGGGGGTTACAGAAGCTATGGAATTTTTACTAGATAAAATGCAAAACACCAAAACCAATAATGAATTTTTTCAAAGCATGGGAACAAAGGGCTAATATCGCTGGTACTATTTTTCTAACTTTTTTTTAAATTAAAATAAATAAATTAATCCAAACATTGCAAACGTAAACATAGACTTGTTTTGAGTATAAGTTTATTTACCATTCTTTATATGGTAAAAAAACAAGACACAATATATGCTCTTTCGACCCCACCTGGAAAATCCGCAATTGCCGTGGTAAGAATTTCAGGCAACAAAGCTTTT
>JASMGX010000031.1 GCA_030751095.1 Pirellulales bacterium | reverse complement strand
CGTAATCGAATTCGACGTACAGGATCGCCATGCCGATCCCCGACGCACTCCGGACGGTTTGGACTCCGGACGCTCCGTTGAGTGCGGTCTCGAGGGGAAACGTGATCAACGTTTCCACCTCTTCCGGGGCCATTCCAGGCGCCTCGACCATGAGCGTCACCCGTGGTCGATTCAGATCGGGAAATACGTCAATCGGCAACTGCAGAATCTGCCAGCCGCCGCCGAGAAGGAGAAACAGCGCAACGGCCACAATCAACAAGCGTTGCCTTAAGGCAAAACGAATGATGGCATTGAGCATCGGCCGCACCTAAATAGACCAAATCGATTCGATTAATGGCTATGCCCGGCGTGTGGATCGATTGGTCCACCAGCTTTGTTTTTCATCGCCAGGTACATCTGATAGGCCCCTTTGGCCGCGACAATGTCACCGGGATAGAGCGAGCCGTCATTCGCAATCACGACACGTTGTCGGTCGCGATTTTTAACGTGTACCTCAACGCGATCAAATTGATCTCCGTTCTGCCGAAACACAAACCGCTCTGCACCCTCCTGGACCACTGCATCGACCGGCAGCACCAACTGATCGCTCGATTGTTCCAGGGGAAGTTGTACCTCGAAACGTTGCCCTGGCTTGTATTTCCAGCCGATGAACCGATGTTTATCCCGCTGCTGATCGCGAATGATTTTGTTGGGCAGTTCCATATAAAAATGGAACGCGCGGGTCGCAGGGTCTACCGAGTCAGAGAGATAGAGAATCTGCAACTCCTCTTCCGCCGCCTGCCGGTCGCCCTCCGAGAGGAGCGCCGCCGTCACGCGCCGGTTTTCTTTTGTGGCCCGATTCAACTCCGCGGCATCTTCTTCAAAAGCTTTTCCCTGGACATACAAACGGCAGTGGTCCCCAAGGATACAGAGGCTTTGGCCAGCGTCGACGTGTTCTCCCGGCTTGATCGGGAGCGACTGGACCGTGAACGGATGTTCTCCGACTGCCTCGGTACAATTCTCAGTCGCCTTAGGGGCATAGACGGTTAATCCTTTTAGAAGCTTGCGATTATCGCGGATGGCATCGACCTGTTCTTCCGAGAGGCCATGCAGCAGGAGCGCTTCACGCTGGGAGTGCAGGGCGGCCTGAATTTTCTGTCTTTCGTACTCGCGGTCGAGAATGATTTTTCCCGCGATGATCCCCTCGCTGATCGACTTCAATCGCGCCAACTCCCGTTCGAGGATATCCAACTCCTCAACAGACCGCAAAAAACTCCGCTGCGATGCGACCAGGTCTTCGTGCGTCAGGCGGAGATCAAACAACGGCTGGTTCGCGGCGACCGCCTGGCCTTCGATGGGATAGACCCGGGTGACCACTCCGGTCATGGGTGCCGTAACATCGAGTTGCGAACAGCCCGGTCGCTCGACCACCATGGCAGGCACGGTGGTGTTTTTTGTATAGGGGACCAGTTTTACCGTGTAGGGCGAAAAACCGACATTCTGCAGTGCCTTGTCGCTGAGTTTGATGGACGTTGCCGGTGAATGGTCGGCGTGCGCGTGGTCCGAAGCGCCATGCTCGGCAGAACCGTGATCCGATGCGGCGCGGTCTTCTCCCGCCCGGGGCGATCCGCAGCCCGCCACAAACAGGACCAGGCCCGCGACCAACAGAGACCAGAAATGTATGGGGCAAACTTTTTTGCAATCCATGACCGCATGCCTATGAGTGAAAGAGGTCCGTATCGGATACCGCCCCGACCCCGACCAGCTTACCCGAGATGGCCGCGCGAACGCTAGTCGAAAGCGACCCGGAAGTGGTTGGCGGCGGACCGAACAAATGTCCATTTTTAACCTCTAGAAACCGCGCGAGCGCCGATTCGGACGGCGGTACGGGCCGCGCGAAGGGGACAAATGCGCGTCAAACCAGGCTACACATTTTCGATGATGGGATGGTAGTTGAAGTTGATAAGCATGCGAGTAGGCTGATCGGTACAGGTTGTCCCTCCATGCTGCATGTGCGAAGGGAAAGCGACCAGACGATTGGCAACACTTTCACATTTCGTACCATTTTCAAAAAACGTGTAGCCATTATTCGTGTTGATATAGTACACGGCCGTGTAGGCATCTTTTAATGAATTGTCGACGTGCATGCCGAGTTCGACAATGCTCTCAGTCCGCACGAGCAGATTCGCCTTAACATTCATGACCGAAGCGGCGTTCAATGCGTGCAGGATAGGACGCACCAATGGCCAATAATTACTGGCTGGCTCCGAGCCACTATAGATTCCATGGACGAATTGAAAATCTCCATCGTCCTGCCTCGCCACGCCCTTGCTAAAAAACCACGGACATGCATCGCCGAGAAATGTCTCCTGGATTTTCTCAAACAGGGGTGCATCTAGGGCGTCATCAATAATATTAATCATTATTGATCCTTAATCCCTTCAATCTTCAGGTATGCCATCCATCCCGACCGGCATGCGGAGCCACGGTTTTTCTCTTCGGCACCCTGGTTTTAAAACAAGCCGCCCGACTCCTCTTTTTCTTATAGCAGATTGAGCGTTTGCTCACAGAGGCTCTGAGCAAAGATGGAACGGAACATCAACCTGCCAAAATGACTCCTTTGGCGTCTTATTGTCGCAATGCTTCAGAATCTGAGAATTTTTTTGGCCATCGAGAATCGTTTCGCGTAAGAAATAAGATCAATATCCGAGGCTAACCATCGCGTTCCTCTGCCGGGACACCTCGATTACAATATGCCCAACAAAATATTCCCAACAAACTCCGTAACGGACTATTGCAGAACACAACCGAATGTCCATCAATCCGCTGTTGGGTGAACTTGCCGAAATTGCTCGTACCGAATTGCTCGCGACCAAGTGGTTGCTTGCACCCTCCCTTCGCGTCGGCAACCAATGGCTAGAGAGCGTGGTCCGCAACGGACAACCGGCAGTCGGCTTTCGGGTACTTACCCTATCGCACTTGGCCATGGATCTAGCTGCAGGGGATCTAGCTGCAGGAAAATTTGCCGCTGAAAAAGTGAGCCTGCTTCCCGAATTTGCCGCCACACTGCTAATGGATCATCTGCTCGGAGAGCAGCAGAGTGAATATCTCAGCCACTCAGAGGCGAGTACGCGTTTGGCTGCGGCACTCCTTTCGGCTATCGACGCGATGCGAATGGCCGGTTGCTCGGCCAACGATCTAGAGCGAATACGCTTTGAGGTCCGCGATAAAGGAGCCGACCTCTGCAAGCTTCTCAATGCCTACGAAGCGCAACTCGAGGCACTCTCTGTCCTCGATCATGCGGAGTTGTTCCAACGCGCCATCGACCGCCTCGAGACCGATCCGCACGTGGTACCGGAGAATCTGCTGCTGCTCGTACCCGACCTGCTCGAGCCGCGAGGCCTGGAGGCGAAGTTGCTGGCGCGTTTCCCACAGGCCTGCCGCCGACCGCTGCCGGCAGGCAACGGGGTACCACCGGCAACCGACATCGAGCGGCTCGCCTTCCTGGTGCGGCCCGGCGAGGCGGGACCACCGTTTGCGGACGGATCGCTACAGATATTCTCCGCGACGGGCGAAGTGAACGAGGTCCGCGAGGTGCTGCGGCGGATTCTCAAAAGCGGGATCCCGCTCGACGAGGTCGAACTGCTGCACACCGATCACGACCAGTACGTCCCGCTGATCTATGAAATGGCTGCTGGCCTGGCGGCCGAACATAGCGATGAAGAAAATGGGACTACAGCGCCGGTGACGTTTGCCGAAGGCATACCCGCCCACTACGGACGACCCGGACGGGCACTCGCTGCTTGGCTGACCTGGATTGACGAAGAGTACGACCAGCGGCTGCTTGTACGGATGCTGCACGAAGGGTTGCTGCAAGTCGACGATACCAAACCGGTCCCCGCCTGGCGGCTCACCGCCGCACTCCGCACACTCCCGATCGGCAGCGGTGCGGACCGCTACCTGCCTAAAATCAACGAAGAGATCGACCGCTGCAGCAAAAAAATGGCCGCCTGCCAATTACAAATGGAAAAATCACAGGCAGGCGCACCACAGATAGGTGATGAGGAAGCGATCACCGAGCGTCTCAGCCGCCTTGAGCGGGATCTGGCCGCACTCAAGGCACTGCAGGTGCTCCTCGAGCGGCTGCTCTCGATTTCGGTGGCCGAGAGGGCCGACGACATCCTCACCAACAGTTGCACGCTTCTTGAGTCGCTCACCCACGGCAACACCGAAGTCGACAACTACGCCCGCGACGGCCTGCTTACCGATATCAAAAAGATGCGGGACTGGCTCGGGCGACTCGGCAACGTGGCGCCCGAACGGCTCGCCGCCTGGCTCGCCTCGCTTGCCGAACGGAAGCGGATCCTCGGTGCCGGACCGCGAGCCGGCAAACTACACGTAGCGCACCTCCGTTCGGGGGGACATTCTGGTCGCAGCCACACGTATATCGTTGGCCTCGACGACGGCCGCTTCCCGGGCCGCGCGATCCAGGATCCGATTCTTCTCGATCGCGAACGCGAGCAACTCAGCGATTCGCTCATCCGTAGCGGCGAAGTGGTCGAAAAGTCCGTACAGGACCTGGTGCGGACCGTCAGCCGCCTATCCGGCGAACTTACACTTAGCTACCCCTGCTGGGATCTTGCCGACGACCGGCAATTGTTTCCCAGTCCGATCATCCTCTCGGCGTTCCGGATCCAAACGGGCGACACCGAAGCCGATCAGCAGTCGCTCGAGGCAGCCCTTCCGCCTGCAAGTAGTTTTGTCGGCGACGGCGCGGTGCTCGATGAGAGCGAGTGGTGGCTTGCGCGGCTCTGTAGCGGCAGTCAGATCGATGAGCCGCTTGCGGAGGTGTATGCCCGCTATCCGCACCTGGCCGCCGGCGGTGCGGCCCAAAGCGACCGTACGGGCTCCGGGCTGACGATGTTCGATGGTCTGGTCCCCGAGGCGGGAAACAAACTCGACCCCCGCAACAGCACAAGCCCCGTCTCGGCCAGCGGCCTGGAGACCGCCGGCACATGCCCACTCCGCTATTTTTTCCGTTACGCGCTCCAGCTCAAACCGATCGACGAACTCGAAATCGATCCCGATCGCTGGCTCGATCCACTCGCTTTCGGCCTGCTGCTCCATACGGTCTTTGAAACCTTTCTTGCCGATCTGGTCGGTGAAAACAAATTGCCAAAGTTCGATCGCGACCTTAACCGCCTGATGGAGGTACTCAACGAACAGATTAACCATTACCGCGATCGCGTGCCCCCACCGAGCGAGGCCGCCTTCCTCCGCCAGCGGGCCGAACTAAAGATCGCCACGCGCATCTTCCTCGATGCCGAGTCGGACTATTGCCGGACTCACAAACCGGAGTTTTTTGAAGCTGCTATCGGTCTCTCCGCTGAAGGGGACGGCACTCCGATCGACAGCGACCAACCGGCCACCATCGCTCTGCCCGGTGGTGGTAGCTTCCGCACCCGCGGGCGGATCGATCGGATCGACAACATGGGAGGAGGCCAGTTTTCCATCTGCGACTATAAGACCGGCAGCGCCTGGAAGTTCGATGAAAAAAAACCGTTCCAGCAGGGGCGGGTTGTCCAAAATGCACTCTACGTCGCGATGATCGAGCCGGCCCTCAAGCAGCATTTCGGCCAGGCGGCCGAGGTGGCCGAGTTCAATTATTTCTTCCCGAGCCAGAAGACCTGGGGCCGGCGGATCGGCTGGACCGGCCAGGAACTCGTCGAGGGACTGCCAACCATCGAACGGCTCTGCAACCTGATCGCAAGCGGTGCATTCGTGCCGACCGACAAAGTAAAAGATTGTAGCTACTGCGATTTCAAGACCGCCTGCGGCGACCTTACCGCACTGACCCGTGCGAGCAAGACAAAAATCGACAACGAACAACATCTGCAGCTTGTGCCGCTGCGCGAATTGCGACGGAGCAAATAGGTGAGTGCCACAAGAAAAAACACGCCGCCCGATCAAGCCCATCGCGATGCGATCCACCAAGAGCTTGACACCACGATGCTCGTCGAAGCGGCAGCCGGCACCGGCAAGACGACCTCGATGATCGGTCGGATGGTAGAACTGCTCGCCAATGGGAACTGCACCATCGACACGCTCGCTGCGGTTACGTTCACGCGGAAGGCAGCCGCTGAAATCCGCGGACGTTTTCAGATCGCGATCGAACAAGCCGCCACCGCTCGCAAAGGCGACGAGGCCGATCGCTTGAGTGAGGCGATCGACCACATCGACCGCTGCTTTGTCGGCACGATCCACTCGTTCTGCGGGCGACTGCTTCGCGAGCGGCCCGTAGAGGCCGGCGTCGAGATCGGCTTTTCGGAACTCGACGACGTGGCCGACGATCGCCTGCGGCGTGCGGCATGGAGCGAATATGTCGACTCGCTCGTGACCCACAAATCGCCCGCAAGTGAGCAAGCAGAGATCGCCGCCGCCCTGGCAGAGGCCGGAATCGAAGTCACTCTGCTCCGCGAAGCATTTATGCGACTTTGTGATTTTCCCGATGTTGGTCAGTGGCCGGAGCCGGCAAGCACAATGCCCTCGGCCGATCATGCTCGGCAGACACTGAACAAATATGCCCGGCATCTCAAAACAATCATGCCCTTTGAGAACATCGGCAACGACTCGCTCATGCCCAAACTGGAAAGGATTGCGAGGATGGTGCGGGTGCTCGATATCGGCCAGGAGCGGAACGTCGCACAAGTTCTCGAGCTGTTCACGCAGACCAAGACCCCCAAAGTCGTCCAAAAACAATGGCCCAACGGTAAAGAGCAGGCACTCTCCGAACAGCAACGCTGGGAAACGCTTCGCGACCAGATTGCCGTGCCGTTTCTCGATGCGTGGCGGGAATACTGTTATGGAATTGTGCTGCAGGCCATTCGACCGGCAATCGCGCTTTACGAGGAGCGACTGCGGATGGAAGGAGCGCTCAATTTCCAGGACCTGTTGCTGCTCTCGGCCCGACTGCTCAAAGAAGGGCCTTCGATCCGGCGCTATTTTCAAAACTGTTTCACGCACCTTCTGGTCGACGAGTTTCAGGACACCGACCCGATTCAAGCGGAGGTCATGCTGCTGCTTACTGCAGACGATGTGACCGAGAATTGCTGGCAGAAGTGCCGTCCGATGCCCGGTTCACTGTTCGTGGTGGGCGACCCGAAGCAGTCCATCTATCGCTTCCGCCGAGCAGATATCGTCACCTACCGCCGGGTCAAGCAGATCATCGCCGAGAGCGGCGGGAAGATCGTTCCGCTCTCGACCAATTTCCGCAGCGAGCCTTACCTGATCGACTGGGTCAACGGCCAGTTTATCGATGTCTTCGGCGAAGAAGAGACCGATC
The DNA here is from genome assembly GCA_030751095.1 of Pirellulales bacterium. Lineage (GTDB taxonomy): Bacteria > Planctomycetota > Planctomycetia > Pirellulales > UBA7805 > UBA7805. The sequence continues at coordinate 19,177 of JASMGX010000031.1, read as the reverse complement.
AGATCCCCCAGTTCGTGCCAATGCAGGCAGGCCGGATTGAGAGTGGCGGTGCGCATCTGGCGGGACTTTACCGGCTCAACGTCCCTAAATTTGGCAACCAGGTAGAGGCAACTGAGTACGAGGCAGACCAAATCGCCCGCACGATCCATCAAGCGATCAAGGAACAGTGGAAACTTCCGGGCGACGACGGTGCTCTCCGCCGTGCACGGCCGGAAGATTTTATGATTATCACCCGCAAGAAACAATTCCTCAGCCACTACGGACGCAAACTGCAGGAACTCGACATACCGCACCAGGTGACCGGAGGCAACGCGCTGAGCGGAGTGGACGAATTGCGCCTCTTGGCCATCTGTCTCCGCGCCCTGGCCCGCGTCGAAGACCCGATCGCGCTCGTTGCGCTGCTTCGCAGCGAATTGTTCGGGGTAAGCGATGCGGCACTCTACGCATGGAAGGAGGCGGGCGGAACATTTTTGCTAGAAGAAGCACCGCCCAAACGGCTCGCCGCAAAAGATCGCGCGGCGATTGCCGAACCGCTGGCTCGTTTGCGTCGCTATAGCAGTTGGCTACGACAATTGCCACTGGTAACGGCCATCGAACGGATCACGCGCGATCTCGGCCTGCCGGCCCGCGCGGCGACTGCCGCCGACGGCGCGATGCGGGCCGGTGGCCTGCTCGGAGCAATTGAAAAGCTCCGCAATGATCGGGAACAAATCTGGAATCTCGAGGCGGTGGCCGAAACACTCGACGAACTCTGCACGAGCAACGAAGAGGTCGATGGCGTGCCGGTTATGCCGCGGACCGAACGACCCGTACGGATCATGAACCTGCACAAGGCGAAGGGCCTGGAGGCCAACATTATCTTTTTAGCCGGCGTGCAGAATGAGAAGGTGTATGACACCGAGATGCATATCGACCGCACGCATGGGGAGACTCGCGGTTTTTTTGCGATCCATGCCGCGCGGACCTCCCAATACGGGCCGCGTCCGCTGCTGGCCCAACCGGCCGACTGGGAGCAGCATGCCGCACAGGAATCGCTTTTTCTTCGCGCCGAACGGGATCGGCTGGCGTACGTTGCCGCCACCCGAGCCCGCAGCGGTCTGGTGGTCACATGCCTCGACGGAAAGAGCGGGAGTTGGGACTTTTTTGAGCCCGCCGGCGACGCGTTTTTACCGCTAGAGACGCCTCCAGCAGCCGACAAACCCAAAGCACCGTCGGCTAGCGAAGAAAACGATCCGCACGCTGTGGCGGCCTCCACAGCATGCATATGGGAAGAGGCCACCAAACCGACATACGATGTCGTCGCCGCCAAAGCGCACGCACTCCTTAAAGAAACGACCCTGCCACCACCACAGCATACGGGCGAACACGGCACCGAGTGGGGCACCGCGATCCACACGCTGCTCGAGGCAGCCATGGAAAACCCCGATGCCGAGCTTGCGCCGCTGGCCAGGTCGGTTCTCGAGCAGCAACAGCTCGATTCAAACCTTCTCCCTTCGCTGCTTGAATCGGTCACCCGGGCGATCGGCAGTGATATCTGGCGGCGTGCCCAGGAGAGTTCGGAGTGTTTGGTCGAGGTCCCTTTCAGTTATCTTACGTCCCAGGACCAACTCGATACATTAGTTCGCGGCGTCATCGATCTGGCGTTCCGCGAAGAGGATGGCTGGGTGCTGGTCGACTACAAATCGGACCGTGTCGGCAAAGACCCAGACAAAGCCGAGGAGACGCTTCGTGCGCGGTATGCGGCGCAGCTTGCCGCCTACGCCCAGGCGTGGGAGCAGGTCACGGGCGAGAAGGTCATCGAACAGGGCCTGCTGCTCACGCATTACGACAAATATGTCCGCCTGCCATGACCTTCTTGCGGCGTCTGTTCGCCCGTAATGAGCACCAGAGACGCAACCGAGAGAATATTTGCTAGGAGCAACCGGCGCGGGCAGTTGTTTTGGCTACGCCACGCAACGGGACCGGCCGAGCCGCTGCAGTTGCTCGCGATCCAAACGCTGCTCTGCATGCTCGAGCACCATCAGTGGCGTCTCGCCGTAAAACGATGCCCAGATCGTAAACGTACTCGGTGGACCGAGGATCAGGTCGGTATCGGCAAGGCTGTACATGTCCTCGACCGGATGGCCCGGCCCAAAGCGAACATGAAGACCTGCAAACAGCTCCAAATCGAGCGGTTTTTCGCTACAAACCATGAAACGAACGTTGCGATCGGGAAACGCTTTGACAATCTGTCGCATCCAACCGGCATATTTGGCCAACGGATAAAAGTGCTGGCCATTTTTCCACGTTGCATAGTCGCCATGCCGTACATGGACACCGACCAGAAAATCCGAATCCCCACGGGCCTGCTCTATTGTCCGGTCCACATTGAGACGATGTTCGTCCGTAATTTGCAAATGCCTGCGAACCGCATCCGCATGTTTTGCCAACAACGCGCTGCAGCGAAAACACCAACCTTGAACAAAGAGCAGCGGATGCCGTTGGACCATTGATGCGAAGGCTTCAGCACCTAAATCGAGCGGACTCTCGCCCTTCAGACGGATCGCCACAGCCGGTCCCCACCGGAGCCGCAAATGGGCCAGCGTCCGCGCTGCCAGATAGGTCGCCTTGGCTTGCACGCGACGACGCCCCAAAGAGAGGCGTTTGTTTTGCGAATGCTCTCGAGTCGGATACCGGCACCAAGGATCGTTTTTTGTTCCTACAAAACAATCGGCGTACTCGGCAAAGCAGGGGTTCGCGAGAGTGACGCCGTATTCACGCGCAGCGGCGATAAAGTGGGCGTAGAGTTCTAGATGATTTCCGAGCCTTCCCACACTGCGGGCAATGACAATCATTTGTTTCAGAATCTTGCGGTTTGATTGGAAAGCAGAAGTATACCGGCACGAGCCATAGCCACCAAACCGTAAATCGGAGACCCTGCCGAAGATTCCCGAGTCGATCCAAACTGCCTCATTTCACCTCCCGAGATGCTTGCACTCACCATGTGGAAAGGACAAAGAACGTGGCCCGCGGGATTGGGGGAGCGACCCTGTCGAGAGTTTTCAGCCGCACGATCTTCTCGGAACAATTCCCGGAAGATCCCGTCTTCATGGCAAAACGGCGAAGCGCCTAGGTCGGTTTTTTTCTCCGGTCTCTTTAGAATCGAAGCGGGCACAGCGCTCGCGCGGGCAAGCGGAGTGAGATAAAACGGCCTCCCAACTCATATTGGATGTTCGAAAAATACCGTAGAATGGACCCGCTAGATTGCTCGCGATAAGAGGACACTCAGCGAAAGAAGAACTTCAACCGCTCCGGGCGGACTGCCCGAACCGCAGGAAGGGTGACATTCTGTTATGACCAAGACCGTGGAATACTTTATTGGTGGCGAAAGGGTTTCTCCGAAAGCCGGCGCTCGCTACCGCGATGTCGATCCGGCCACCGGGAAACTTCTAGCCGAGGTGGCGATGGATGAGTTGGCGGCCGCCGATGCAGCCCTTGCGTCCGCAGAGGCCGCCTTTCCGGCATGGCGCGAGACCCCGGTGGGCGAACGCTGCCAAATCCTGTTTCGCTACAAACAATTGCTCGAGGAGCATTTTGACGAACTGACCCAACAGATCGTTACCGAACATGGCAAGACGGTTCCCGAGGCAAGGGGCGATGTCCGTCGCGGCATCGATTGCGTGGAATACGCTTGCGGGGCTCCTTCGTTGATGATGGGTCGCTCCCTGCCCCGGATTGCCGTCTCCAGCTCCTTCAGCCGGGAAAGCGTGGAGGACATTCCGCTCGATAGCGCGCTTGAACGCGTACCGCTGGGAGTCTGCGTCGGCATCACACCCTTTAATTTTCCAATCATGGTACCCCTCTGGATGTGGCCGATGGCGGTGGCATGCGGCAACACGTTTGTCCTCAAACCTTCCGAAAAGGTATCGCTCTGCGCCCTGCGCGAAGTGGAACTGGCATCCGCGGCGGGGCTACCTCCGGGTGTCTTGAATCTGGTCACTGGCGGTGGCGAGATCGCCAGCCACCTGATCACCCACGATGATGTCCGCGCTGTTTCCTTTGTGGGCTCCACTGCAGTGGCAAAGCAGATCTACTCGACCGCTTCGGCCGCGGGCAAACGCGTGCAATGCATGGCGGGCGCAAAGAACACAATGATTATCATGCCCGATGCCAACCAGGAAGCCGCGATTGACGGTGTCCTCGGCTCGTCGATGGGCAACACCGGGCAGCGGTGCCTGGCAGGTTCACTCGCCGTGCTCGTAGGAGATGCCGCAGAGTGGTTTATCCCAAAGATTGTTGAAGCCTGCAAACGAATCAACGTTTCCGCCGGAGACGCAGAGGGGGCGGGCATGGGACCGCTGGTCGATGAGGCGAGCGTACGGCGGGTTACCGAAGCGATTGCCGAGGGGACCGAAAGCGGGGCCGAACTGCTACTCGATGGCCGCACCGGAACCTTTCCCGAGGAGGGATGCTTTGTCGGCCCGACCCTGTTTGATCACGTCCCGCCGGAATCGGCGCTCGCCAAAGAAGAAATCTTCGGACCTGTACTCTCGATCATGCGGGTCGAAACACTCGAGGATGCGATTGCGGTCACGCATCGCTCCCCGTATGGCAATATGGCAGTCATGTTTACCGATAGCGGGTACGCCGCAAATAGATTCAAGGAGACTGCAGGGGCCGGTATGATCGGGATCAACGTCGGTGTGCCGGCGCCGATGGCCGTTTTTCCATTCTGCGGCTGGAAAGATTCGTTCTTTGGAACGCTGCATTCCAACGGGGAAGATTCCGTACGTTTTTATACCGAGGGTCGCATTATCGTGAGTCGCTGGTTTTAGGAGAGGAAACACTATGTCCCGCAATACGCGAGCCGCATTGATCCAGGCATCGAATGATGTACCGGGCGATGCACCCATCGAAAAAATCCAATCCGCGATGATCGACAAACATGTCGAACTGATCCGGCAGGCGGCGGAGCAGGGTGCGCAGGTAACCTGTCTGCAGGAGATTTTTTCCGGACCCTACTTCTGCGCCGAACAGGATACGCGGTGGTACCAGACCGCGGAGTCGATTCCCGACGGTCCCACGATCACGTTGATGCAACAACTTGCGAAAACGCACTCGATGATTCTCGTCGTGCCGATCTACGAGTTGGACATGACCGGCGTCTACTACAACACAGCCGCCGTGATCGACGAACACGGGAAGTATCTCGGCAAGTACCGCAAGCATCACATCCCGCACTGCAATCCCGGTTTCTGGGAAAAGTTTTACTTCAAGCCGGGCAACCTCGGCTTTCCGGTCTTCGACACGAGTGCGGGAAAGATCGGCGTCTACATCTGCTACGACCGGCACTTCCCCGAAGGGGCCCGCGAACTCGGTCTTAACGGGGCTGAGATCGTCTTTAATCCCTCCGCTACGGTCGCCGGCCTGAGCGAATATCTCTGGAAACTCGAACAGCCGGCCCATGCCGTCGCCAACCAATATTTCATCGGGGCGATCAACCGCGTCGGGAGTGAAGCCCCCTGGAACATGGGCGAGTTTTACGGGCAAAGTTATTTCTGCGACCCGCGAGGCCAGATTATGGCAGAGGCGTCGAGAGACCGGGATGAAGTGCTCCTCGCCGATCTCGATCTGGACATGATCGAAGAGGTCCGCAACACATGGCAGTTTTTTCGGGATCGTCGCCCGGAGAGTTATGAAAAAATTACACAAATCTAAATGACCAGCGACCTCATCAATCCCGATATCGCGCCCACACCGCCGGAGGGGCGGACCTGGTCGAAGTGGCATTTGGCCGCTCTCTGGATCGGGATGTCGGTCTGCATTCCCACCTACATGCTCGCGGCGAGCATGATTAAGGCCGGAATGACCTGGTGGCAGTCGGTATTGACCGTACTATTGGGAAATCTGATCGTGCTCATACCGATGATCTTGATGGGACACGCAGGCACGAAATATGGCATCCCCTTTCCAGTGCTCGCGCGGGCGAGTTTCGGAACACGCGGCGCGCATATCCCCGCGATCGCCCGTTCGCTCGTTGCCTGCGGCTGGTTTGGGATCCAGACCTGGATCGGCGGTTTTGCGATCTACCAGGTGTTCGGCGCGCTCGGCTGGATCGACGTCGCTGCGGACACCGCATTGCTTCCGATTCTTAACATTACCGCCTTGCAGTTTGTCTGCTTCCTCGCTTTCTGGGCCTTGAATTTTGCGATTGTGCTGCGGGGAATCGACTGCATCAAATGGCTCGAATCGTGGGCGGCCCCGTTTTTGATTGCCATGGGATTGGCGCTGCTCATCTGGGCCGCAATTCGGGTAGGGGGCGTGACGGAAATGTTTCCGCCACCGCCGGATGAACCTCCCCCATTCTGGCCGATATTCTTTCCGCAGTTGACGGCAATGGTCGGCTTTTGGGCCACGCTCAGCTTGAACATTCCGGACTTTACCCGCTACTGCCGGTCGCAAAAAGATCAGGCACTCGGCCAGTTGATCGGCCTGCCCACAACGATGACCCTCTTTTCGTTCATCGGCATCGCAGTCACCTCCGCAACGGTTGTCATTTTCGGCCAGGCGATCTGGGATCCTATTGCGCTCGTAGCACAGCTTGGTTCGACGACCGCAGTGGTCGTTTCACTCATCGCTCTTACGATTGCAACACTCTCGACAAACATTGCCGCCAACGTTGTGAGTCCTGCAAACGGATTTGCCAACCTCAGTCCGAGGCGGATCTCGTTTCGAACCGGCAGCATCATCACCTGCCTGATCGGCATCGTGATCATGCCGTGGCGACTCTACAACGACCTAGGCGACTACATTTTCACATGGCTGATCGGCTACAGCGCACTGCTAGGGCCCATTGCCGGCATCATGCTCTGCGATTACTTTCTCGTCCGCCGCACGCGACTGCAAAGCGACGCTCTCTACCAGGAAGAGGGAATCTATAGCGGCATTCGCTGGAAGTCGGTCCTCATATTGGTGATTGCGGTCTTGCCCAACCTGCCCGGCTTTTACAACGCCGCGACGCACACAGGCACCTTTCCCCCGATCTTTGATCAGCTCTACAGCTACGCATGGTTTCTGGGAATCACGATCGCATTCGTGCTCTACGCGTTACTGCACTTAGGAGAAAAACAACATGCCCCAACTTCCACCCTGTGACTATGTCCCTGCAAAATATGAGGGCCCCACGAAAGCCGAAGTGGCACGTCTTCGCAGTCAGTTCCTGACCCCCTCACTGGTCACCTACTACCGCGACCCGGTGATGATTGTGGCCGGCCACATGCAGTATTTGTTTGATGAAACGGGCAAACGGTATCTCGATGCGCTCAGCGGCATCGTTTCGATCAGCGCTGGCCATTGCCATCCCAAAGTCATCGAAGCGGTCCATGCACAGAATGCTGCTCTGCAACATGTGACCACGATCTACCTGCATCCGAACATCGCGCTGTTCGCAGAAAAACTCGTTAGCACGCTGCCCGAGGGTCTCGATGTCGTCTATTTCACCAACAGTGGCTCGGAAGCCAATGACCTCGCCATCCTGATAGCCCGAGCGTATACGAAGAATTTTGAAGTCATCGCCCTCCGCAACGCCTATCACGGCGGCTCGCAAGGGGCGATGGGATTGACCGCCCACAGTACCTGGAAGTACTCGGTCCCCCACGGGTTCGGCGTACTTCATGCGCTCGCGCCCGATCGCTTCCGCGGAACTTGGGGATACGACGACCCGGAGGCGGGCCACAAATATGCCCACGACGTTCGCGACCTGATTGAACGTGGTTCTTGCGGCAACGTTGCGGCTTTTATTGCCGAGCCGATCCAGGGCGTGGGGGGCGTGATTGAAATGCCGCCGAACTACCTGAGCGATGTTTACCACACTGTCCGCGATGCCGGCGGACTTTGCATATCCGATGAAGTGCAAACCGGGTTTGGACGCACGGGCGATGCGTTCTGGGGATTTGAAAACCACGGCGTGCTACCCGACATCGTGACGATGGCCAAAGGCATCGGTAACGGTGCTCCTTTGGCGGCGGTTGTCACCTCTTCGAAAATTGCCCAGTCTCTGACCGAGGCGATCCACTTCAACACATTCGGTGGAAATCCGGTTTCTTGTGCGCAAGGTTTAGCGAATCTAGAGGTCTTGCTCGAAGACGATATTCAGGGTAATGCAAAACGGCTCGGTGCGATGCTCATTGACGGCTTCAAACGGCTGCAGAAAATATATCCCATCATTGGAGATGTCCGTGGCCGCGGATTGATGGTTGGGATTGAGCTGGTAGAAGGCACCGACAAAACACCTGCGGCGGACCTTGCCGCCGACGTGCTCGAGACCTGCAAGGGTTTTGGGCTGTTGATCGGCAAGTCGGGGTTTTTCGGCAATGTACTGCGGGTCAAACCGCCGATGTGCTTGACCGAGGCGGACATCACGTTCATGCTCGAGGTATTCGACACCGCTTTTGCAAAGGAAACCGCGTGAGCTACGACACGGTCATCAAAGGGGGCACCATTTTTACCCCGACAGCGTCCTTCGTCGGCGATCTGGCGATCACAGGTGAAACAATCGCAGCCATCGCCGAAGGGGGTGGACTCGAGGGCGAAAAAGAATTCGACGCAAGCGGTAAATATGTCTTTCCAGGCTTCATCGATCCGCATGTGCATATCCACCTCCCCTTTATGGGAACCAACGCCATCGACGATCATGCCTCGGCAACTCAGGCGGCACTTGTTGGCGGGACCACCACGCTCATTGAGATGATCTGCCCGGGACCCGACGATGAGCCGCGCGCCGCCTTTGAGGAGTGGAAACAACTGGCAGAGGAGGGTGCGTGTTGCGATTACACCTTCCACCTGTCGGTGGTCCGCTTCGACGATGTCGCCAAAAATCAGATTCGCGATCTCGTCGCCAACGAAGGGGTGCAGTCGTTCAAAGTCTTTCTGGCATACAAAGGGGCACTCAATATTTCCGACGACAACCTATTTGCGCTGATGCAAATGGCTCGTGAACTCGACGTCACGATCACCGCGCACTGCGAAAACGCAGATGCAGTGGACCTGATGCAAAAACAGTTGCTCGCCGAGGGCAAGACCGGACCGGAGTGGCACGAGCCATCCCGCCCGCGGTGCGTGGAGGCTGATGGAGTCAATCATCTCTGTGCGTTTGCCGAACTGACCGGGGCAAGTGTCTACATCGTGCACACTTCGTGCGCCGCGGCCCTGGACCGGGCGATCGAGGCCCGTCGTCGTGGCACCCGCGTGATGGTCGAAGCGGTTGCACCACATCTGGTGCTCGACAAAACGTATGCCGAGCGGCCCGACTTTGAGGGCGCAAAATACGTGATGTCGCCACCGCTGCGAGATGCCGAAGAACTCGATGCCCTCTGGGACGGACTGGCCGATGGCACGATTGCGACCATCGGTACCGATCATGCGCCGTTTAACTTTCGAGGCCAGAAAGAGATGGGCCTTGAGGCATTCACACAGATCCCCAACGGGATCCCTTCCATCCAGGAGCGGGTCGATCTGGTCCATACCTATGGGGTCGCTGCAGGAAAAATCGACCTGCGAACGCTGGTCAATGCATGCAGCACGCACCCGGCACAACAGTTCGCTATGTTTCCTCAAAAGGGCGCCCTGGCGGTAGGCAGCGATGGTGACCTCGTCATCTACGACCCCGCGTTCTTTAGCACATTTAAGCACGCGCAGAGCCTCTCAAAAGTCGACTACTGCGGTTTTGAAGGCATGCAGCGGAAGGGCCGCGCCGAGTTGGTTTTTCTCCGCGGATGCCTCGCCGCCCGAGAAGGCGCCTTTGTCGGCAAACAGGCGGCGGGACAATACATCAGTCGTTAGAGACGAGTCGATCGGACTGTTCGACAAACTCATCGCCCGACCACTGGGCGTCTTTTTCGACCATCCCTTCGCGCCGCGCCTTCTTTTCCGCCTTGGCCTGGGTTTGGCGTTCTACGAGATCGGCATGGGTAGAGAAGTAGGGCAGACTCGCCCCGCGAAAATCCTCGAGCGAATCAAACCCGTGCGACTCCATAAAGGCGAGTAGACTGCTGCACATCTCCTGGACCATGTCATATCCGTGAATCATCACACCGGTACAGACTTGCACCGTATGGGCACCGAGCAAAATAAACTGGGCGGCATCGTCACCCGTTTCGACCCCGCCAATTCCAGAAAGGGTTCGATCCGGGAATTCGCTCTTCATCATCTGGGCCAATTGCATCACCATGCGGAGTGCAATCGGCCTAATCGCCTTGCAGGAATACCCTCCCGGAACGCTATATCCCTCGACGGTCGGCAGGGGGCGGAGCGTTTTAAGATCGACACCCATCACACTCAGGATCGTGTTGATTGCAGCCAATCCATCCGCGCCGACGGCCAGGGCGGATCTGCCCGGGTCGGTGATATGCGTGATGTTGGGTGTCATCTTTGCCCACACCGGAATCGTCGCCACTTCCATCACCCAACCGGTCACTTCCTTGACGATATCGGGATTTTCGCCCATGGCGGCGCCCATCTTGCGCTCCGGCAATCCATGGGGACACGAAAGATTCAATTCCAAGGCATCGACACCAATCGCTTGGCAACGCTCCACAATTTCGTGCCAGCAATCTTTCGTATACTCCTCCATGATCGACGCAATCAGGATCTCATCGGGATGCGACTGTTTCAGGCTGTCAAACTCTTCGAGCCATGTTTCAAACGGACGGTCGCTGATCAGTTCGATATTTTCCCAACCAAAGACTTCCTTCGAACCTTCCGAACGCATTCTTGCATAGCGCGGGGCAACATTGATCACCTTCGAAGCATTGAGACTGATCGTCTTGGCAACCACACCTCCCCAGCCTTCATCAAATGCCTTGCGGATGACATTCGCATTCGTGCCGGGAGGTCCGCTGCCAATCACAAACGGGTTTTTGAATCTGAGCCCGTTCACGGTCGTTTCGAGTGTCGCCATAATCCCCATGATATCACGTTCCGGTGAGAGTACACGCCCTGAAAAACAGCATATAATCTTTAATACATGGAACATTCCGGTCCACTCTCTGCCTTGCCGCCGGTGGCATCCTCATCGAGCGGAGAAGGCCGCTGTGCGGTCCTCTTTGCTCTTGGATCTGTGGTCGTTGCGGTGTAGGATCACCAGATGCATTAAACGTCGTCTGTGTGTTTCTATCAGGATCGGGGAATCCAAACCGCTAGCGGACCACAGAAGGAATCACCTCATGCGATCATCGTTGCCGATAACCGCCTTGGTCATGCTTGCGACAGCGATTGCTGGCGGGTGCCGTGAGAGCAACCGGCCAGAGGCCCCGAGCGAACACGCGCATTCGCATGAAGGAGACGATGCCTTAATCTGGGTAGAGGAAAACATTGAGCACGACCGCTTCATCCTGGCGCTCGGACATCATGGAAAACACTTGCACGCAACCTCCTTCGTCGAGCCAGCCGTTTCGATCACCCGCGACGGGGTCGCCATCGCCGATGCCCGCGTCTTTAACAGTCTACTCTCAGCGGATGGGACGAATGTGATTCGCGAGGAAGTGGACACTATCTACGAGGTGGAAACCGAAGACGAACCGGCCCATTATGCGCAAGGGAAGCTGCACCTGCCGAAGGGTTTTCCACAGCTGATCATTCGTTTTCGCATTGCATTGCCCGGAGTGGCAAACGAACTGACGCAGGACATCACGATCGATGTCGATGAGCACTAAAGTCCGGCATCTTGACCCATCGGCGCCCCGTTTTTTCTGTTACAATAAAGTGGCTCCAAGATACCCCTTCCTTTACGACCCCTCGCCACATTCCTCACCGATGCTCCGATCGGCCCCGAACCAACAAGACGCTCTTGCCCGGTCGGGCATGATGATTCCAATGAGAACAACGTTTTGCCTTCTGCTACTGAGCCTGCTGGCCTTCGGCATCTTTGAAGGGACTGTCGTTGCGGCAGATCCGCAATCCAACGAAGATGAAGACCCATCAAGACAGATGATCCGCGTCCTGCGCGAAAAATACAGGGCCGCCGAATCGGATCTGGATATCAAGGAATCGATTGTCCAAGAGGCAATCGAAGCGGGCAATCAAATTCCTCTGGGCCTTCGAAGTCTCGTTCGCCTCGACTACGACAAACTCGCAACAGACTACTGGCCGAGACTACGCAGGCAAGCCAAGAAGATGGACGATACCTCGACCGATGCCCTCCTTGCCTCTGCAAATGCAAATCTCCTCTCGCAACGCGATTCACTGCTGCAGCTGACGGGAATGTTCGACCGACTCAGTGCTACCACTTCTGATGAATCGCCGAAAACAACGCTCCGCAGCCTGTTTGAAAAACGCGAACAAAAGATAATTACTGCAACGAAAAGCAAGGGTAAGTTTTCCATTCGCGTCAGGGGGGACGAAGCCGAGGTCATGCGTCTGACCAACGCGATACGCAAGAAGAACGGACTCAGCCAATTAACGACCGACCCGCGACTTGTCGCAACGGCACGCGATCATTCCTCGGATATGAAGCGTCTCGACTTCTTCCAACATGAATCTCCCATCGAGGGGAAGCAAACTCCGGCAGATCGAGCGGTCCGGTTCAAAACGACCGCCAACGCAGAAAATCTTGCTGCGGGTGATTATTCTCCTTTGGAAGTCATCCAGGGCTGGCTGGGCAGTCCCGGCCATAGAGCCAACCTCCTGCAACCGGAGTGGAATCGCATCGGTGTGGGCCGCGTCGGAAACTACTGGACGGCATTGTACGGGCAATAACCAGCGACGGTGTTTTTTCAACGGCCGGGCTTGAGCATGGCGTGGGCGACACGCAAGGGCTCGATGCTTCCGGGAGAACAACGCTTCATCAACTCTCCTCGCCATCATCGGCAGGAATCAGACGATACGACAGATTCAACGGGAAACAATCGAGTAGCGATCTACCCGTCTCGTGCAGGCGATCCCATTCCTCGCCGAACGGTCGTGTACCGATCTGCTGCATCTCCTTGACCGACTGGTCAAGCGTTTGCCTCATCGCAACCACCCACTGACCCGCTGCTTCCACATCCTGCTGATCGGGGGAGACGGTGGGCCGTTGCTCTGACTGCTCGACCGATGTACGCACTGCGAGCCAACCTACCACAAGAAGGAGGACCGCCGCGGCAGCAAGTCCCACCGGCCAGGCCGCCAAAGCCGGGCCGCGCCGCGGACCTCCATCTTCTCCCGCAGCAGCAACCGCGGCCAGAGAGGGGCCGTTTTCCAGATCGACCCGCCAGCGGGCAGAATCCTCCGCTCGGGTGCTGGCGAGGATTCGGGCACGAAGCTCATCATCGAGCGGTCGCAACTCATCGGCAGCAGCAAAATCGCTAGCCAGCGTCTCGAGCTCTTTTGCAAAGCGTTGGCATCCGTCGCAGCTGCGCAAATGCTCCTCCGGCGCCGCACTCGGATAAGGGATGCCATCGTGGCGGTCCAAAATGATCGCTCTTGCCTTATTGCAGTCCACAACTTGCCTCCTTATCGGGAGTCGATTGACGAACGGTCGCCTCGGCTTCAATCAACTTCGTTCGGGCACGGTGCAGTAGGACGCGGACCGCGCCGGGGTTTTTTTCTAGAATCTGCCCAATCTGCCCGATGGACAATTGTTCAACATACCGGAGGTGCAGCGCGGCGACCGATTCTGCCGAAAGTAGACGGTGCGCCCGATTCCAAAGGGTCTCTTGCTCCTCCGCCTGTACGAGTCGCTCCAACACCTGCGGGCACGAGTCGCGCGGGTCGACCGGTACGTTGGTCAGGGGTCGGCACTTTCGCTGATAACTGATTGCCTGCCGCGTTGCAATCGAATACAGCCAGGGACGTAGAGGGCGAAGCGGATCATACCGCTCGAGCGCCCCGTGCACACACAGAAAGGTTTCTTGCATCACATCCTCTGCAGCATGCCGATTGCCTAGACGCCGCTGCAGATAGACGAGGATCGCGGGTCCGAGCCGATCGACGAGTACAGCAAAGCTCTGCCCGCAGCCCCTCCCCGCCCGGAAGGCGAGTTGCTCATCGGTGCAATCGGTTTCGCGATTCAAACCATCCATATGCTCAGGGCCCTTGATCGCCTCCTCCCATCGGTTCGTCACGTTATTGCAAGCATTTTACAATCCGCAGGACATCGATCTATTCGTTGATCCTTGTCAGTCCTTTTTTGTGTCTTGCTGCTTTTTGACCCGATCGATCAGCTGTATCAGGCGGTCGTTGGAAACGACAACTTCCAGCCGCGCCAAGTTGGAATCCCCCGAAACGGTCTGGGACTCCACCAATTCCTGCATCCACTGCAGGTCGTCGTGCCGCTTGAGCATTTCACCCGCAGCGACCAACCCGGTCAAAATGTCGCGCAAGTATCCGGCATCGGCTGGATCGGAGGTTTTTAGTGCGATCCCCATTTTCACGGTGCTGTCCGACTCCGCCAAGCGAGCCGTGACCGACACGACATTTTGAAGCATCCTCGCACCCCGATCGGCAGACTCCCACGCATCGGGCAGTTGCATCGCGGCAGAAAAAATAGCGTCCTTTGAGGCTTGCCAAAACGTGGGGAGCGATTTTGTTTCCTGAAGAGATTCGGTTGTTCCCGCTAGGACATCGATTGCTCCTTTGAGGTCTTCGAGGTTGTCGGACATCACGGCGGTCGAAGCATCGAAAAAACAGCCGTAGTGGGTTTCATCGGTCACATCGTTCTTGGAATCGGTCCACTCGGCAATCTGGTAATCACCATATTGGTGCTCTTGAAAGGATGGATTTATCTTGAGCAGGGTGAGCAGTTTTTTCTGATCGACGTTCCAATCGGCAACCAAAACGCCCCGCTTGTCCTTCAAATGATTGCTGTAGAAGGTAAGCCCGTGGACATCGCTCAGTGGATTGAAGCCAAAAATCTGCGAGAAGCCCGCCAATTGCGCTTTGAAGTGGGGAAACTTCTGATGGATCTCGTCAAAGATCGTCTCGCCCATCTCGGAGTTGAGCGCTGCATCGACATCGACATGGCCAGCCATGAGGGCCGTCCCACTGATGACCTCTGGATTGACCGGGCCCGCCAAACAGGTTGCCGTCAAACAGGTTGCCGTCAGACCGATCCAAACAGATAACACGGCAATACAACATTTCATTATAATTCTCCCGTAATTTGATACACGATCCGAACCGTCGCAACGATCGTTTGGTCTACGGGGTATACGCGATGAAAGCAGCAAACGTTACACGTGCCTTTCTTCCTTTTTTTTGCGTTTCCTCGACAAACGGAAAAAATATCCCCGAGAGGATTCGAACCTCTAACCTTCGGCTCCGGAGGCCGACGCTCTATCCAATTGAGCTACGGGGACTTTGGGGGCAAATAATAATACATTCGCTGGCTTTTGAGCACCCGGCCTCTGCTCAGAAGCCACAGCGTGCTCGGTCGGTTGCTCGCTCCATTCCGTTAAATCAGATGCCATCACCAAATTCAAGTTCAAGCGGAAGGCCATCTTCTTCAGTCAACCGCCTGAGGGGCATTTCTGCGAGATCGACCCGTTTGCCCAGGGGGACCGGAATACTGGCCCGGCCGGTAAAAAAGACCTGTTTTCGGACTTTTTCCTCTCCTGGAGTGGATGTTTGCGGAACTCTTGGCCAGTTGGGGTGTTGTATGCATCGGAGCGACACGAGCGGGGTGCAGATTCGGGGTGTAGATCCGGAGTGCAGATCGCGATGGTTGACGGGCCCCGAATCGGCAGGGAGGATTGAGAGAAGAGTGGCGGTTTTTGCCAAAAGTCTCAGGTGAGGGAGAGCGGATGAGTCGCGAGACAATCTACGAAGCGAGCGTTGACTATTTTCTGACGCCGATCGGCGCGCTGCTGGAGGATGAGAGCGTCACGGAAATCATGGTCAACGGGTTCGATCAGATTTATGTGGAACGCCGGGGAAAGATTGAAACGACCAACGCCCGTTTCGATAGCGCCGATGCGTTGATCTCGGCGATCCACAATATTGCCCAGTGGGTCGGTCGGGAAATCGATCCCGAGCGACCGATCCTCGATGCTCGCCTGCCCAATGGCTCGCGGGTCAATGCGATCATCCCGCCCAGTGCCCGTACCGGCACCTACCTGACGATCCGTAAGTTTTCGAAGAAGGCCTACACGATGGCCGATCTCGTAGACTTTGACAGTATTTCACCACAGGTCTGCGAGCTGCTCGATATCTGTGTGCGGCTCAAAAAGAACATCCTTATCTCAGGGGGTACCGGGACCGGTAAAACCACCTTCCTCGGTGCCGTCTCCGAGAGCATCCCGGACGACGAGAGAATTGTGGTGATCGAAGATACTTCAGAGTTGCGATTGCCTCAGGAGCATTGCCTCTTCCTCGAAGCCCAGCAGGGGGATCGCCAGGGCAGGGGCCGGCTCACGGTCCGGCAGCTCTTTATCAACTCACTGCGGATGCGGCCCGACCGCATTATCGTCGGCGAGGTCCGTTCGGGCGAAGCGCTCGATCTGGTGCAATCGATGATCAGCGGACATTCGGGGAGCCTCTCGACCGTCCACGCCAACACGGCCCGCGATGCTCTGATCCGCATGGAAACGCTCTCGCTGATGAGCGACATTGAGATCCCTGTCTATGTGGCCCGCGCACAGGTTGCCTCGGCGATTGATCTAGTCGTGCAGATCACCCGCTTTGCCGAAGACGGTTCCCGTAAGATTACACGCGTCACCGAGGCTTTCGGCCTCGATGAACAAAATCGCTACCAGTTCCAGGATCTCTTTGTGAGCCGCCTCAAGGGCAAGCATCCAGACGGATCGCTCGATGCGAGGCTGGAGTGGACCGAAACACAACCCACCTTCGCGAGCGAACCGCTCGAGCAGGGCATGGATGCGAGAATCAAATTGACAGAGAAGTTGTGGACCCGATAAAATGCTAGCCGCGCAAACCCCCAGAACCGACATTCCTGCCAAGACCCGGAGCAGCATGCGTGCAATAATCCACCACAGCCCGATCCATCATCGACGACAGCGGAGAAAGGGTGCTGCTGCCCTCGACTACGCGCTCGTCCTGGGGGTTATTTTTCCCGTTGCTGCAGCCCTGCTCTGGCTGGGACCAAAAATCATGATGCTCGTGTATGAAATGTCGGCCGTGATCATTTCCTGGCCGTTTATGTAATGGAATCATGTAATGGAACAATTCCAAAAACGAATCGATATCGACAAAATCACCTATAACAGAGAAAGGGAAACAATGAACCATCTCCAAAGACCGACACTCTGGCGACTGCTGCAAAAGGTACACAACGACGAGCGGGGAGCGATCTCCATCGAGACCATCCTAGTACTCGCCGTCATCGCGATCCCGATTCTGATTTTCATCCTCAAATTTGGCTGGCCGAAAGTGAAAGAGATTTTTGAAGAGGGCCTCGAGAACCTTGAAGGAGCATCCGACGAAGTTACCAATCCCTCAAGCTAGTCAAAACAATAAAAAACCGAGTCGATGCCTCAATGTTGAGTTTCATCCTGATGTTGGCCTTTACGTTGGCCGCAACCGTGACCGACATTCGCAGGCACACCATTTATAACTGGACGACCTATCCCGGTATCTTGACCGCATACCTTGTCGCTTTGATCGTCAGCATGACTGAGGGAGATCCTCAAATGGCCGAGCTGCTCGGAGAGATCGGACTTGCTGATGCGGCACTTGGGATGTTCGTCTGCGGGGGGCTGCTGCTGGTGTGCTATGTTTTTTTCGGCATCGGTGGTGGCGATGTCAAACTCCTGGCGATGCTCGGCGCGTTTTTGGGAATCGAGCAGGGAATTGAAGTGGTGCTTTGGACACTCGTCCTCGGGGGAGCCATGGCCCTGATCATGATCGTCTGGAAAACGGGCCCCGCGACGCTAGGGCGCCGTTTTCTGCTCTACATGAAAGCCCTGATCCGCCTCCGTAGCTTTAAGCATTTGCGGGGGGATGAGCCCCATTCATCGGCGACGTTGTTTTTGGCACCGAGTGCCCTTGTTGCCCTGATCATTGTTCGCCTGAATCTACTGCAATCGGTCGGCCTGGCGTAAGGAATCGTATGCTTCTAAAAATCGCTCCATTTTGGATCATCTGCCTGGGGATCATTGGCCTCTTGATCCTCGTGCTGCACCTGATCATTCGCATAAGTGGCGCCCGGCGACGCACGATCGGTCTGGCTCAACTGCATAACGACCAACGGGGTGGTGTGCAGAGCCTGAGTTTTGTCCTCACGCTACCAGTCTTTATCTGGATCATGATGGGCGTCATCCAGGTGAGCCAGATCATGCTGGCCCAGGTTGTGGTGGAGTATGCGGCAATTTCCGCCGCGCGGGCGGCCTCGGCCTGGACCGGGGAATACGTGAGTTCCGAGGATGGCACGACAGAAGATCGCAATTGCGTAGGCAAGGCCGCCTTTGTTTTCAAATCCCAAATTGAGGGAGGCTCTCTCTACACGATCCCTGTAAGCAACTCGGGCCCTACGAGCGATTCTGGCGATACGGGTGACTCGGGTGCCGAGGACACCGTAAAGATTAGCGTTATTCGCCGTGCTGCGGTCTTAGCCTGCATCCCAATCGCACCCTCGCGTGATACCGGCTATACACTTCCTTCAAAGTACATGGGAGTTCATACGGCGTTGGACAACGCCTTTAGCGCACTGGCAGGCGAGAAGAGTGCGGCACCGCCTGAAGCTGTTTCTCGCAGACTCAGAAACAAACTTGCCTATAGCATGGCCAATACCTTTATCGAGGCGGAGTTTTTTCACCCATCCGATGAGATCGCCTTGCAGGAATATGATGCATACTACCAAGTCAACCCAACGTACCTCGATAGGCAGGTATTGATCTCAACGGAACCTGGATGCAATGATCCTGATTGCACAACAGATGTCTATTACCATCAAGACTATCAAGGCGAGGCCCTTTCATTCCAAGCAAACGAGATGGGCTGGCAGGATGTGATCACCATCCACGTGCGGCATAATCTGGCTTTGTTACCCGGCCCGGGCCGACTGCTCTCGCGGTTCGTGCATGGCACGAGTGACGGGAACGACAAAATCGCCCAAACCATAGAAACGAACACCCAAAGCAAAGAAACCCTCTACACCTGGCCGTTATTTGCCTCCGCCAGCGCCAGCATTGAGGGCGAAAAACCGATTCTGCGTTATACACAGCCAGTTACGCTTTTATCGAACTAAAAAGAATAGATCCACTCCCTC
>JASMGX010000319.1 GCA_030751095.1 Pirellulales bacterium | reverse complement strand
TCCCTTCAGCTTTCAATTCTGCACCCGTCTTGCCGCTGTGTTTACGGAGGAGGTCAATATTATCGGTACGCTTATGTTGAACTGCCAAATCCAATGGAGTTTGTCCCTCGTTGTCCTTATCGTTCACATCAGCACCTTTGGAAATCAGGAGGTCAACAATTTCTTCACGACTTCGCCAAGCAGCCTCATGCAATGGAGTAGCACCTTTTTGATCACCATCCTTCGCATTCAAATCTGCTCCTTTGGATAGAAGTATTTCAACATTTTCCATGCGGTCATAGTAAACTGCGTAATGCAAAGGAATCGCACCATCCGAACGTTTTGCGTTTACGTCAGCACCGTTGCTGATTAGCAGTTCAACTATTTCTCTTTGGCCTTGCCATCCCGACGCCTTATGCAAAACGGTCCTTCCCCAATTATCCCTCCCATTCACATCCATTCCAGCAGCCAAGTGCTGTTTGACGGCTTCGATATTTCCTTTTCTTATAGCTTCGATAATTGAGATGCCTGATGTTTTGGCTATCGGCGGTTCTAGTATTGTAGCTTCGGGAACTGGTTCAGCAGTTTTCAACTTTTCACCCCTCTTGCCGCCGTGTTTGCGGAGGAGGTCGGCCAATTCATTTTTGCCTCCCATGATGGCCCAGTCTAGCGGTGTTCTGCCAAGCAACCCCTTCGCATTCACATCCGCCCCCCCTGTTATCAGGGATTTTGCCACATCCTTTTGACCTTTGAGAATTGCCAATTGCAAGGTCACTTCACCTGCCTTGCCACCATGCTTTCGTAGAATCTCCGCGATCGCGCTATGACCTCTTTGCTCTGCACGCTGCAAGGGAGTCTCACCTGTTATGATCTGCGGATTAATGTCCGCGCCACTGTCAATCAGCAATTCAACCATCTCCTTGTGGCCTAGCAAAGCTGCACTGTCCA
>JASMGX010000318.1 GCA_030751095.1 Pirellulales bacterium | reverse complement strand
TCTTCCCGTTGAAAGTGCCCCGCATCTCCTTTGAATATTGCACCGGCTCCCGGTCTTCTTTAGAGGATGGGCTCGGTTGGTCCTAGGCAAGCCCGAGACCAGTGATCAACATGATAATTGCTGTTACGTGTTTCATCTGTTATCTACTCCTGTCAAATTCCGTTGATCGAATATATGGCTTATCCCAGTTTCAAAAAATTATATCAGAATGGGTGTCGGTCTTGTACATAGCAGGGTACCCCGTTCGTTTTCGGGTTGCGGTTGAGTTTTTAGGTTGAGAAGCATAATGTTGCAATCGGAGTTACTATACCATTCACTATACCATTACTATACCATTTCAACTATACCATAAGGTAAACATCTGTCTAAAGCTGTCTCAGCTTTCCGAAACTACAAACAGAGGGAGCTTCAATCAATTACTGACGGGTAGAAACGAAGAACCCGTCGTTGCCGACGGGCTCATTCAAAGTCGGGGTGATAGGATTTGAACCTACGACCCCCTGCTCCCAAAGCAGGGTACTGACCGTCTATTTACCGACGAGAGACTCCATTTCAGATGGTTCTGGTACTACATTATCGTTTTTCGCTGGTTTTGCGTATGTAGGGAAGTCATTTTCTACAGTATTAGGTTCTTTTATATCTTCTTTCTTTTAGCTCGTTTATTCTGATCTAATTCCATTTTCCTCATTCTAATGACATTAGGAGTAACTTCAACAAGCTCATCTTCAGCGATAAACTCAATACATTGATCGAGTGATAATAGATTGGGTGGTCTAAGGGTTACAGTATTGTCCGAACCAGCAGCGCGCATATTTGTAAGTTTTTTCTCTCTCGTAATATTAACATTAAGATCGCCATCTCTATTTCTCTCTCCAATAATCATGCCATCATACACATCTGTACCTACGTTTATGAATAATTCTCCCCGATCCACCATAC
>JASMGX010000317.1 GCA_030751095.1 Pirellulales bacterium | reverse complement strand
ACAGACCAAAAGCAAACGGAAGCAACGAGAGATACACGCGAAGGAACGACCGAGCGGGAACAAAGCCGAGCTGGTAGCGGAGCTGCGCAAGAAAGAGAGAGAGAAGCGAGAGAGGCAGAAGCGGAACCTGGATTTTTCGTTTGAAGGCGTTGGGAAGTCGGGGCGGATAGAAAAAGAAGATCAGGTATTCTCTGAGTGCCACGACTGGAAGGAGTCACGCTACGCAGGAGTATGTGGGTACCTGGTAACGATGATCACCGGCTGGAAGTGGCTCGAGTTGGTCATGGGTCATTTTGGGAATGCGTACAAGATCTGTATGGTGTTCCTCTTGATGGCGGCGGGCAATATTCGTTCGATCGAGCAACTGAAGAACATACGCCTGGGCGAGGCGGGGACGTTGTTGGGATTGAGGAAGCTTCCATCCTTACCCGGGATATGGCGCTGGTTCTATGCGGCGGCGAGTGAGAAGCTGTCCGGAGTGCTGCTGCGGGACTATTTTGGTCGTCAGATACGGGCGGGTCTGGTATCGATGTGGATATGGTTTACCGACGGGCACCTTTTGCCCTACACGGGGAAGCAGAAGGTACATCACAGCTACAATACACAGCGTCAGATGGTGGTACCGGGGCGTACCAATATGGTTAGCTGTGACGGGAGCGGGAGGATTGTGGATTTTGAGATTCAGGAGGGCAAAGGGGACCTGCGGGGGCATATAAAGGCGTTAGGGCACAAATGGAAGGGAGAGGTAGAGCAGTTACCCGTGATGGTATTTGACCGGGAAGGATATGGCAGTGAGTTTTTTTCCGGGTTGGTGCAGGACGGTATTGAGTTTGTAACCTGGGAGAAATATGCGGATGCTAAAGTGCTGGCGGGGATTGATGATGATAAGTTCGAGGCGCACTTCGAGTTCAACTCTAAGCGATACAGCATATTTGAAGATGAGAAGGTAT
>JASMGX010000316.1 GCA_030751095.1 Pirellulales bacterium | reverse complement strand
GATGACTGGTCGGCATCCGACGTGATTTTCATCTCGGGGACGGATCCCTATGAGACCAAGACGGTCCTGTTCACCGAGCACATCATGGAAGGAAGACCCAAACTGGTCATGGTGCTTCCCCGGAAGTCACCGGGAGTCACCTGGGCCGAGGAAAACGAGGGGCTGTGGCTGCAGGTGAACGTCGGAACCGACGCCATTTTGCACAATGCCATGTGCCGGTACATCATCGAACAGGGTTGGCAGGACCAGCACCATATCGACCATTGGGCCGCCAGCTCCGAGGAAATCGACTGGGGCATGGGCCGGGGAACCAGAAACACTCCTTGGCAGTGGCGCAGCACTCGGTGGGGTACCAACTTTAAGAAGTGGACGAAGTGGCTCATGAAGGAAAAATACGCCGAGATGGATGTTGCCGTGAAGATGACCGGTATTTCGCGCGAGAATATTATTAACGCGTGTAAGATTCTCACCGGCGCCGGCAGTAAGAAGCGCCCCAAGGCGTCCTTCATGCTGGAGAAGGGCAACTACTGGTCCAACAACTACCTCAACACCATTTCGTTCGGCAACCTGGCCATCATCTGTGGCGCCGGGACCCGGGACGGCCAGGTCATCGGCCGCGCCGGCGGACATCAGCGCGGTGGCGTGAACGCCGCGGGTTATCCCCGGTCGAAAACTCCCGAGCGGTTTGGCAAGATCGGCCGCAAGGCGCTGAACGTGGACAACTGGGTCAGGAGCGGACACGTCCGCTTTATGTATGTCATCGGAACCAACTGGATCGAAGCCATGCAGGGTTCCCAGGACCTGGGTGACTACATCAAGGATCACACCACAGGCAGTAAGCATCAGGTGGAGAAATTTGATGTCGAACACGTCATCAAGACGCTGAAAGCCCGGGCCGATGCCGGCGACATGGTGCTGATCAACAACGAGATCTATTTAAGGACGATCGGCAACCAGTTTGCTGACCTTGTCATGCCTGCTGCGA
>JASMGX010000315.1 GCA_030751095.1 Pirellulales bacterium | reverse complement strand
GTATATGGAGCACACCTTCTTTTCTTTTCTCGAGGAAGAGGATCGTCCTTTACCGGAAAATATCCTCTTCCCGGACCCGGAGCGGCCAGGCGGGTAAACATTCGTTTTTCCCTCAAACCACTGGGCATGATTGAGAGTATCTGATATGGTTCAACCATGGCGGCGGATCAAGTCGAATATGGCAATGTACTCGAAGAAGAAAATATCAGGCTCCTGCGAGAGAACAACGTACTCAAGGCAGATATCGGGTATTGGAAAAGTTGCCATCAACGAGCGCTGGAGCTGGAAGAAGCGCTAAAGAAACAGCTGCAGGACAAAAACGCACGCATCAAATATCTGACCAGGCAACTGTATAAGAAGAAGACCGAGAAGTCGAAACAAAAAGAAAAATTAGATAACAAGACTTCAGACTCTCCAAAGCGCAACCGTGGTCAGCAACCCGGTCACCCGGCTTCGGGTCGTAGAGACCAGGGACATTTGCCGCAGAAAGAAGAAGAATATGATCTGACGGAATCCGAGAAATATTGCTCAACCTGTGGGCTGCCGCTTACCGACATGCACGACACCGAGGATTCAGAAGTAATAGAAGCCCAGGAGGTACGGGGGTATACCAGAAAGATACGGCGAAAGAAATATAAACGCGGGTGCAAATGCCCGGGAACCCCAGGGATTGTTACCGCGCCGGGGCCTGCAAAGCTGATCCCTCGCTCTCGCTACGGAAGCTCAGTATGGATCCACATCCTTATACGCAAGTACAAGTTTCAGATTCCGGTTGCACGCATTCTGGCAAACCTTGCACTGCATGGCTTAGGTATACCGCCGGGCAGCGTTGGAGACGGATTGAAACGTTTGGCGCCGTTGTTTGACCCGGTGTACACCGCACTGGAAGAACGCAGTGTTCAGGCAAAGTGGTGGCAGGCCGATGAGACTCGATGGAGCGTATTTGAGACCACGAAGACAAAATCAAACTTCAAGTGGTATCTGTGGGT
>JASMGX010000314.1 GCA_030751095.1 Pirellulales bacterium | reverse complement strand
AGAGCGCGCTTAAAGAACGGGTCGACCGCAATGGAATATCCGGCTGATTGTTCGTATCCAGAAAGTGCCGCCAGGGATGTATTGAGGCCGATCATTTCGCCCTGCAAATTTAATAACGGACCACCACTGGTTCCTAGATTGAGCTTAGCATCGGTTTGGATCAATGTTCCGAGGTGATGGATGGTCGGCTTTGCCTGCGGTGCCGGTTTGTACGCGTGAGGTGGCAACCGGCGATGCACATTGGAGACGATCCCCCATCCTGCACTCACGCTGCCGTCGCGAGCAATGGCATAGGGATTGCCTAACGTAATAACGATCTGGCCTTTGCGGACTTTTGTGGCATCGGCGAGAACAACCGGCTGCAACTTCAGCTGCTGAGCCCTCGGATGCAACAATTCCAGAACCGCCAGATCGCTATAGGGATCGGCAGCCTTCACCGCCACTTCCTCCCAAACAGGACGGCCGGCTAGACGAATAAAGATTCGCATTTTGTCCGGCTTGCCCCGAAGGATATGTTGGTTTGTCAGAATCAGCCCCGCTCGATCGATAACCACTCCGGTCGCAAAAGAATCAGGAATGGCATCCAGGGCTGGCACACTGTTTTTATTGTTGACGCGAAATCCTTGCCTTCCCAACGCAGCACTGCTGTCGGCCAGACCGCCAGCACGAAAAATGGCAATCGCCACGACCGACTTTTCACCTCGGGCAATAGCGCTAATGAGCACTTTTTCCATCGCGGCGACAGTTGCTACTGCTGATGGATTCGTCGCTACTGCTGATGGATTCTCCGCATATGCACGAGACCCGAGTGCGCCATGAAAAAATAATACGGCATGAAACAATACCGCATGAAACAATACCGCGTGAAAACTTACAGCGGTGGCACTGAGCTGGGAAAACCGACAGAATAAGGGAGTCGCACTCATCAATAACCGCATCCGAATTTTACCAACCAACCCAGCGGGCAGCAGAATTAGAAACGGACTGAGCGGCGGCCC
>JASMGX010000313.1 GCA_030751095.1 Pirellulales bacterium | reverse complement strand
CGATGCGACACAGCTTTTGAGATGGCTACATCGAGCGTGCGCTTCGGGCACGGGGTGACCGAGGAAATTGGCATGGACTTGGTCGATATGGGTGCCCGTCGGGTCATGGTGGTGACGGATCCCAATCTGAGCAAGCTGCCGCCGGTGGCCACGGTGCTGGAATCACTGGAACGGCAGAAGGTTGAATTCTCCCTCTTTGACCGTGTTCGCGTTGAGCCGACGGACGAATCCTTCCAGGAAGCGATCTCGTTTGCGCGGGAGCAGCCGTTCGATGCTTTCGTGGCGGTTGGCGGCGGATCCACCATTGATACGGCCAAGGCGGCCAATCTCTATTCCTGTTACCCCGCCGATCTTCTCAAGTATGTGAATCCTCCCATTGGCGAGGGCAAACCTGTGCCGGGGGAATTGAAGCCGCTGGTGGCTGTCCCGACCACCTCCGGCACAGGGAGCGAAACCACCGGTGTGGCCATCTTTGACCTGGTCAAGATGCACGCCAAGACCGGGATAGCTCATCGGCGATTGAAGCCGACTCTTGGCCTGATCGATCCGATCAACACCCGGACCTTGCCCCGACTGGCTGTGGCGGCGACGGGACTTGACGTGTTGAGCCATGCCGTGGAGTCCTACACCGCGTTGCCCTTTGATCAGCGTTCCGCACCTGATCGGCCGTTGTTGCGTCCCGCCTACCAGGGTTCCAATCCGATCAGCGATATCTGGTCGGCCGAGGCGCTGCGGCTGGTTTCCCGTTTCCTCGTTCGCGCGGTTGAAGATCCCGAAGATGAAGAGGCGCGAAGCTGGATGCTATTGGCGGCCTCCTATGCCGGCGTCGGTTTCGGGAATGCCGGGGTGCATCTGCCGCATGGCATGTCTTATCCGGTTTCCGGACTGGTGCGCGATTACTGGCCACCGGGCTACCAGGTTGACTGGCCCCTGGTGCCTCACGGTATCTCAGTCATACTTAACGCCCCCGCCGTGTTTCACTTCACCGCCTGCGCCTCGCCCGAACGCCATCTTGAGGCAGCCGGTTTCCTGGGTGTCGA
>JASMGX010000312.1 GCA_030751095.1 Pirellulales bacterium | reverse complement strand
AAAAAATTCAATCGTTATTTAAATACACCTTTAGGAGGAACTTAATTATGCCAACCAATCTTGAGAAATGGGATGTTGAAAACCAGGATTTCTGGGAGTCCACTGGTAACAAGATCGCCTCACGCAATCTGTGGATCTCTATTCCGAACCTGTTGATGGGCTTCGCCGTCTGGATCTACTGGGGCATGGTCGCCAAGTACATCCAGAAGCTACACTTCGCTTCCGGTGGTGAGTTCTTCAACTTCACCTTCATGAATGACGGCCAGGGCTACGACGACGCTGGCTACCGCGCGTTGATGTTCACTCTGCCAGCGGTGGCGGGTCTGGCGGGGGCCACGCTTCGCATCCCCAATTCCTTCATGATCGCCATCTGCGGAGGTCGCAACGTCAAGTTCATGACGACGACCCTGCTGATCCTGCCTGCACTGGGCGCGGGCATGGCGCTGAAGAACCCGGACACGCCTTTCTACATCTACATCATCCTTGCGTCACTATCCGGGGTCGGGGGCGGAGCCTTCTCCTCGTCCATGTCCAACATCAGTTTCTTCTATCCAACGAGGATGCAGGGGCTGTCCCTGGGACTCAACGCAGGACTGGGAAACCTCGGCGTCAGCCTGATGCAGTTCCTGATCCCGTGGGTCGTCACTTTCGGCTTGTTCGGAGGCATGGGAGGCGACCCTTACAAGTACGCCGTGGATGGCGGTACCACGGAAATGTGGATCCAGAACGCAGGCCTCGTGTGGGTGCCCATCCTGGCGACCTGCGTGCTGCTGGCCTTCTTCTTCATGAACAACCTCCCCTTCCACAAGACGGGCTCGACGCCTGTGGCCGTCGGCAAATACCTGTGGCTGACACTTATCGGTTTTGTGGGCGCCTGGGTTGCGATTGTTCTGCTGATCATCCCCTGGGGTGGATTCCCGGTCCTGATCAAGACCTTCATCGTGGCGATCGTGGCGGTGTTGATCACCCTGGGAGGGATGCGGTTTCTGACTCCCAAGGCTATCCAGGAACCGCTCAAGAAACAGTTCTCAATTTTCAGCGAAAAGCACAACTGGATCATGACCTATCTCTACGTCATGACCTTTGGCTCCTT
>JASMGX010000311.1:916-1162 GCA_030751095.1 Pirellulales bacterium | reverse complement strand
TCTCAATTCACGGTGCTGCCAATAGAGGAAACATCGAAGCCGTAAAACAGCACTTGGCTGCTGGTACGGATGTGAATGCAAAGAATGAATTTGGATCGGCTCCTTTGCATTATGCAGCTGTCAATGATCATAAGGAAATCATTGAACTACTAATCGCTACCGGTGCGGATGTGAATGCGAGGGATAAGGGTGGCTTTACACCGTTAGATAACCTCATCAGGCTAGATATGGCCGAAGGCGAAACCA
>JASMGX010000311.1:0-906 GCA_030751095.1 Pirellulales bacterium | reverse complement strand
CTCCGCAAACACGGTGGCATGACGGGTGAAAAATTGAAGTTAGGAACGACACTTTTGCATATTGCGGCTAAGGAAGGTAAAATGGAAACCATCGAACTGCTTATTGCCAGCGGCGCGGATGTGAATGCGAAGGATAAGAACGGCGAAACACCCCTAGATTATGCCATCAGTACAGATCACACCGTAATCGCCGACCTCCTCCGCAAACACGACGGCAAAACCAAGAGGGAACTGAAAGCCGCTGGCAAACCAACTGAACCAGTTGCCGAAGCCGCGCAACCAGAACCGCCGACTGCCAAAACCCCATTATGGAAAGCCGCCATGTTCGGAGAAATTGAACCGGCCAAACAAGCCATTGCTGATGGTGCGGATGTGAATGCGAAGGGTGAGAGAGGATTGACTCCTTTGCATTTTGCGGTAGTTGCAGCTTTAGATAGTGGAGACAACAAAGTCATAGAACTGCTTATTGCAAATGGTGCGGATGTGAATGCGAAGGATGATAGTGGTTTGACACCACTTGATTCAGTCAAACGTTTATCCGAAGCGGCTGCCATCACCAAAAAACTTCGCGCCATCCAAGGCAAGACTGATGATATCCCTGTCGCCGACCTCCTCCGAAAACACGGCGGCAAGACGGGTGCAGAATTGAAAGGCGGTGAAACCGTTGCCGAAGCCGCACAACCAGAACCGACAACAAATGAAGCACAAGCCCTCGATTTTTGGTTTGTTGTCATTTCAGGGCACACCGGAGATGTCAAACAAGCCATTGCTGAAGGTGCGGACGTGAATGCGAAGGTTGGGGGTGGAAAAACTCCTTTGCATGGTGCAGCAAGTAATGGCTTCAAGGAAATCGCCGAACTGCTAATCGCCAACGGTGCGGATGTGAATGCGAAGGATGATTATGGT
>JASMGX010000310.1 GCA_030751095.1 Pirellulales bacterium | reverse complement strand
AAACCATCCTTTTGGCCGACCCAACCGGTCAGGGATGTTTGGAAAATCTATCCTTAGGGGGGTTCGTGCGTTACATTCTGATCCGATTGTTGTTCCTCCCGACGCTCGCCTGGAATGTACTTCTAGGCCGCGTTCTCCGAATCCGCCGTTGGTGGGATGTGGTCGATGACCGGCTGCTGATCGGTGCCCTGCCCTTTTGGTGGGATGCAAAGCGGCTCGCCCGAGAAGGGGTAACCGGTGTGATCAATATGTGTGTTGAGTACAAAGGGCCACAGCAATCGTATGCACGACTCGGTATTGACCAGTTGTGGCTACCAACCACCGATTTTACACCACCGGCACTCGCGGATGTTGAACGTGGTGTCGCTTTCATCTCGGCGCATATTGATAATGGTGGCAAAGTGTATGTTCACTGCAAGGCGGGACGGGGCCGGAGTGCAACGGTCGTGGTCTGTTGGCTCATTCAAGAAAAGGGGGTTTCGCCGGAGGAGGCTGCCGCTTCTCTCACCCGCTGTCGGCCCCACGTGAACAAACAGCTCCAAAATCGCGATGTGGTCCGTGCCTTTTATCGCAAGCACGTAGATGCAAGCAGCCAATAGTTTTCAGAAACGATCCGCTTTCTGCGGCGCGTGCCAAAACAGCCCCCATGACTGCGGGTGCGGAAAGACAAATTAAGGCTTCGGATCTTGCAACTGTTTGATGGTCGCCGCGAGCGTGTATTTCAAATATTGGTCCATCGGCAACGTAGTCACTAAAAGCGCGACTTCCATTGCTTTGTTTGTCGGAAGAAAACTGCAGGCCCGAACCGCCTCAAGCCGCACGCGCGGGTGCTCATCGAGGATTTGGTCTTTAAGGAGGGTCAGTGGATCGCTAAGGTTTTCGTGCCAATAGCCAACGACTCGCGTTGCGGCCGCTCGTGCGCGATAATCGGGTGATTGGAGAACTCTTTGCAAAAGCACCTCATCGAACGCATGATGCTGCTGATGGACCCAGAGAGCTTCTAGTAGGTGGTGTTCGTACTCCGGGTCGTTTTGGTCTAGATCATCGATCCATTTATCGGCCGCATCGATGACTTGTTGGCTATCTCTGCTGCTCAATTCAATCCGTGCGCGATAGCGGACACGCTGCTCCGGGCTCTTGAGGTGATCGAGCAGCGCTTCGATTG
>JASMGX010000030.1 GCA_030751095.1 Pirellulales bacterium | reverse complement strand
AAGCCGCGTCATATCGGCCGTGGGAACGAGGTATTGCCCGTTGACCAGTTCAGCAATCCGCGTTGTGGCAATGTGACCGATATAACTTTCCCCGGCCAGGAGCTGGTCGATTTTTCGCTGGTCGGTATCGAAACCTAACGTCCGAAAACCGGCGATGACAAAGGCATCGATCAGTGGCAGGCCAACGTAGCCGAGGCCAATAATGCCGATACGGGCAGAGCCATCGTCAACAGCACTGGCAAGTTGTGCGGAATAATCAGGCATGATCAAATACCGAGCAATTCAAGGATAAAGGGAAGAACAGGACCGAGCGTTCGAGGCTATAACTTGCTTGGTAATGCGTTTTTAGTCAATCCCACTCACGCTTTCACGTTGAGGTAGCTGTTGCCGCCAGGATCATAATCACGCTTTGCGCGCCTGGAGAAACAAATTACATCCCGTTGGTTCGGTGCCAATCCTTTGGCAGTCCGGGGGAATTCCCGCTTCCAGGGCCATCTCTTTCATTTCAGCGGGTGTGCGGTAGGTCAGATACCAATTGCCAATCCATTCCATGTAGGCACGCGTTGGATGACTCGGCATAAAATTCCCAACCAGAAGTTGACCATCGGTGGGAAGTTGGTCCCAAAAACACCGCAGCAGTTCCACGGCAGTATTTTGTTCGAGATAGTCGAAAAAACCGGTGCATACGAGAAGCTGAGGGTTCTTGAGCATCGCTCTGGCCTCAGGTTTTCTGGCGAGTCGCGAGATATTTTCCCGGTAGGTGTGTATTTGCGCCGGGTTCATTGTGGCTCTTAGCGATTCTTTTGCGTAATCGAGGCTTTCTCTGTCGAGATCCAACAACGTTACCTCGAGTGTCTGCCGGAGGTTCTCTGGCAGCATTTCAATTCCACGGCGAATGTCCAGGCCAGGGCCACAGCCAACACTGACAACAGAGTAGCGCGAAGTCTTTTTGTTCAGGCAGTCCGTAGCCAGAGCGCGCGCGACCAAACGGGTTCTGTGTCGTACCGCTGCCGGGGCCGCTTGACGGAGAAAAAAGCGATCGAAAATCTGTCCGAGCGGGTCGCTCGTACACGTTTCGTTGATGATTGCCTCAAGCAGCGCATAATCGCCGGCGTAACCGAGCGGTTTTTCGTGAGCTCGGGTTTGCAACCACCCGGTTTGTAGCCACTCGCCGGCAATCTTCCAGAGAATGGTGCTCGGAAGTTGGTTTGAGGGCCCCCACCAGCCGGTCGCAGTGAGTTGGGCGAGGCAATGTACGGATGCGGTTTCCACCAGCGCGGCTGCTAACGGTTCGTTGGACCAGTTGTCGCTGGTAACCTGTGCGGATTGCATGGCCGAGGCGAATTGTTCACCTGCCTGGGTGGCGATTGTATTGGTTTCCGCAGCGGTATAGATTTTTTGATCGAATTGCCAGATTGGAAGTAGTGGCAAGGACATATTCTCCTTTTGAATTCTCGTAAAATCACCCGCATTTGTGCCAAGATGATTTGGACTTTATTTTGGCCTATGTTCTGGACGAAATTGAATAATGTCTCCAGGTGATTTTAAACAAATAATGAAAGGAAAGTCACGTTGTCTGTTCTAAGCGGATTGAAAAACATTCACCAGATGTATTTTTCGAAGCCAGAGTCCGATCGTTTGCTCTATCGTGCAATCCGGCGACAACGGGTGACAACGATTCTGGAACTCGGAATCGGCAATCTCGACAGGACGTTGCGGCTAATTGCAATGGCTGGCAGACTCCAGGGGGACATGGCTCAGATAGCGTATACGGGAATCGACCTATTCGATGCCCGCAGCCCCGATTTTGAGCCGCTTCGTCTTAAAGATGCGCATCAAAGCCTTTCCCGGAGTGGCGCGAAAATAAAGCTTGTTCCCGGCGATGTTGATAATGGGCTTACGCGGATGGCCAACGCCCTTCTCGGTACCGATCTGGTGATTATGCACACTCCGCAGGTACTACAGCCCTGTTCAAAGGCTTGGTTTTATTTTCCCCGCATTTTGCATCGTGCGACGGAAATCTTCCAGGAGGAGCTGTCAGTGGGTGAGGATCAGCCGGGCGGATATCGGACGCTGGCTCATGAGGAAATCCACCATCTGGCCCAGTCCGTTTCGGGCCGAAGGGTCGCTTGAACGGTTCCCCTTGAGCAATTTTTGGTGCGTCCCGGAAGAAACCGTTCCAACCGGGCCTGCTTGATGAGGACTGCCAGAGGTATAATCGCCCCCTGGCGGACGGTTGTTGCATCATCCCCGGTTATCGGTAGCGAAGGGTTCCCTTTGCTTTTTTTATTTGTTTTTGCGTTTGAGCAGAGATACTTTTTTATTGAATTTCAAAAAGCCAATGGCTGCATCTGAAGATACTGCGACAACCCGCCCCAGGACACTCTTTGAAAAAATCTGGGATAATCATGTTGTGCATCATGAGCCGAATCGCCAGACACTTCTCTATATCGACCTGCAACTGGTACATGAGGTGACCAGCCCGCAGGCCTTTGAGCAATTGCGGATCGAGGGCCGTAGAGTCCGCAGACCGGAATTGACGGTGGCGACTCCAGATCACAATGTGCCCACATCGGATCGGTCGCTTCCCATTGCCGACGAAATTGCACGAACGCAGATCGACACGCTCCGGAGCAATTGTCGGGAGTTTGGTGTCCGCATCTACGATCTGCAGGACCCTGAGCAAGGTATTGTTCACATCATCGGACCTGAACTCGGACTGACGCAACCGGGAATGACGATTGTCTGTGGCGATAGCCACACTTCCACCCATGGCGCCTTTGGCGCCCTTGCATTCGGTATCGGTACCAGCGAGGTGCAGCATGTTCTGGCAACCCAGACGCTACGGCAGTTTAAACCAAAAACGTGCGAGATTTGCGTAGAGGGTGCGTTGGCCCGAGGAGTGAGCGCGAAAGATCTGGTGCTTTACATCATCGGACAACTGACCTCCGCCGGTGGAACGGGCTATATCCTGGAGTTCACTGGCAGTGCGGTTCGCAGCCTATCGATGGAGCAGCGGATGACGGTTTGCAATATGGCGATTGAAGCCGGAGCCCGCGGAGGATTGATTGCTCCGGATGAGATCACGTACGAATATTTGCGAGGTAGAGAATTTGCTCCGGAAGATTTTGAATCGGCTCTCGAGCGCTGGCGACAACTGCCGACCGACGAGGGGGCCGTGTACGACCGAGTCGAACGGTATTGCGCTGGTGATATCGAGCCCCAGGTGACCTGGGGAACGAATCCCGGGCAGGTACTTTCAGTTCTCGATCGCGTACCTGATCCCGATGCGACCGAACGGGAAGAGGACCGTAAGGCGGCAGCAGCGGCAATCGAGTACATGGCGTTGAAGCCAGGCGTCCCGCTCACGGATATTGAGATTGACCGGGTCTTTATCGGGTCCTGCACCAACGGACGGATCGAAGACCTGCGCGCCGCAGCGGCAGTTGTCAGCGGGTATCGGGTGGCGGACCGGGTGGGGGCGATGGTGGTGCCTGGCAGTGGCCCGGTCAAACGGCAGGCGGAGCAGGAAGGTCTCGACAACATTTTTAGGCAGAGTGGTTTTGATTGGCGCGAACCTGGATGCAGCATGTGCCTGGCAATGAACCCGGATAAGCTTGAGCCGGGAGAGCGATGCGCATCGACCAGTAATCGCAACTTTGAAGGCCGCCAGGGAAAAGGAGGTCGGACCCATTTGGTCTCTCCGGCGATGGCAGCCGCTGCGGCGATCAAGGGCCATTTTGTTGATATTCGCGATTGGAATTATAGGGACGGAGTCGAGTCGGCCTCTCCGGCATCAGCAACGGATAAAACATGAGAGCTTTCACACAACACACAGGCCTCGTTGCAGCGATGGATCGGAGCAATGTCGATACCGATCAGATCATCCCGAAACAGTTTCTGAAACGAATTGAAAGAACGGGTTTTGGCGCCTTCCTCTTTTTTGACTGGCGTTTTTTAGAAGATGGGACACCTAATCCAGAGTTTGAGCTCAACTGTCCGGATTTAGAAGGTGCCAGTATTCTGCTCGCGCGCCAGAATTTTGGCTGCGGATCAAGTCGGGAACACGCCCCCTGGGCACTCGATGATTACGGTTTTCGGATTCTTATTGCACCGAGCTTTGCAGACATTTTTTACAACAATTGCTTCCAGAATGGATTGCTTCCGATTGTGTTGGATGCAGAGGTGATTGAGGATCTTTTTACCAGGGCGAATACATATCCCGGTTATACCCTGAGTGTGCAATTGGCTGAAAATCTCATACTCGATGACCACGGTCTAAAGCAATCATTTGAAATAGATCCATTCCGAAAGCACTGCCTGCTGCACGGTCTGGATGACATTGCCCTCACCCTTGAACATGCTGAACGGATTGCCGCGTATGAGGCCGCGCGCGGTATGCCGGCGCTCTCAGAGAGTGGTGAGTCGAATTAAGTTGGAACGTCAGCCGGACATCGTCATTTGCAGTGGTGCATGAGTATGTCAGAGTCGCGTTTGGAAAAGCTAGAAGCGATGCTCCTGGGCGAACCGGACGATCTGTTTTTGCGTTATAGCCGTGCGATGGAACTCGAAAAAATCGGTCGGCACGACGAGAGCATTGCGGCATTCTCCGCCCTATTAGAGGATGAACCGTCCTATGTTCCGGCCTATTATATGGCGGGCCAGTTGCTGGCCCGTTTAGGGCGTCGGGACGAAGCGAGCGACTACCTGCTCCGGGGAATCGATCAGGCGCGCCAATCGGGTGACGCTCACGCAGTCGATGAGATGACTCAATTTCTGGACAACCTGAAAGCCATCGATGCCGGTGGCGGTTGACCGCCATGAGCAGCTTCTTGCAGGAGCCGCTGCGCGACTGCTGCCGTTTACGTATTTTTCGTAAGTATCCCAGTAAATATCATTGGCGCCGCAGTCCGCCTCCGAAGAAATAGTCCACGGGTCTGGAGTACGTGGCGGTCTCTCGTCGTGCGTCATTTCCCGGTTTCGAGTCCCGACTGACCTGCACAACACTACTGTAGAGGATGAGAAGATCCGCAGTTTTTTGGAAGAAAATGCCGCCAAATTGTTCGATCGCACCATCGCGCATGCGTTGGTGTTGCACCAGCGGATGACATACCTTGAAAAGAGTCCACCAGCGCCGCTAGTATTCGTGCAGCTATAATTGCGATTGCCAATCTCCTCGACGATGGCGAGGCCCGGCATGATTTCGATCGGTTTTTTTCCGTGGGCTGTGGAAAATCTTTAGTAGCGGGAGACTTTTTAGATGGTTGGACAGATTGCCAATGACACAACAAACCATTGGGGTACTTTGGCCGATCGGGTGTTGGCTGGAAGTCCACTGACCGAAAGCGAAGCCCTCTCCGTTCTTGAGTGCGACGATGATGAAATGTTGGACCTGCTGGCAGGCGTCTATCGGGTAAGGCGGCATTATTTTGGCAAGACGGTCCAACTCTTTTTTTTGATGAATGCCAAGAGTGGCCTTTGCCCCGAAGACTGCGGCTACTGTTCGCAGTCCAAAAATTCCAAGGCCGAAATTCCAAAATATAATTTACTGGACGAAAAACGGCTGCTTGATGGTGCCCAGGAAGCATTTGAGCGAGGCAGCAAGACGTATTGTATTGTGATTTCGGCTCGCAGCCCGTCAGAAAAAGAGATCGCGGCGGTCACAGAAATCGTTCCAAAAATTAAAGCGCAATATGATTTGAAAATATGTGCCTGTCTCGGCCTGCTTCGTCCAGTTCAGGCGGCGGCTCTCAAGCGATGTGGCGTCGATCGCGTGAATCACAATATCAATACCAGTGAAAATTACTATAGTCAGATCTGTTCGACACACACCTATCAGGATCGCATCGATACTCTCGAGGCGGTGCGGCGGGCCGGGCTGGAAATTTGTAGTGGTGGGATCATTGGAATGGGGGAACAGCCAAGTGACGTGGTGCAGATGGCCTTTGCCCTTAGAGATGTGGGAGCAGAATCGATCCCGGTCAATTTTTTCAATCCCATTGATGGAACGGCGCTGGCGGATACCTGGCTGCTTACTCCCCGATACTGCCTGAAAGTTCTGGCGATGTTTCGCCTTGTGAATCCGGACCGAGAAATTCGCGTAGCGGGAGGAAGGGAACTCCATCTCGGTTCGCTCCAGCCACTTGCTCTGTATGCGGCGAATTCAATTTTTGTCGGCAATTATCTCACGACAAAGGGCCAACTGCCCGAATCGGACCGTCAAATGATTGAGGAGATGGGTTTTGAAGTGACGCGGGATGAGGCTGTACCTCAACGCGATCGGTAAAGATGTTTCGTTTTGTATGGGAACCTCTTCCCTGCCCCGGTGGAAGCGATAGCAGTGCTGCTGCGCATCTTGGCGATCGTTAATCTTTTGCGGATCGCTACAGGCGGTAAAACTGTTACGTTTTTACTAATCCGCAACGGTAAAACAGGTCGATATTTCTAGCGACGATTTGTTTTTAGGCCCATTTTCTAAGGTGGCATGATGCGACGTAGTCTGACAACATTTGGCTCCATTCTGCTTGTTTTGTCCAGTTTTTGTTTCACGGCTGATTCTCAGGAGACAGGCAGAACGCGCCCGAGCAACGCAAAATCCGCGCAAAAAGATATACGGTCTCTTTGGCCGTGGGGCGCGTCGTCCAAAAAGAAAGCTCGCTTTGCGCTACCTTTTACCGGCAATGCTGACGATGACGGCACTGCTCGAAAAAAGGTGCAGAAGGTGGCCCCATCGCAGAGGGCTCAAACGAAAGCTTCAAAATCGACTCGATCACCATCGAGAACAACGGCTCCCGAGCCACCGAAGGCGAATTTGCCACGGGGTGGACTCTCCAAGGATGGCAGGCTCTCTGAGGATGACTTCATTCTACCGGCTATGACTCGTTCAGGGCTGAATGGTGAGCTATCGCCAAAGGATCGCTCATCGAACGTGGCCCAGAGAGTGGCACAGCCACCGAGAGCGGTGCAACCTTCGAGAGCGGCACAGCCACCGAGAGCGGCACAGCCATCGAGAACCGCACAGCCATCGAGAACCGTGCAGCCATCGAGAACGGCGCAGCCAACGAGAACGGCGCAGCAATTACAGCCATCAGCTCCGGTGAACGTGAACACATCTTCGGGAGTTGGCAAGGGGATTATTGGCGTTACGGGGCCGTCCTCTGGCCAGTCATCGCGACGTAGTGGAAGAATTGTGTCGCAAGAGGATTCTGCAAGAACGCAGCAAAATCTTCTCAAAGGTCAAAAAGGTGATCCGGCCCTGAAAAAAACAATCGACGAAAATGCCAGCAAAAAAGTGAGTGAAAATGCTGTCAAAAAGAGACCTCCTGCACGGCCCCTCGCCGTGGGTGCCCAGACAGATGTAACGATAAGTCCCAAGAGACCTGAGAAAAAACGAACCAAGGTAGTTAAAAAAAGTTCCCGCGTCGCTGACGGGAAGAAACAGAACGTCGTCGTGAAAACGGTTCCACAGTTGGCGCCCAAATCGCAAGGCCTGTCCGATGTACGTAAAAGTGAACAGGTAGAACAGAGCGACCTTTCAAAGGCAAAGGTCGCTTCCCCATGGAACCGGTTGGAGACCGGATCATTGGGAGGCGAGTTGGACAGCAGTATTTTATTTTCAAAGAGCCCATCGTTGATCATCGAAACGCTAGGTCCCCGTAAGGCGGTATTGGGCAAGGAATCGACATATCGAGTTCGGCTACAGAATGTTGGCGATGTCGTTGCCGATGCCGTTATCGTGCGGGTGAATACACCGCTCGGTGCACAGATTGTCTCGGCCCAGGGTTCACGGGGTGTGACAGATTTAACGACCGACGAGGCGCAGAAGCCATTGGAATGGCGGGTGGAGCGATTGGAGCCTCACGGTACGGAATTTCTCAATCTGCGGATTGTCCCGCGAAAAAGTAGTTCCTTTGATCTTGGCGTGACGTGGACCTTGGCACCAGTGGCATCCCATTCCGTGATCCATGTTCAAGAGCCCAAGCTCAATTTAAACATTGAAGGACCACATGAAGTTCGTTACGGAGAAACGAAGCTTTATCGATTGAGTATTTCCAATCCTGGTACCGGCGTTGCCGAAAATGTCGAGTTGAAGCTGATGCCGCTCGATGGCGGAGAACAACCGATGGCGGTCCGGCAACTCGGCAAAATGGAGGCAGGCGCTGAGCAGGTTTTGGAAGTTGAGTTGACGGCCAGGCAGGCAGGCTATCTGAATGTGGAGGCGGTGGTTGTCGCCGATGCCGGTCTGCGGGTCGCCTCACGGCAACGGGTCCTGGTCCGCCGTGCCAATTTGAATGTGGTGGCAACGGGTCCTGAAATGAATTATGCCGGTACGATCGCAAACTATCGTTTTCGTTTGGAGAATTCTGGCAATGCAACGGCCGAAAACATCCGGTTAGTGGCCTCGCTACCTGCCGGATGCGATTATCTCGATAGCAGTGATGGTGGCAAAATGGACACGCATGGTCGCCGTATCGTGTGGAATGTGCATTCGCTCGCTGCGAAAAACGATCAGACATTTCAGGTTAAAGTATCACTATCACATCCTGGCGAAAATCATTTTCGTGTGGCAGTCGATGCCGATGATGATTTGACCACTTCCGGTGAGGTGAGCACACGCGTCGAAGCGTTGGCGGATCTCGAACTTGAAATCAAGGATCCGCGTGGACCTGTTCCAGTCGACGAAGATACCGTCTATGAAGTACACATCAGCAATCGAGGAACGAAGGCAGCACAGGGAATTGATGTCGTTGCATTCTTCTCCAAAGGGGTTGAGCCGATTTCGGCAACGGGGACCGATGCAAAGATTTCCTCCGGTCAGGTGATTTTTCAGCCGATACCGAAACTCGCCTCGGGCAGTGAGGTGGTCTATAAAATCGTTGCCCGAGCAACCCGTGGTGGCAATCATGTCTTTCGGGCAGAAGTGAAATGCGAGGACGCTGGCGTGCGTCTCGTTGCGGAGGAGAACACCCGGTTCTATGGGAGTCAAACCGTGTCGCAACGTTCGGAGGCATCTTCGAAATCGACACCCCAAGACGATGTTCCGGCCTACCGTACCCCAGAGAAATAAAGACGCAGCGAATCGTTAGTCGATCGGGTCAAGACTGAGCGGGTGTTCGCTGTGAGGATCGCTGATCCGAACGGCCACGGTTCCTGAAAGGAGGTCGTCGATCAGGCTGCCGACAACTTCTTGTCGCCACCCTTGCGCGAGCATTGGAGCTTGTTCATCATTTTTGGCACGGCCGAGCTTGAAGGCAATCAGGTCGCGCACATCACTAGGATTTCCGACCAGACTGGGTGCTAAATGTGCTTGTCGGCAGACACTGTTGAGCGCTGAGGAGATTAGTTGTCCGAGCATGTTTATTTGTGGCGGCATATTTCCCGGTCGGCGACTCGTTGGCAGTTCGGCTGCCTCAAGACGCAAAGCTTTTTCCACGCAAGCGGATAATTCTGGCAGGACCCGTTGCAGGTCATTGCGATCCATTCCCCTCAGGGCGGCAATGCGTGTGGGGTCGCTTGACTGCCGCTTGGCAATTTCGACGATGAGGTCGTCACGCAGGACGCGTCGGACGGGAATGTTCTTTTTCTCTGCCTCGGACTCCCGCCAGAACCACAACTCCCGGACGATCGCTTTGCTCCGGGCAGAAAGTCCTCCGATACCGGAGACGCGTCGCCACCGTTGCCGCTTGTAGGCGAAGCGAACCTGTCCGAGCCAACTGCTCATTTCGTCCTCCAGCCAGGTCATCCGTCCCAGTTCGGTCAATCGGTCAATGAGTTTTTGATGCATGTCCGCCAGGTACAGCACATCGTCGAGGGCATATTTTTGTTGCCGTTCTGTAAGGGGCCTGCGCCGCCAATCGGTGCGCGACTCCTCTTTGGCAGGGTTTTGATTGAGCAGTTTTTTAGAGAGCGAACGATAGCTCGCGGGATATTCCAGGCCGATAAGTCCGGCAGCAATCTGCACGTCAAAGAGGCGGGCGGGGACTTCGCCAATCGCGGTGAGGCTGAATCCAACTTCTTCGCGTCCGGCATGGACGATGGTGCATCCGTCGCCCGTGGCGAGGAGATTCCAGAAGGGAGACAGGTCCTTAACGCTTAAGGTGTCGATAATCGCCAGGTGTTTGCCTGCCGCAACCTGGATCAGACATAGTTGGGGACGGTAGGTGTATTCCGAGACGAACTCCGTATCGAAGGCGATGATCGGCTCCGATGCCAACAACCCACAAAGCTGTTGCAATTCGCTGTCAGTGTTGATTTGAAGGTAGTCCAAGCGTCACTTGCTTTTTGAAGGATCTCGCGATTGTTGTCGATGCTATAGATTTCTGTTATTGACAAATCTGGCTACAAGAAGAAGGAACTGACTATGAACAAGACCGGAAGCAAAATCAAGCAACTGTATTTCAGATA
This sequence comes from Pirellulales bacterium, assembly GCA_030751095.1. Taxonomy (GTDB): domain Bacteria; phylum Planctomycetota; class Planctomycetia; order Pirellulales; family UBA7805; genus UBA7805. The sequence continues at coordinate 16,682 of JASMGX010000030.1, read as the reverse complement.
TCCAAAGAAACTAGGCATGCGCACCCCGGCGGTCTCGGCAATTGCCTTGACCATAAAATTGGGGCCGTTGCCGATGTAGGTCATGGCGCCCATGAAGACGGCGCCCAAACTGATCGCGATAAGGAAATCAGGATCGATGACAGTTTCTGGAAGTGGAGTTGGCGATGGGTTTAGAGTCCGGGCGGTCTCAAAAAAGACGACGTAGGTAGGCGCATTGTCCAGGACCGAGGAGAGTCCCCCCGTTGCCCAGAAGAACTTTGCCGGTGTGTTGACTCCCATCTCCGGCCCTTTTGCATCTAATATTTGCAGAGCCGGCTGCATGCAGATGAAAATTCCAAAAAATAATGCGGCGACTTCTAGGATGGCATGGTAAGAGAATGCGTTTTTCTGCCGAATGATGCTCTTGCTCAAGAACAAGGAGAGCCCCACGAGGGCAAGTTGAACGATCTCTCGCAGATAGAAGGGGGCATGCCAACTGGTGCCGGCAATCGGTTTGCTCGGGTCGAGCAGTGCCACAGAGAAAACCACGCCCAGTAGCAGAGGAACTCCGATCAGCCAACCTTGAATCCGTAAAGTTCGCTTTTGCGTTTCATCGCGCTGGGTGTCTTGTATGGTTTCCCGCGGATAGCTGAACATCTGGTCCCATACCCAGTAGATGACAAGCAGTATGCAATTGACCAGTAGCCACTGTTTCCAGAGTGTCATCGTCCAGAGAAAATCGACACCGCGAAGGTAGCCGAGAAACAAGGGGGGATCGCCAATGGGAAGCAGACATCCGCCGCAGTTGCAGACGACAAAAATAAAGAAGACGACCGTGTGTACGGTATGTTTTCGTTCTTTATTGGTTTCCAGCAGCGGTCGGATGAGCAACATGGCCGCGCCGGTGGTGCCGATAAAACTTGCCAGCAGGCCACCGACCGCGATGAACGTGGTGTTCGTCAGCGGGTGAGCCGCCAAATTTCCTTCGATTCGAATGCCGCCACTGATCGTGTAGAGGCTAAAAAGCAGCACGATAAAAGGAATGAATTCGTGGAGTATGGCGTTCGCGAAGACGTTCCAAGAAAGATTCCACTGAAATATCTGATCGGGAACAGGTTGGATGATCGCATGTGACGGCCAGTGCGCATGGATTGGCCCGCCATGGCCAACCAGGTAGTACAAGAGTGTTACCAATCCCAAGCCTGCTGCGAGATAGAAGCGATGTGCATTGGACTCCCACCAGCCTGTCGTCGCTGGTATTAAGGGCAGCACAGCGATCCCGAGCAGCAGGAGCACAAAGGGCATTACCCAGAAGAATCTTGGAGAACGCACGTCGCGAGAATGGTCCTCCTGCTGAAAATTATTCTCGGCAGCCACTTCCCCTTCGTGCCCCTGTGGATGATCATGTCCCGATGGTTCATCGGTCGCATGGGTGCCGCCCTTTGATGCCTTGAGGTCGGTCGCTTGCTGCGGCCATCCAAAGGTGCAAGCCAACGCATAGAGGACAATCAGGATCGTGATGCCGGAGACGACAAGTTTTGGGGAACTCCCTCCCGTAGAATGTTCGTGCGTCATAGCTGCGATCTTCGGATTACAAAATGCGTAGCCACAAGCGTAGCGGGGAGCGATACTCAACGCAATTGCAGAGATCGCCGGCCTTTTTGGAATAGAGATCTGATAGCCTGAAACCCAACGATGCATGAAATCTGGTTGAAGCCCAATCGCCGAATTCTGGCACTGACTTTGGTGGTTCCACTTGCAGTGGCGGGCTGTGGCATGGTTCTGCTGCTTGCCGCAGCCGGATCGCGCTATTGGGCGTGGGGGATGTCGATGCTGTTCATTTCCTCTTTGCTGGGTATTTGGCTCATCCGAAAGATGTTTCTTCCCCGTCTCGGCTACCGGAGAGGTTCTCTGCTTGTCTGCTTGAGCAGAGGTGGTCCCATCGCCGTACCCATCGGTCTCGTTGAATGTTTTTTTCTCAGCCATACCGACACGGTATTTACCGGAATTGCCGGTCTTGAGGCACAGATTTCCGCCCTCATCATTCGTCTCGATCAGACGGCCAGGGATTTCAACTCTCGCAAGACGAGGGCAAGTCTCGGAACATGGGAGAATGGTACGATCACGATCCGAGGAACTTGGTGCGAACCGATTAGTGACCGAGTTGTTACTTCGCTCAACGCGAAACTTCGACAGGCTCATGCCCAATGCAACGGGCATTGCCCTGGAGCGGTCGTTCCCCGTGGAGGGAGTTTGTCCAAATGACGCCGTCGCAACCGGTTGCGAGCGAGTTGTCCGATCGCAATGGTCCCTGCCGCTTACTGGTAAGTGTTCGGGGCATTCGCGAGGCGGAGATAGCGATCCGGGCGGGTGTCGATCTGGTCGATATCAAAGAACCGGAAGCCGGTTCGCTCGGAGCAGCGTCGGGTGAGGTCATCCGAGAGATTCTTTCTCTCGCCGGTTCCCGATTGCCGCTGAGTGTTGCTCTGGGGGAATTGCTCGAGCCAGCGGTAACCGACAGATTGCCCGAGGACGCTTCCTGTTATGTAAAACTGGGTCTAGCCGGTTGCGGTTCGCTTCCGGATTGGCCTCTTCGTTGGCGTGAGCGGATCGAGCAGTTACCCGCCGGTGTGCAACCTGTCGCAGTCGTCTATGCCGATTGGCGCGTTGCCGATGCTCCGCCACCAAGTGAGGTGCTGCGGCACGTTGGGAAAATGGCGGCCCGGGCGGTTCTGGTCGATACCTTCGGAAAAAGGCAAGGAAATCTGCTTGCGCATTGGTCTCTCGGTCAGATCGGCGAATTTGTTGACAAGGTGCACCGTTTCGAGTTGCCGGCCGTTCTCGCCGGTTCCTTGTCGGCATCGCTGACCGATCCGTTGGTTGCCCTCGGTGCCGACTGTCTTGCCTTTCGCGGTGCGGTGTGTCGTGAAGACCGCAGTGGCCCACTCGATGGCGATCTGCTTTTGCAACTCGTACAATACCTCCGGCAAGCGACCGGAACTCTCGGCACGAGCAAGGCGGCTTTCTCGCGCAGTCTGCTCAGGGCTTGAGCACAATTTTTCCGCAGAGGTTGCCCCTTCTGTGGATCGTGGCTTCTTCCTGGATTCGATGGGCCCCGGCCGCTTCCGACAAGGGTAGCACACGGTCGATCTTTGGGCGGAGGGTTTTGGTGGCTAAAAGCCGATTGATTTCTTCGCCACAAACGCGTTGCTCTTCACTGGAGGCGGCAAACATGACCAAGCCGAGCAGAGTACAGCATTTGGAATAAAACGGCCCAACCGGAAAAACAGGCCGGGCCTCGCGACCTGCGATGAGGATCATGCGTCCCCATTTGGCAAGCAGGCCAATACCGCGATCCAAATCGGGTTCGCGAGCGGTTTCCCAATAGAGATCGACCCCCTCAGGTACAAACTCCCGCACCATTTCATTGAGGTTCTTTGCACGGTAGTCGATCGCCAAGTCCGCGCCGAGGTTGCGACAAACGGTCAATTTCTCTTCGCTGCCGGCCGTAGCAATAACGTTCGCCCCGGCGGCCTTGGCCATCTGGATCAGCGTCGATCCCACGGCGCCGCTGCCCCCGTTGATCATGACACATTCATGTTCTTGCAACTGCCCTCGCAAAAAGAGCCCGAGATGGGCCGTAATTCCGACCAGTGCTATGGCCGCGGCCTCCTCGTCACTCACCGACGCCGGTGTCGGATAGAGCCAGCATTCATCGACGGCGGCATATTCGGCGAAAGAACCCTGCCGCGAGAAAATGCCCGCGTTCGATCCCCAGACGCGATCGCCGATGGAACATTGGGTAACGTCCGGTCCGATCGCTTCGACGGTCCCTGCCAGATCGCAGCCGACGATGTAGGGCGTTGGTAAGGGGAAATAATTGGCACCGCCGCGAATATAGGTGTCGATCGGGTTGACCGCCACGGCTCCGACCCGCACGAGCACCTGTTGCGATTCGAGTTCGGGCGTTGGCAGTTCGCCAACCTGGATCACTTCGGGCGGGCCAGTTTCATCAATATAGGCTGCTTTCACGTTCTTTCACTCTTTGGTGTCATGAGGATGGATCGTCCGCGTCCGGCGCAGGGTGCAGTCTGTATCCCCCAGATCGCGCCTTTTGTCAATGTTTACCTGCCATTTGGTTTCCAACGTTTTATCAATTTAGCACGATCTGCTTTGCACGATGTTGCGAAATCATTTAGAATCCGCGCAAGAGAGAGGTATTACTTGATCCTGTCGCAAACATGGGCGACCCAAGCGGAGACAGTTCGGATGCAATCGAATAGCAGGTTAAAGTGGATCATTGTTACGTTATTTGCCGGTGCGATGCTCAATGGGCCGCTCACCGCATCGCCACTGCTGGCGGAGGATGATTCATTGAATGTTGAGATTCCTGATGAGTTCTCAGCGGAATCGGTAGATCAACAATTGAAACAGATTGAGAACGCGCCTCCGATACAACCATTTCCATGGGGAGTTGTTGTCGTTCTTGCGATCGTTGGATTATTTATTATTGTGCTGCTGGTTTGGCTTCTTGTTTCCAAATACAAGCATTCCGATTAAATTTCGCCAAGTGAATCTCATTCTCGTTTTGCTCTTTTTAATTCCCTGCCTGAACTGGATAATGTATTTTGTTGTTTGGATCGGGATTGCCAACGGTTTTAAGCGATATTTCGAATCGCAGAATCGCACGGAGTTTGGCGACTGCGGATCGGGTCTTGCTCTCGCTGCGGCGATTTGTATGATTTTGGTCGGCCCGGTTGGATTGGTCCTTTGGGTTATTGCCACTGCGCGGTTCAACGCGCTCAAAAAAGAGATCGGTTCTGGTGGCGAATCATAGAACTGCGGCTCTGGAGAGTGGATTCGTGGTGTGGCGGTTTCTCTTGGAGTAGGCGATGACTACCCGGCCTGCATCATTTGTAACACAAGAGCCGACTGCTCCACGGATTCTTCATGCCGTTCCAGCGGGCCAACCAACGAGTGTTCACCAGTTGGCTCCCGGGTTGCTCGAGGCCTACGAGGCGGTCGGCGGTCAGGTGCATCTTGCAGGCTGCGCGCTTGAAGATGTCCCGGTCGTTCGATTCGGTGGCGATCCGGATCGGCAGGTGCCAGAGGACATTATTCTTTGTCCTGAGCAAAAGCGGTATCAAAGCGTCGAGAGTTCTCTTTCGGCCTTGCTGGGGCTTGGTAATGTGAGCGATGCTCTTCCTCCCGCAGCGGCACCCGGCGAATGGATCCGGCAGGTTGTTGCCGATGCGGCAGATTTTGCGGGCCAGTCAGAATCGGACATGGAGGTCGTGGTCATCTGGTGTAAATATGTGCGCGGTAAGATCCAGTGTACGATTGGCGAGGCTCTCGCTGAGCAGGCATTTGAGGGCTGGGCCCACAGCCTCAAGCCACCCCCCTTCCACTGTGAGGTGACCGGGGCCGATTCGCTGCGCCTTGCGGTGACCAGTGACAGTCGGATCATCGCTGCAGAGCAAATGGGACAGTGTTCACTGACCGCAAAGCGGTTGCCGAATTGTGAACTCGTCCGCTGTAGTGTGACGGATCGGCTTGTTGCTGCTGAAAATGTTGCAAGATGTCCGGTCGTTTTGAAACCACTTTTGCCAGATGAACTTGTTACGTGTTCGTCCTGCCGGGAGCAGGTGAGTCCGGAGGCGCTTTATGGTGGAACGTGTTTGGTTTGTGGCTCTCTCCGCAGAGCGCGATTCGATGATGATCGTTTGCTCAGGGTCTTTGCAAGCATTCCTCGCCTGGCAGCCTGGAAATATTTCCGCATGGGGGAATCGGCGAGCGTGTATGTCCTGACGGCTTCGAATCTTTTCAAACAGCGACTGGTCGTTGTCGACAAAATATCAGGACAGTTGCGACACGCAGCTCAAGGCGTGCGTTTTTCCCGTGTCTGGACCCCGCTCGCTGAAAAAGAATTTTCGGAAAGCCTCTAAAGGGATTGTTCTGGAAGTTCTGCCAATCGGTTGTTTTGGGGACTTCTGGCGGTTAGGTGGGCTGACCAAGTCGTTTACCGCGCAATGCAAAAACAAAGCAGAGCAGACTGGCGAGCAGAAAGAGGAACCCTAAGACCCAGGCAAACAGAATCCACGCAGCGCGGCGATTGTGAGCAGATTCTATTTCGCTCGGCAGACGTACCATCAGGTCGGGCGAATCTTGATAGAAATTCCATAGCGTTAGTGTTTCGACCGCTCCGAGTGAATCGGAGCGGGAGTCCAAATCGGCTGCCAATCCCGGCCTCCCTGGAATGTTCGGCGAAGGCATCGACCGATAAAATTGGATTGAGCTAATAGTCCCCGCAATGAGCAGCAGGACGCCGCAAACAAACAAAATACCCTGCCCTCGGGACCAGGAGGCTGGTTTCTCGCTGCGGGCTGTTTTCTTTTTCAGGGTGGTGAGTTTGCGAAGAACAGGTACCTCGACCGATTGACCGCAGTCGCACTCTACCTGGGTACCCGCCTGAGTTTTTTCGACGGTAAGTTCTCGACCACAATGGCAAGATAGTAGATATTGTGAACCCATAAGAATGCACCAAACGATTGGTGGAGCCCGATCCGGAGACATACTATCGGCCTCATTGGACATCGGCAAGGGTGACGAGAATCACTCCTTAACCTTCCGTGATCGTTACATCAGGTTTTTGCGATGTAAGCTTCTGCAAAGGTGTCCACCCTTCCAAGTGGCGTGAGTGAACCAGTCGATAGCGGTTGCCGGTTCGGACAAATGGAGTCATTTTGAACCGGCTGTGCGTCGTTGAAACAGCCCTAACGCCTGGCGCAATAGCAATCGCCATGCCGAAAACAGAATGAAAATCGCGGAAAATAGTGCCGATTGCGGGATGAAAAGACTTTTCTGAAAGACTGGACCTGACTACTTGCCTAGCTTAGAATAGGGTGAGATTGAAAGAATCGGCTTCATAGGGTTTGGGTGAATTGGGTGAAAAAACAGGAGGTTGCCTTCCGACTTTTCGGCGCACTATGCCCCATCGGTATGTTCGTCGACTCGCTGTGGATAGTTGGAAGTTCTACGGTTAAAAAATTTCAACCAGCATGCCCAGCCGCCTGATGTGTAATCTTTTACCAAATCATGGGAGTAAATGAACCTGCCAAAAAAACGGTGGTAAGATTGGTTGGCACGGACTTGATGAGATTCGTCTTGATGAGAGCAGTCTCGATAAGAGCAGTCTCGATAAGAGCAGTCTCGATAAGAGCAGTCTCGATAAGAGCAGTCTCGATAAGTTGGTGCCGTTGTTGCTGGCATGATAAGGAAGTTGGCATTAGAGTTGCTCACGACGCACTGCGGGGGACGCACAAAAGATGTCGCCGCAAGAAAGCGTTCGTTGCTCTTGTAGCTCTTTAGAAGCATGTCGTCGGTTGATCGTACTTTTTAGGAAGCCGGTCAGGCCGAGCGGACGGACCCAGTTCAGATGACACCTGAAGATGACACTGAGTGACCGGGAGAATACTTTGTACGACACATCACTTTTAGACGAACTGCGACAGAATACAAACGGCAACACAGAAGAGACAATATCGCTGGCACAAAAGGCTGTGGAGAGTGTAGTCTCCGGCTCCGAAGACAGAGAAGAATCAAGCCCGCCTGAGTTGGGCGCCGGAGCAAACGAGCAAGGGGCTACCGCTGTAGCAGATGGTGGAGAGCAGCTCAACGCAGCTGTCGATCAGGAGAGCCTCCTCGATAGTGGCGAATCCGAATCCTGGTCCGACGATCCGGTGCGGATGTACCTAACCCAGATGGGTGAGATATCGCTCTTAACACGCCAGGAAGAGATTTTCCTTGCTAAGCGGATTGAGACCACACGAGCTGATTTTCGGCGTACCCTGTTGGAATGCGACTATGTGATTCAAGTCGCTTTCAGTGTTTTAAAGCGGGTACATAAAGGCGAGTTGCCCTTTGACAGAACCGTGCAGGTTTCGGTAACAGACCGGCTGGAAAAAGAGCAGATTCTCGGTCGCCTCCCCCACAATATTGCTTGCCTTGAAGTTTTGCTCAAGCAAAATCGACGAGACTATCGGCTTGCTTTCAGCAAGCGTCAAAAAGCGGCAGATCGCCGTGATGCTTGGAAACGACTCGGTCGTCGTCGTCGTCGTGCAGTTCGTTTGGTGGAAGAGCTTGGATTGCGAACCCAGCGAATCGAGTCGATGATCGATACCCTCGCGGAGTTTAGCCGCCGGGTCGATGAGCTGAAACAGCGCATCAAGGCCGATAAAAAAGCCAAACGGTGTACTGAGGAAATTGGGCAGGCACGATCTGAGGTGTGTCACATACTCTGGGCGACCCAGGAAACATCCAGTAGTCTGCGCAACCGTGTGGAACGACTGAAGGTGGTCTATGCTCGGTACCAGAAGGCCAAACGGGGTCTTTCGGAGGGCAATCTTCGCCTTGTGGTTTCCATTGCTAAGAAATATCGGAATCGCGGGCTCAGTTTTCTCGATTTGATTCAAGAAGGGAATGCCGGCTTGATGCGAGCGGTCGATAAGTTCGAGTATCGCCGTGGTTTCAAGTTCTGTACGTATGCAACTTGGTGGATTCGTCAGGCGATTACCCGAGCTGTCGCCGACCAGAGTCGCACGATTCGTATCCCGGTCCACATGGTGGAGACCATGTCCCGTGTACGGAACGTAGCCCGTCAGTTGCTTCAGGAACTCGGACGGGAGCCGACGATTGAAGAAACTGCCCGTCGGGCAGGGACAGCGATTGATGAAACCAGGCGGGTTTTGGCGATGAGCCGTTATCCGATCAGCCTCGATCGACCGGTCGGCAATAGTGAAGATAGCCATTTTGGCGATCTGCTGCCGGATGTTACGGCAGATAGTCCGGCGAGCGGCGCATCTCAGGAGATGCTCCGAAGCCGCATTTCCAAAGTGCTCAAGACGCTCAGTTACCGGGAACGCGAGATTATTAAACTACGCTACGGACTCGGTGACGGCTACAGCTATACGCTCGAGGAGGTCGGCCACATTTTTAAGGTGACCCGCGAGCGTATCCGGCAGATTGAAGCGAAAGCAGTCCGAAAGCTGCAGCAACCGAGTCGTAGTCAAGAACTTCGGGGGTTTGTTGATCTCCTCTAATACCCTAACAAGGTTGATTTGCAAAAGCGCATGTATTCTTGTTGATGGAAAGAGTGAAAGATATTTTGGTACAGAAGTAGGTTGATTTAAGAGCCCGGGCAATGGCTGCTCGGGCTCTTTTTTTATGACGGTTGATTGTCCCCGGCCCGGTCGCGAGAACTTGTTTCTCAGAGGGTCTTGAAGACAACCCGAAGCGGCATTATATTCATTCACAGTATGTTGGTGGTCGGTCATCTTGCTTAGGTGTTCCGACAACAGGGAACTCCGGTGAAAATCCGGGACGGCCCCGCCGCTGTGAGCGAGTGTCTGTAGGAAGTTCGTATCTTTTGGCCATTGTTGCTTTTGTAACGAGAAGGCCTGATGCTTCCAAGCTCGTGAGTCAGAAGACCTGCCTGCATGTGTTGTGTGGTGTGCTGCGAGGGACAGATGCCACCCGGTTAAAGTTTTTGTAGAGAGTGCATGTTTCCCCACATAAGACAAAATCCTCTGGCAGGCTGATGCGCGTTTGTTCGCTCTGTTTCAGATCCGTAACCGGATCGGGATAGAAATGCCTTAGGGAGAATTTGTCTGGGGTGCTCTTGCAGATGGTACTATGTTGCACCAGCGATGTCCTCATCAACGTATGATTCGATCGGAGCGTGCCGGTTCGCGTCACGGTTTTACGCTTGTAGAGCTGCTCGTCGTCATTGCCACCATCGGGATTCTTCTGGCGTTGCTGTTACCCGGAATCCAGGCGGTGAGGGAGTCGGCACGACGAACATGCTGCGCGAGCAATTTGCGTCAAATTGGTTTAGGGATTTGCAGTTACGTCTCGCGTAAGCGGAGTTTTCCAGTCGGTTGTGTCGATTGTCAGTGGTGGAATGCAGAACGAAAGCAGCATTCCTGGGTTACGGCCATTCTTGCGGATCTGGAGAACGAACATCTCCTCACCCTGTACGATCGGGAGAGTCCTTACAACAGCGAGGCGAACCTGTTTGCAGCTGGCCAGGTGTTGCCCCTGCTTCTCTGCCCCTCAACCACAACTACAAAGCGGGTGGGGCTGACGACAGGAGACCGCAATGCCAACGGCGAATGGGACGCCGGGGATGGATTGGCCTACACCGACTACGGTGGAATTTACGGGATCGAAGGCCCGCCTTATCAGGCACCGCAGGGATCCAAGCATTTTGTCGCAGATCATGCAATCGGTGTTATGGTCCATGAAATTCCAACCACCGTGCGGGCCATTCGCGATGGACTTTCCGCGACGGCCGTCGTTGGTGAGTGTACCGGTCGTGGGGGCGGCTCGAGTGAGCAGTCCGAATGGGCCAACGGACAAAATATATTTGCTCAATATTACAACAAACCGATCAATACAACTCAGGGTAACGAGTTGTGGAGTGACCATCCGGGAGGCGTGCAATTGCTCTTTTGCGATGGACACGTTTCTTTTTTCTCAGAAGAAGTTGAGCAGTCCGCGCTCAACGCAGTGTTGACGCGCTCAGGACGCGATCATGTGTCCCGGTGAAAATACATTTTTATGAAAACAATTCGAAAAAGCCCAAAACATTTCCTGGAAGGAAAGGCTGATGAAGACAACAAATTGTAGACCACTGTTGGTGCTCGCGCTACTCCTGGTGCCCTGCTCTTCTGGAGCTGACATCCTCACAGAGATTCCCATTGATGGCGAGTACTTGCTTCTCGAATACATCACAGGCAGTGGTTCTTCCATTAGCTATCATGTGATTGATTTTGCCCATACAAGCGGCGACACCTATGCGTTTGGCTATCGCTACGATGGTGCTACTATGACCGCTCACGATGCGCTCCTTGCCCTCGATGCCGCTGGAGATCTGGAATACAACTTCAGTACCGGTTGGGGTGAACCATTTACAGACAACTTTAGTTACCTGCAAGAGGCAGGCTCGCAGGCAAACTATTGGTCGTATTCGCTTGGAACCCATGATGCACTTGCAGAAGATGTTTCTTGGTCCATGTCGCCGAGCGGTGCGGGAGGCCAATTGTTGCAGGATGGGAGCTGGCACGGCTGGTACAATGGTTTCACGCCCGAATATGGTTCGATCAATCCGAGTATTCCGCACGGCCAAGCAGTACCAGAGCCGGCGTCGGTCGTGGTGGCCGGACTGGGTTTGTTGTTCCTCCTCTCGTGGCGACTGGGGCGAACTCGGCTGTTCGTTCGAATGATGTGATGGTTTGAGAACGAGTGAATTGAATCTGTACCACATGGAAGATGCATCCAAGTCAAAATCGCCGCACTCTGCAGCCCATGTGAACAATGAACAGGCCTGGGACGCGCGGGCTCGCATGCAGCGGCGGTTTACCAGGCCGGTAACGGATCGTGGGTTTGCACGGCGGCTCTCGGCAATCGGTACAGACCCCTGGCTCGAGGGTAGCCTTGTGGGTAAGAGGTTGCTTTGTCTCGGTAGCGGTGGTGCCATGCAGAGTGTGCTCTATGCCGCCACCGGTGCGGTGGTCACCGTAGTTGATATAAGTGGAGAGATGCTTTTTCTCGATCGGCAGGCGGCCAGCGAACGAGGCCTGCAGGTCACAACCCTCCAGGCTTCGATAGACGATTTGTCCTCGCTCCGCGACAATCTTTTCGACACGGTGATCCAACCGGTGAGTACCTGCTATGTGCCGGAGGTGGCGAGTGTCTATCGCGAAGTGGCCCGGGTGATTGTTCCCGAAGGACTTTATATTTCTCAGCACAAACAGCCAGTCAATTTGCAGGCTACGGTGAAACCAGGCAATTTGGGCTATGCATTAAGCGAGCCCTACTACCGCACCGGCCCCCTACAGGCCGTTTCCGCAAGTCCCCATCGGGAAGAGGGTATGTTGGAATTTTTGCATCGATGGGAAGACTTGATTGGTGGACTCTGCCGCAGCGGATTTGTAGTAGAAGATCTTTTGGAGCCGCTTCATGCCGATGCAGAGGCCACAGAGGGCAGTTTTGCTCATCGTTGTTCTTATGTGCCTCCTTACGTTCGATTCAAGGCGAGGCGGTCTGGACAACGGCAACCGTCGGGCAGATCGGTTCAAATCATTAGAAATGACTAGTTGGTAAAACCGACCGACGAACGACACCCTTTTCGTCTCTCCTGTGGAAACGATATACTGACAGGCAATCCCGTAGGAGTGGCCACTCAATACGATTAACGTCTTTCTATAAGTCAGAAAATCGATCGCCTTGTCGAATCCTCTTCAAGAAATCATGTGCTGCCTGGGACAGTCACATGCTGGTAATCCGACACAGTATGTGATGGAAAAAAGTTTTCGGGCAGCTGGATTAGATGGCCGCTTTATAACCCTGGAAGTGGCGGCGGAGGATCTGGCAAACGCCGTCCTTGGGTTGCGGGCAATGAAATTTCGTGGCGCGAGTGTTGCTGGACCTTTCAGGCGGCAGATTCTTGGAATGTTGGATCGCTGCAGTGAAGATGCTGAACGGATCGGGGGCGTCAATTGTGTCTCGCGCGGGGCCGATGGCCAACTGATTGGTGAAAATACTGAGGGTAGAGGCTTTTGCACAGCACTGGCAAAATGTTTTGATGTTGCAGGAAAAAATATTGTTATTTTGGGCGCGGGTTTGTCGGCGCGGGCAATCGCGGTAGAACTTGCATTGACCGGTGCTGGCGAAATAACGGTCGTTAACCGTACCGCCGACCGCGGGCAGCAGTTGGCAGACTTGCTGAGTGAGACGATGAAAGTATCGGCAATGTTTTTCCCCTGGACGGGTGATTTTGAGCTTGCACCGGAAACCGATCTTTTGATTAATGCCACCAATCTCGGTGAGAGCCCTGCTTCTCAAATGGTTCCGATCTCGCTCGAATCGTTACAGCCTTCGGTGATGGTTGCAGATGTTGTCTTTGAATTCCCTCGTACGCCATTTTCATGTGCTGTTGAAGATGTCGGTTGTTCGGTGATCGACGGTCAGGGAATGCTCGTTGAGCAACTCGCACAATGCTTCCAGATTTGGACCGGTCTGGAACCGGATCGAGGAGTCATGCGTGAAGCACTGGAAGAGTTTCTGGGGTTGTAGATAGCTCACAGCAAAGAATGGTATATCTGCAAAATCGCAGCACTGGTCAGTTGTCCGGCCCTGAATGTGATGGATGAGTGATGCTCAATATTCCCCCCGTCGGCCTTTTTATTACTGGAACCGATACGGACATCGGGAAGACGTACGTTTCCTGTCTCATTGCGGAGGCACTCTGTGCGCGTGGGTATCGGGTGGGCGTTTATAAGCCGGTGGCCACTGGAGGTTGCCCTACGGATGGAAAGGGTGTCGCTGCCGATGCAGTTGCTTTGCACCGGGCCGCTGGCCTCTCGGATTCCCTTGCCGATGTTTGTCCTCAGGTTTTTCAAGCGCCACTGGCACCCCCGTCGGCAGCAGCGGCGGAAGGGTGTGCTGTCGATGGCAACATGTTAAGGCAGGGTCTGACGTATTGGGCAGGAAAATGCGATATTGTTCTTGTGGAAGGCTCTGGTGGCCTGATGTCTCCTCTGAGCGACGAGGACTACAGTGCAACGTTAGCCGAAGAATTTGGCTACCGGCTTGTGGTTGTCGCTGCCAATCGTCTAGGTGTGATCAATCATTCACTACAGACGTTGATTACTGCTGCCGCTTTCGGGGAAGGACTAGAGATAGCCGGTGTCATTCTCAATCAACTTCGGTCTGAAAGTGATGAAAGTATCTTGACCAACCACAAGCAACTGGAGGAGCGAATCGGAGTGCCGATACTTGCCGACGTTGCTTGGCAGGCGAAGCACTTTGAGCCGGAGATCGACTGGTTTGCCCTGGCAAGTCAGAACTGCTAATCCGTTGCAGATGGCTGGCAGAAACACCCGTGGTCTGTCAGTGGGCCGAGAGAGCTTCGTGCCCGGAGCCATGATGAGACTCGGTTTGATTCGTGTTGATTGACAGTCGCATGCGGACTCCCCACTGGCCCTGAGGGTTCCCTTGTATGAGCCAGTGGGACATCACAACGACCGATTGGTGAACTGCCTCAAAGCCACCCTCGGATTGACTGACTGTAGCGAGAGGATGGGCCCAGAAGTTCGTAGGACGGTTGCACGATACACCGACATCCAGTCCTAGCCATTTATCGACAAGGCCGAGTCCCACCGCATCATGAAGGTCAAGTTGGCTCCCCAAGTCGCCAAGGGGATTTTGTTGGGTGTCATAAAAATAACGATTTTCAGCACCAGCAGGCATGCCGGCAAAATTCCACTCAATGGCGAAATGCAGAGGATGGTCTGTGGGTAATCCTTCAACCAGATAATCAACATCCAAATCAGTCGCCCCCTCGTTCAACGAAATGCGTTTGGTAATGGTTATTTCGTGTTCGAGTACCTGCGATTGCCGTTGGAGGACCACCCCAACGCAGGTTTCTCCACCGGAAACCTGACGTTGATCGGTTTCTGCCCGATACAATTGGTCCACAAAGCCCCCCAGTTCTTCAGCAGTGCCTGCCATCACATCCCCAAGAGTAACGTCTGGTGTATAGAAGTGATCAACGAGGCTTTTCCGTAAATAGGAATCGTATTGAAGAAGCTGGTCGAGTCCTTCCTGCTTGAAGATAACCCGGTCATGGATGCTTGCCACATTATCTTGATGATTCGTTGGACCAGAAAGTACCTTTTGGTGATACGCTTCCGGTCGCCTAGCGAGTGTGGCCAGAAGGTTGTGGGCAATGCTGCGAACATCCAATTCATAGAGGTGCCCTCCTCTCGCAGGTTCGATGAATGCAGCCAATTGGTCATTCGTCAGTTGGATTTCGTCCTGACCGTCGAAATTGAGATCATCGCGTCCAATCGTGCACCATGGTCCACCACTGCGGCCACTCGCTTTCTCGAGCAGTGAATCCGCGAGAATCAGATGTTTGAATACTGCGTTACGCAGGTGGGGTAGATAGATACCGCCAAACGCACCATGCCAATAGCTACAGTTGCATTGGGCTCGGTAGAGTTCGCCCCTCGCTTGTTCGAGGTATTCATGAACTGCGGAATTGTCCTCTGCAGATGACAATTTGGCAAGTCGAGAACTGACTTGCATCATCCGCGAATACATTTCATTCGATTCTGGATAACGCGTTTTAAAGTTGCGCCAAAATCCACCCCGTACAAATTGCGACACGCGATGCCATTGGGAGGATTCTTCCAGAAGATGCCGGATTTCACTGTTTTCACACTGGCGTTGGACGGGCATTGCCCATTCGGTCATTTCGCGATAACTGCCTTCCGGCAGATACACTTTTCCGAGCGGTGCGATCTCCTGCATTGCTGCCGTGGGAGTTGTGGTATCGATCCAGTCTCGATTGGCAGTGAGCAAATCGAAGAAATGGCGTAGCCAGCCATCATGATACACATGTTGTTTGGTTTCGGGCCATGAGCCAAATTTTTCACCATCGTCGCCGAAAACAACATACGCATTGGACTGTTTTTCAGAAACGCGACCAAGATAGGAAATGGTTTCTTCCGGCGATTGAAATGGAATCATATAACGGAGCGGTTCACTGCCAGGCAAAACATGCAGTATGTGCCCATCGTCCTCAGTCAGGTAATACCCGTAGAGTTCTTCTTCAGAAAGTCCGGCATTCTTGAAATGATAGTCGTCGAGCAATGTGTAGCGAACGTCGGCAGTGGCTAGGTCGCGAGTCATCGATTGTTCCCAAACGCGCTCAGGTACCCAGATGCCGTTGACGTCGCAACTGAGGCGACGGTTGAGCCACTCTCGATAGCTGCAAATTTGCCCCAGTCGATCCCGGGATGGAATCATGGTCAGGATCGGTTCATAAAAAGCACCACCAATAATCTCGACGCGGCCATATTGGACCAGTTGACGCAAACGGTCTAAATATTCCGGATGTCGCCGTTCGAGCCATTCGGCGAGAGGGCCGCTGGTATGGATCGCAATGCGCAGATGCTCGTAGGGTTCAAAGACCTCAAGGAAAGGAAGGTAGCTGTCCTGATAGGCCTGCTCAAAGATGCGATCGAAATTACCGATCGGTTGGTGATTGTGCAGAATGAGAGAAAATCGGACCCGAGTACCCATCAATTGTTCTCATGCATCGAGGTATGTATTGTTGCCGGACTTCCGATCGATGATCTGTTGTTGAAGCACAGATCCACCGGTGTATTTAATCGACCAACTCGCAGTCGTCGTCTGTTGTGCTTACCGATTGTTGATAGTTCCGAAGATCGTGTGCGGCCCGTTCCGGTGCTATGGGATTGATGCCACAAAGAGTGCCAAATTCGAAACCGGCCTGAATCGTGGTCCGCGGAATAATAACGATTCTCCAGTGATAGTGGGATATCGAAGCAGTGTCAAAGGGGGCAGTGAGGATCATGTAATTGTAGGCAGGCTTGTTAAGCAACGCATCAACCGATTGCAAGGTGCAAAGCAGTATATTGGCAAGTTCGTCACACGACTCGTCACTCACAGAGTCAAAATCGCCTTGGTGAACATGGGGTAAAATCCAGGTCTCGTAGGGTTGTCGGCTCGCGTAGGGGCAGAACGCAATGTAACGGTCGGTCGCAGTAATAACGCGCTTCGCGGTTTGCTTTTCCGCGGAAATCAAATCACACAGGAGGCAACGATCAAACTTC
>JASMGX010000309.1 GCA_030751095.1 Pirellulales bacterium | reverse complement strand
CAGAACGCAAACCTTGCCCGATTACAAAGATCGTTGATGGGTCAGGTATCTTTGTTGTGTGGCATGAAAACGGTAAGAAGAAAGAAGAGAGCCATTGGAAGAACGGCAAAGAAGAAGGCCTTTGGACTGAGTGGTATCAAAACGGCCAGAAGTGGCAGGAGAAACATTATAAGAACGGTAAGCTAGATGCCCTTTGGACTTGGTGGTACGACAACGGCCAGAAGTGGTGGGAAAAACATTACAAGAACGGCAAGCGAGATGGCCTTTGGACTGAGTGGGATGAAAACGGGCAGATGATCGCGGCCGGCTATTACAAGAACGGCAAGGAATTAAGCCGCAAAAGATTCAGATAGCCTCGCTGCTACCGCGAAGAAGAGGGCGGTAGGCCACCGCCCAGTCTTTCTCTCCGCTGCTGAGCGTGGTTTAATAAAGGGCGTTCCAACTCACTCTTTGAGGGCAGAAGGTATACCGTACATCCAGACAGGAGTCACAGATGAAAATTATTGGCTACTTGCTCGTTGCATTCGGCTTTGTGGACTTTATTGGGAGTTTTACCGGACTCGATGTCTGGAAGGATTGGTTTCATATAACATTGCCTGGAATACTTTGGAATCTTTCGCCCTATATCGAAATGACAATCGGGTATTTCCTGATAAAAAGCGGATCGAAGCCAACAAAAACAGCTGAGCAGCTCGGCAGTCCAGACGCATCCAATACAGCGGCCGCATCCCACGACGAATAAGATTGCACAATGAATAAGGCGCGTCGGTACAGGCACTCTCTACAACGGCTCCTCCTGGACCCAACTCGATCATCCGAGCGCGACACATGGTACCACCCCCCATGGTGTCGACGGCGCCAACGTGGTTGGGTGGTACTTGGATAGTAACGGTAAGCCTCACGGCTTCATGGTCACGGCCACATCCCCCGTCCCCGAACCGGCGACTCTGCTTTTAGCCCTGGTGGGCCTCGCGCTGCTACCGCGAAGAAGGCGACGGAGCGGGTGACGTAAGGTTTGTCCCGCCCAGTCTTTCTCTCGTCGGCTGTGAGAAAACGAGCGAAAACGAGGAATTCAGGGTGTAAAACCCGTCCCGCAAATTCCTTGCAATGCCGCCGATTTGCTTTATACTCAAATAAGGCCATAACATCCAGTTTTGACAGATCGTCTA
>JASMGX010000308.1 GCA_030751095.1 Pirellulales bacterium | reverse complement strand
CTGGGAGCGACTCTGATGGGCTTCCCTGCGGAACCGGAGTCGGTGCACTCGCTGCTGACGAGCAATCCCAGTTTCCTACGAGTTTGCGGATTTACCCTGCCGATGATGGAGAATGGCTACAGAGCCGACGCATAAACTGCTACTCGCTGCCGACGCAGACTGCATTTTGAAATTAGCACCGACGTTTTGCGGCCAATAGGCTGTTTTGGCCGAAGAATCACCTATTCAAAAGCTCTTTCCGGAAGCGGCGCCGTTGATAGGTAAAAGTCCTTTGTAAATTTATATCATGATTTCGCTGTCTGATGTGCCGGAACTGCCGAAAAGGGCGGTTTTCGGGTCTTTTCCAACTGAAAGTTGCAGACTGACCGAGTCTAATTTACAAAATCAGAGCTCCGAATTTCTTTTGCAGAAAGTGTGATTGCTGAAATTTGTCCGCGGCCTTGCCGTGCAGGAAAATTGTTTTTCCAGCCTGATAGTTTCTCGTTCGGCATTTTTTTTCCAAAGCACCTTGCTTTTTCTACACTGATATGTAAGTGTATCAGTATGGCAAACACAAAAATGGATATTGTTTTTGATGGTCCGCTAATGCGTGGGTGGGTATACACCAGCGGTAACAAATGCAGAGATCCCAGGTGTTCGTGCCAGTCGGATCCCTCCAAGCGCCACGGGCTTTACTATCGCTGGTCGGGTACGGTAAACGGCAAGCTGATGACTCGCTCTATTTCAAAGGAAGCCGCCGTGGAATGCCAGAGGAGAATCGCGAATTACAAGGCAGTTCTTAAGAAGATCGATGAGCTGGTCAATGATGAGATAGCCAAGGAACCGTGGAAAATCATGGGCAAGGATCCTGAGTAAAAACAGATAGCCTTTTATTTATGGGAGGGAAAATGCAATCTGTACTACAGGCAGAATACGGCCGCAACACCGTACAATCTCCATTGATACACATCGTCGATTACGATGATGTTGTGCTGATCAATTCGGCGCAGGCGGAGTGGTTTCTGATACTTAAAGATCTACCATGGGAGCGCTACCGAACTCACGCAACGAACTACTATGACGCGCTGTATGAGTTCAACCGTAACCAAGCGATCGCGAGGCAAGAAGAACTTGAGGCGCAACACGCCGGAGAGCAGGAGTCGAAAGAACAGGCGCGACAACGAGTGCTCTGGGATCGAGCAACTATGCGAAGCGCGCAGGGTCT
>JASMGX010000307.1 GCA_030751095.1 Pirellulales bacterium | reverse complement strand
AAATTCACCAATACTCCGTGGTAAAATCCTTGTCCAATCAGAACAATATCTTTTTATGCTTCTCCTATGACTCCTAACACTTAGGGCCAAAACAGAAAACATAGTTGAAATGCCGAACGTATAAGCAACAAATACATCTAATTGCTGATTACCTGTTATCAACATCCTAACAGATATTATTAATATAGTAACTGATACGGGAATAGCAAATAAGACAAGAACGCACATCGAAAAGCCTGTAAGAATAAACCTCAAAGTCTTTTTTATCATTTCCCTTCAGCTTTCAATTCTTCCCACGTCTTGCCGCCGTGTTTGCGGAGAATGTCGGCGATTTCATTCCCATCAGATCCGGGTTTGTTAGCCCAGTCGAGTGGAGTTTTACCTAAATGATCCTTCACATTCACATCTGCGCCATTGGTGATATGAAGTTCCACATTTTCTTTGCTTTTGAAAAAAACCGCCGAATGCAAAGGAGTCCATCCAAACTTGTCCTCACTCATGTCTTCGCGCGGTGGTCTTGCCGCCGTGTTTGCGGAGGAGATCGGCTGTTTCGAGGTTGCGTTTGCTCTGGGTGGCCAAATCAAGCGGTGTTCGCCCACTCTCGCCCTTTGCATTCACATCCGCGCCATTGGAGATAAGCAGTTCGACGATTTCCTTGCGACCTTCAAAAGCCGCCTCATGCAACGCAGTCCATCCTTCATCACTCTTCGCATTTACATCCATGCCAGCGGCCAAGTGTTGTTTGACGGCTTCGATGTTTCCTTTAGCGATAGCTTGCCACATAGGAATGTCAGGTGCTTCTACTTTGGGCTCCGGTGGTTCTGCCTCTACAGCTTCGACAACGGGGTTCAGCCGGTTTCCCTTCAGTTTTCAATTCTTTACCCGTCTTGCCGCCGTGTTTGCGGAGGAGTTCGGCAGTTTTGGTTCGTTTGAATCGGATCGCAAAATCTAGTGATGTCTGATCATTCTTAGTCTTCGCATTCACATGCGCGCCATTGGAGATAAGCAGTTCGACGGTTTCCTTGCGACCTCCAAAAGCCGCCTCATGCAAAGCAGTCCATCTATTCTTATTCTTCGCATTCACCCTCACCAGCAGATAGCCCGCGTCTCGACCTCTATGTTACCAGAATTGGCAGCACCACAAATACAAATCTTCCACAAATATTCCGTGCTTGAACCTTGGCCGTTGGCTGTTATCCGTGGTCGTCGTCATTATATTGACTGTTTTAAAGACGTTTTAACTTTTGCAGCGACATCAAGCGCGACGAGGAGTTGGCCGAAAGTGTGG
>JASMGX010000306.1 GCA_030751095.1 Pirellulales bacterium | reverse complement strand
TCAAAGTCCATTTGGTTATAGACGTTACTCACACAAAAAACAGAAAAAACCACGAAGGTTTTTCTTAATCTGAAGTTCCTCTATAAGTCAGAGCCCTGATTCTCGCATAACCGCTTAAAATCAGGGTTTTTTTGTGCGCCGGGTGGAATCTGGGTGCTGATACGTAGGCATGTAACAATTGAAATATACTCGATATTGATATTTACAAAGATGCACGGACATGCATAATGAGTAGGCATGTACATTGCCACCATACCTAATCGCAACTCACCCCCAGCCATCCTCCTACGCGAAAGCTATCGCGAGAACGGAAAAGTCAAAACACGCACCCTGGCCAACCTTTCGAAGCTGCCGGCAAAAGCCATCGATGCCCTCAAGCAGGCTCTCAAGGGAAAACAGATGGTCTCGACCGACGCTCTGTTCGAGATTGTGGAAGATGGCTCAAAAGCTCACGGGAATGCGGAAGCCGTACTGGTAACGATGCGGCGTCTCGGGTTCTCGGGGCTGATCAACTCGCGACCGTCGCGACAACGCGACTTGGTTGTTGCGATGGTGGCTGCACGCATTCTCAAGCCACAGTCGAAGCTGGCCACGACGCGTTGGTGGTCCAGTACGACTCTCACCGAAATGTTGGGCGTGGACCAGGTAGATGAGAACGAGCTGTACGAGGCCATGGATTGGCTGTTGGAGCATCAGGATCATATCGAACAGAAGCTGGCTGCCCGCCACTTGGCTGACCACAGCCTTGCACTCTACGATCTGACATCCAGTTATTTTGAAGGCACAACCTGCCCCCTGGCCGAGCTAGGGTACAGCCGTGACGGCAAGAAAGGGACACTCCAGGTCAACTATGGCCTTTTAACGAACCAGCAGGGCATTCCCGTGGCTGTGTCCGTTTTCAAGGGCAACTCTGGGGATCCCAAAACATTGATGCCACAGGTCGACAAGATACGCGAGGAATTCGGCATCAAGCAGTTCGTATTGGTCGGCGATCGCGGGATGATCACCCAGAAACAGGTTGATGCGTTGCGCGACGTCGAGGGATGCGACTGGATTAGCGCGCTGCGTCCAGGGGCGATCAGCAAGCTTATCGCGAATCACTCGATTCAAATGGGGCTCTTTGATGAACGCAACCTCTTCGAACTCACGCACCCCGACTTTCCCGGCGAGAGGTTGATTGCATGTCGCAATCCAGAATTGGCCGAGCGGCGAGCAGCTAAACGTCTCTCCTTGCACAAGGCAACCACTCGGGAGTTGGAAAAAGTATCCCGAATGGTGGGCCGTGGCCGACTGCATGGCAAGGAGGCTATTGAGGCCCAAGTCATAAAAG
>JASMGX010000305.1 GCA_030751095.1 Pirellulales bacterium | reverse complement strand
AACTCGTGCCGCGGAGCGCCGGCTCACGATTGAGCCCAAGCAGCGAATCTCGATCGTGGGCAATACATTGGCCGAGCGCATGCAGCACGATGGTTGGCTGGAAGCGACGCTACAGGCTCGGTATCCCCACAAACAGCTGCGGATTCGTCATTTAGGTTTCTCGGCAGATGCCCTGGACGAGCAATTGCGGGTTGCCGGGTTTGGTTCTCAGGATGAATGGCTGCAGCGGACAAAGGCGGATATTATCTTTGCATTTTTTGGATTTAATGAGTCGTTTGCCGGGAAAGAGGGTCTTGCTAAGTTCAAATCAGACCTGGAAAAGTTTATTACCGATAAGAGACAGCATACATACAATGGAAAAACGCCTCCGCAAATCGTTCTCTTCTCCCCGATTGCGCACGAAGACCTCGGCAAAGCGACACTGCCGGACGGAAGCGACAACAACCAGCGACTCGCTCTGTACACCAAGGCAATGGCCGACATTGCCGCTAAAAACAACATAGTATTTGTAGATCTTTTTACCCCCACCTTAGAGGCCTATCGTTCAACACAAACCCCCCTCACGATTAACGGCATCCATCTCAACAGCACCGGCAATCGTCTCGTTGCGGATATTATTGACCGAGCGCTCTTTTCTGAAGCTGTGCCAGAGAAGAATGAGGCACAGCTTGAAGAGCTACGTAGATCGGTAGTCGACAAAAACTTTTACTGGTTTCACCGGTATCAGACAACAGACGGCTACAACGTGCATGGCCACCGCGCGGATTTAAAATATATTGACGATTTGAGTAATCGCGAAGTCATGCAGCGAGAAATGGAGATTCTCGAGGCAATGGCGGAAAATCGGGACGAAAAAATCTGGAGTGTCGCTCAGGGTGAGCGAGACCAACCGGTAGATGACAGCAATCTGCCGAAGCACATCAACGTCAAAACAAACGCGCCGGGTGATGGCCCTGGCGGAGCGCATGTTTTTCTTGGTGGAGAAGAAGCTATCAAAAAAATGAAACTCGCCGACGGGATGCAGGCGAACCTGTTTGCCTCGGAAGAAGAGTTTCCCGAGTTGATCAACCCGGTGCAAATCAGTTTTGATACAAAGGGAAGGTTGTTTGCCGCAACCTGGCCCAGTTATCCCCACTGGAAGCCGGGGGATGAGATGAACGACAAACTATTGCTCTTTGAGGATGTGGATGGGGACGGCAAGGCGGATCGCTGCAAGACATTTGCAGACAAACTCCACAACCCAACCGGATTTGAATTTTGGGGCGGGGGCGTCCTTGTAGCGATGACACCCGATATTCTTTTTTTGAAAGATACCGACGGAGATGATGTTGCCGATTTGCGGATTCGGATACTTCATGGTCTCAGTTCCGGAGATACCCACC
>JASMGX010000304.1 GCA_030751095.1 Pirellulales bacterium | reverse complement strand
CTTTGCAATCCTGCAATTGACCACATTGATAATAGCCCGCGGCAATTTGGATGTAGACAGATGCTCGTTTGGCCGCAGCTCTCCTGAGAGAAATCTCATCTGCCGATTCGGTGGCCAACATCAGACAGTTGCTGGCGCCCAAGTCGTCGGCAGCTGCAAGATAGCTATTGGCAACTTTGAGCAAAGCCAAACTTCGCTCTGCGGGGTCTTTCAGATCGCGAGCCTCCTGCATCTGTTCTGAGAGAGGACGGACTTTTTTGCCGCTACTACCACCACAGCCTCCGATGGCGATCATTAATAGCAGGGTCAACAAACAGGCCGTGTTCTGAAAAAGATTCTGTCGCATCACCGTTGTGCCTCCTCCTCTTGAGTTGCTATACGAGGTAGTTGTTATGTATAGATTTCAATAAAGCGTATGTTCCTATTTTGCATTCCAATCATTAACGTTCGTTGTTTCCTGTGGAGAAATGGATTGGTCTCGCCAGCTAAAACTCAAATTGGATTGCTTTCAGCCGCTCTTCGGTCTGAGCCATCAGACAATCTTCTTCCTGCTCATTGTCCGCTTCATAGGTTACAGAAAATCGTAGGTACGATCCTGCATCATCCCAAGGTACCGTACATATTGAATGTTCCGTGATCAGATATTGGCTGGCTTCTTCGGCAGAATCGAATGGCACTTCCCCGGCCACTCCTTTCGGGCTTTGGATATAAAGGAAGTAGGTGCCCCCAGGCATTTTAGCCGGCAAACCACACCGATTGAGCATTTCGACAAGTTTTTTCAATCGTCGCTGATATTTGCTCCGTACAGCCCGAGCAATACCATCATCATCCAGAGCGGCAATCGCTGCTTTCTGAATCGCAATAAATTGTCCCGAATCGGTGTTGTCCTTGATATCTGCAAAGGCATTGACAATACGCTCATTTCCACAGACCCAGCCCATTCGCCATCCGATCATATCGAAGCCTTTGGATAGAGAATGAACCTCAACGCCGACCTCCTTTGCCCCTTCCACAGACAAGAAGCTCAGCGGCTTTGAGTCGAAGCTGAGCATGATATGCGCGGCATCCTGGACCACCAC
The DNA here is from genome assembly GCA_030751095.1 of Pirellulales bacterium. Lineage (GTDB taxonomy): Bacteria > Planctomycetota > Planctomycetia > Pirellulales > UBA7805 > UBA7805. The sequence continues at coordinate 333 of JASMGX010000304.1, read as the reverse complement.
AATGGCATTCTTCTGAGAGAACTCGACAACCTGCTCAAAAAAATCTCGAGTTGCAGTCTTTCCTGTGGGGCTGTTCGGGTAGTTGAGAATGAGTAACTTTGCCGCTCGGAGAATATCTTCGGGAATGGAACCAAGATCTGGCATGAATCCGTTTTCTGCCAGCAAAGGCAGGGTATAGACACTGCCTCCAAAATATTTTGTGTGGGTGCCGGCTACAGGATAGCCTGGCACGGTCATCAGGGTGATATCTCCCGGATCAATAAAGGCCGCAGGCAGCATGGCGAGTGCAGGTTTTGAACCAATCGAATGGTTGATTTCGGTAGCCGGGTCAAG
>JASMGX010000303.1 GCA_030751095.1 Pirellulales bacterium | reverse complement strand
AGCGATGCCGATTGGCACATTCGCGATGGAGCGATCAGAGCTACAAAAGGGCAGCAGGGGCTACTGCATACAACCAGTCAATTCTCCGACTACGAATTGCGGTGCGATTTCCGCGCGGCGGAGGATACCAATAGCGGCATCTTTTTGCGAACCAGCCCCAAACCAGAAAGTCCGGCCCGTGGTTGCTATGAACTCAACATTGCCTCACCCCAGGAAAGCCAATTTCCCACCGGAAGCATTGTAGGCCGCGAGAAGGGGGAACCGGTTGTGTGGGATACCAACTGGCATACCTACCACATCATCGCATCGGAGGGAACGTTCCAGGTTCAATTTGACGGCAAGCCGGTAATCACATGGGACGATGATAAGCCTTTAGGACGCGGCTATATTGGCCTGCAAAAAAACAAAGGCCCTATCGAGTTTCGCAACATTAAATTGCGGCCTCTCAACATGCGAACGCTCATGAACGGCGAAAACCTTGCCGGGTGGACTGTCTTTCCGGATAAAGCGAGCAAGTTCAGTGTTACCAGCCGGGGGGAACTCCGCATCCAGGATGGGCCGGGGCAACTCGAGACCAAAGGCCAATATGGCGACTTTGTCTTCCAGGGCGAAGTTTTTGTAGATGGCACGGATCTCAACTCCGGGATTTTTTTCAGGAGTATTCCTGGAGATTTTTCCAATGGTTATGAGAGTCAAATTCACAATGGGTTCAAAGACGGAGACAGAACCCGTCCGAGCAACGGTGGTACCGGAGGGATTTTTCGTCGTCAGTCGGCCAGACGTGTGGTGGCGAATGATCGAGAATGGTTTTACAAAACCATTGTTTGTGAAGGTTCCCATATGGCGGTTTGGGTCAACGGATATCAGGTAAGTGATTGGACCGACCGTCGTACGCAGGACCTTAATCCGCGACGCGGACTGCGACGGGAAAAAGGGACCATTATTTTGCAAGGGCACGATCCCACTACCGATTTGCTATTTCGCAATCTCCGCGTGGTCGAGATGGCACCTCGGAGATAAAGACCCTGCCCGATGAGGACAATCGGACAGATGGGTACGAGATCACCGCCGTGGATCGATACTATTTGGCGCATATGGTAAAATGCTTCCTTCCCATTTTAGTCCTTTTTTCACGTGCCAATATTTTTCGAGACGGTTACAATAAGCATGCTGCCCGGATAAGCGGCAGAGACGCCATACCAAGTTGTTGTTTGTTACTTGCAAAAGTCTTTTTTGGCAAAGCGCCTTCCCCACCCCCTCGCGCTGAGAGCCTCATATACGGAGAATCAAGCAGTGAATTTTTTTGTAAAAGTCCTTATCTGTCTTGTTCTAACTCTAGGCCTGCTCTCGAGTGGTCCAGCGGGTGGAGAAAACCCACTACCATCCAAAGAAGTCCTACCATTCACCCCACCTGCTATCGATATCCCGGATGGCTTTACTCTTG
>JASMGX010000302.1 GCA_030751095.1 Pirellulales bacterium | reverse complement strand
CGATGAGCATGACCACGATGAGCATGACCACGATGAGCATGACCACGATGAGCATGACCACGATGAGCATGACCACGATGAGCATGACCACGCATCGTTCGGTGCCGGGGAAACGAGTTCCGCGAGCAGCAACGGAACAGAACTCGGTGGAGATCTGGCACCCCTGCTCGCCCATGGCACCGAGCTGCGAACGTACGAACTGGCGGTCGCATGCACCGGAGAATATACCACCTATCACGGCGGTACGGTCCAACTCGCCATGGCCGCGATTGTTACGACCATGAATCGGGTTGGCGGTATATACGAGGATGATATCGCGGTCCGCATGGAACTTGTGGCCAACAACGACCAACTCATCTACACCAACTCCTCGACCGATCCGTACAGCAATAATAATGGTTACTCGATGCTGGGCCAAAATCAATCGACAATCGATAGCGTGATCGGCAGTGCAAATTACGACATCGGTCACGTCTTCAGCACCGGAGGCGGAGGCGTCGCCGGACTCGGCGTCATCGGTGACAGCGGCAGTAAGGCTCGGGGCGTGACCGGACGGGGATCGCCCGTCGGAGACGCCTTCGATGTCGATTACGTGGCACACGAGATGGGCCACCAGTTCGGTGCCAACCATACCTTCAACGGAAATAATGGCAATCGCAATGCAAGCACCGCCATGGAGCCGGGTAGCGCTTCGACGATCATGGGATATGCCGGCATCATGGGTAGCGATGATTTGCAGCCGAACAGCGACCCATACTTTCACTCGATAAGCCTCGACGAGATGGTGGCCGAGATCACCACAGGCAACGCCAATGCGGCCGCCACGATCACCAACACGGGCAACAGTCTGCCGACCGTCGATGCAGGCGCCGACTACACGATTCCCGCCGCGACCCCCTTCGTTCTGACCGCCTCCGGGGCAGACGCCGATTCCGGTGACGTGCTGACCTACTGCTGGGAGCAGCGAGACCTCGGTGCCCAGCAGGGAGTGAACGACGGGGATAACGGCCAGAGCCCACTGTTCCGTTCCTGGAATCCAACGACCAGCCCGGAGCGGGTCTTTCCCCGCCTCTCAGATGTGCTTGATGGCAGCACGGTGGTGGGCGAGACGCTCCCCACGACAGATCGCGATATGAATTTTCGCGTGACGGTCCGAGATAGTCGCAGTGGCGGCGGCGGCATCGATACCGATGACATGCTCGTCTCCGTCGTCGATACCGGCAGTGCCTTTGCCGTCACCAGCCCTAATACAGCGGTGAGCTGGACCGGCAACGCGACCGAGACGGTCACCTGGGATGTGGCGAGTACCGACAGTGGTGCGATCAATACGCAGTTGGTCGATATTCTCGTCTCGACCGATGGAGGGGCTACGTTCTCTGCGGTAGCGGCATCTGTCGCCAACGACGGCTCGCACGAGATCACCGTCCCCAATACGGCGACGAGCCAGGCACGACTCAAAGTGCAGGCGGTGGGCAACATCTTCTTTGATGTTTCGGACGCCGACTTTACGATTCTAGAGGAAACGTCCACACTCTCAGTCGTGATCGCGGCCGCATCGATCGGGGAAGGCGATGGAGCGGCCGCCACGACAGCGACGGCCACACGGAGCGGTGCGACGAGCGGTGATCTTGTCGTAAACCTTGCGAGCAACGATAC
>JASMGX010000301.1 GCA_030751095.1 Pirellulales bacterium | reverse complement strand
CTGCAGAAATCCACACCAGAATTCTTCAACGGGCCGATCGCGGTCCAATCAGCGCCATCGTACTCATTGGCGATACCCCCAATCACGCCAATCAACGGGAACCCGCTGATGCGGGAAGCGTGCCGACCCACTATATCGCGGCAAGGATTATCACTCCCTTTGGTGGGGACCGAATGATTGCGAGTGATAATCCCTATGGGGATCTCAACGGCGATCAAATCGCTGATGTTCCGATTGGTCGTCTGCCGGTCGACAGCCCGGAAGAGTTAAAAAACCTGATTGACCGAATTATCCGGTATGAATCAAGCGATGACTTTTCGCTTTGGCGGTGCCGGATCAACCTCATCGCCGGTCTCGGCGGTTTTGGTGGCTTGATCGATACGATGATTGAGAACACGACCAAATTGTTTCTGACTTCTGGCATTCCGGCCGGGTATCAAGTGAGCATGACCAGAGCCAATTGGAAAAGTCCCTACTGTCCGGACCCACGATTGTTTCGCGACACTGTCATTGCACGCATGAATGAGGGCTGCCTATTCTGGATCTACATGGGGCATGGACAGGTGCAAGCCCTAGACCAACTTCATGTTCCCGGTGCCACTTTCCCAATTTTGTCTGTAGAAGATTCTGCTCGCATCGAATGCGATGCAGGTGCTCCCATTGTCCTTCTCTTCAGTTGTTACAGCGCGGCGTTTGATCATCAGAATGATTGCCTCGCGGAGGAAATGGTATGCAGCAAAAGCGGACCGGTTGCCGTTCTGGGTGGTTCGCGAACCACCATGCCCTATGCGATGGCAACACTGGCAGAAGCAATGATGGATGAGTGTTTTCAAAAGCGGACCGACACTCTAGGAAAGATTTTCTTGCGGGCCAAAAAGCGGATGATCGACAGCCAAACAGAATCCGGCCATCGTGGGCTAATCGATTCTATGGGTATGCTGTTCGGGGAGTCGGCAGAGGACCTATACGCACAGCGACAAGAACATCTCCATTTATTCAATCTATTAGGTGATCCACTTTTGAAAATAAAATATCCACAGGAGATCCCGATTTCTGTCAATGCAATTGTCGGCGAGGGATCCGAGGTTCCTATTCAACTTGAGATGCCGATTGCGGGACAGGCGACCATTGAGTTGATCGTCCGCCGGGGCCAGTTACTGAAACAACCATCCACGAGGCTACAATACGATCCCCGCGATCGGGCACTTCACAAAATCCAGCAGACCTACCTAGAGGCCAATAATCAGCAAATCGATTCCACCACACAGACGGTCGCCAAGGGTCCACTGAAAATTCGCCTTAAATTGCCTCCTGGAGTTGTTGGTCCCTGCCACGTGCGAGCCTATATCGAAGGTGCCAAAGATTTTGCCCTCGGTACGGCCGACTTTTACATTGAACGATCCCAAAAGCTGCAACCTGAAGTTGCCTCAGGATCGGGGCGGGACAAACAAGACGACCGGGCCGATTCACTACGGTAGCCAATGGCACCGTTTTGGGAAATCAACTTAAACGATAGCCAGGCTCAAAGAGGACAAAGACGAGGATGCCACTTAAGAATTGCATTGCTCATCAATCTCCGCGGGCGTAGCAGAGATTTGAGGTCCACCGTTGCGCATTGTATTGTGATCTGCTTCGGCATCTTGATTCGATCCATGCTGTCCCGAGATCGATCGGGTGATAACCTCGTCA
>JASMGX010000300.1 GCA_030751095.1 Pirellulales bacterium | reverse complement strand
GCGCTGCTACGGAAACCGAAATGAAGGAGCGCAAAGCACTGCTCGAAGATGCAAAAAGTGCCACCGCCGCCGCCCTTGAAGAGGGCGTAGTGCCGGGTGGCGGAGTTGCGTTAATGCGATCTTCCAAGGCCCTCGACAAACTGACTCTTTCGGGTGATGAAGCGCGTGGCGCTACCATTGTTCGCAATGTTCTGGATTATCCACTTCGCTGTATTGCTGAAAACGCCGGGCACGATGGTGCGGTTGTTGTCAATCGCGTCCTGAAGCTCAAGAGCAAAACAGAGGGTTTTGACGCCGACAAGAGCAAATATTGTGATTTGGTCGAGGCGGGCATTATTGATCCGGCCAAGGTCGTCCGCAGCGCGCTGCAAAATGCGGCGAGTGTGGCGGCCCTGCTTCTCACCACAGAAACGCTGATCACCGATATCCCAGAGCCTGCAGATGAGGCCGCTGGCGATCCCCACGATCATGGCATGGGCGGTGGCATGGGTGGCATGGGTGGCGGCATGCCCGGCATGGGTGGCGGCATGCCCGGTATGGGTGGTATGGGTGGTATGGGTGGCATGCCCGGTATGATGTAGACGGTCGCGGCCGCTTGTGTACGTTGATTTCCAAATAAAACATTCCCTGTTTGTGATAAAGGAAAATGTGATGGCGAAAGAAAAACTCCGGCCACTTGATGATCGAGTTGTTGTCGAATTGGTTGACGCAGAAGAAACAACGGCAGGCGGGATTGTCTTGCCAGACTCTGCTCAGGAAAAACCACAACTCGGTACTGTTGTCGCGGTTGGTCCCGGTCGCTTGCTCGAGAGTGGCAATCGAGGCGAACTGTCCGTTGCCATTGGCGATCATGTCTACTTTGGAAAGTATGGTGGTGTTGACCAGGAGCTCAACGGTCGTGAAGTCAAAATTCTTCGAGAAGGAGATATTCTTGCCAAAGTTGTCGACTGAAAACCATTCTTCTCTATAAAGCAACAAGCACAAAAAATCAACGATTACAAAATAAGGAACTGTTCCCGTGGCAGCTAAGCAATTGATGTTTGAAGATCAGGCCCGCGCAAAGATGCTCAAGGGTGTCGAAAAGCTGGCGGATGCCGTTGCAATCACGATGGGTCCAACTGGAAAAAACGTTATTATTGACAAGTCTTTTGGCGGCCCAACAGTTACCAAGGATGGGGTAACCGTTAGCAAGGAAGTCGAGCTGGAGGACCCGTTTGAGAATATGGGAGCCAAGCTGGTCAACGAAGTGGCCAGCAAAACCTCTGATCTGGCTGGCGATGGGACAACGACTGCCACGGTGCTGGCCCGCGCTATTTTTAAAGAAGGCCTCCGTAATGTTGTTGCCGGCAGTAATCCGATGGCGGTTCGGCGGGGTATTGAAAAGGCGGTGGAGGCTACGGTGAAAAATCTCCACAACCTCGCCCGTCCGGTAAATAGCAAGCAGGATGTGGCCAACGTCGGGGCAATCAGTGCCAATAACGACATGGTTATTGGCGAATTGCTGGCCGAAGCTCTGCATAAGGTTGGACAAGATGGTGTGATTACCGTTGAAGAAGGTAAAACGGCCGACATGACGGTGGAATATGTCGATGGCATGCAATTTGACAAAGGGTATGTTTCACCCTATTTCATCACGCGACCCGCGGAACGGGACTGTGTGCTTGAGGATGCCCTGATTTTGATTTTTGAAAAGAAAATCACCAATCT
>JASMGX010000002.1:30974-67357 GCA_030751095.1 Pirellulales bacterium | reverse complement strand
CGATAGCGGAGGATCCCCTTTTCACCATCGAGGTAGGTGATTTGGCTTGCAACCGAACCTGTATTGACGTAGCCTTCATCGAGCGTGATGTAGCCGGTCGAAGCACGCAGCTTGGAAATATCGATTGCACGCTCATTCTCAGTACCCGTAATGATTGGCAATTCTTCCGTGCGTTCTTCAAGCTTTAAACTGGCAACGTCACCCATATAGCTCCTCCTTAGCTTTCTACTCTTCAGCTTTCTACTCTTCTTAGCTGGCCCGAGTCCCATGTTGGTACTCAAAATCGCAGCCAACCATCCACATTTGTCCCTGTTTCGCACCGCCCCCAAGCTCCATCTGCCCCAGAGGCTACGAGACCAACGAGAAATGCAGTCTTCGGAGGACCATTGATTGCGAAAGGACTAATCTAGCGTACTGCTAGAAAATGCTCAATTCACCACGCTCTGCAATCCGCTGGGTACCCGTTTTTGCCTCTTTTTCGATCGCCGGCGCCCCTCAAGAGGTGGGGAAACTTGCAGAATAGGGCCTTAGGGCTGCCTATTGGGAGTTCTCTGCCGATGGGCGTTGAGAAGAGGTCTATTCCGCCGGCAATTCGTCGAAGATTGTCCAGACGTAGATTTTTTCGCGCAAGCTCGCCAAATATTTCTTGATTTGGGCTTTCCGCCGTTTCTCTTGAATTTCTTGTTGGATTCCCACCTGGGCGTCGCGGAAGGGCGTCCGATGGACGTCGATCCTTTCGGTCACCTGCACGATATGAAAACCGGTCGAGTCTGTAATGATTTTAGAGAGCGAATCGATCGGCAGCGAAAAAATGGCCTCATCCAGTTTCTCCGAGAGCAGAGACCCACGCGTCGTCCAGTCTCGACGGCCACCGTCATCAGCGGTCAAACCATCCGATCGCTCACGGGCGACCTCTTCAAAGGGTAAGTTACGGACCAATACATCGTTGCCCATTTGGTGGATTGCCCCCTCGGCTGCCTCGCGAGAGGGATGTTTGTCGAAGCGAGCCGTCAACTGCTGCCATCGGCATTTGGCAGGCTGTTGGTAGTCTGCCAGATGGGTGGTGTAATGGCCGAGCATCTCCTGATGGGAGATCGGCGCATTCGATGTCAGTTTTTGCTGGATCCATTGCTGCGAGAGGCTTTTCTCAAAATAGTCGCGTCGCTGTCTTTCGATGGTGGAATTGTTTTCTTTGAGTTTGGTTTCGTAGTCCGCGAGACTCTCGACCCCAGCCGCTTTCATCAAATCTCCTACACGCGATTCATAGAATTGTTCGTCGACCTTCTTTTCGATTTCGGGCAGATTCTCCTTCGGGATGTTTTCGAGGGCATCGACCAGGATGAGCTTCGACTCGATGAGCGGATCGAGCATCTGTTGCATCAGCTTTCTGCGGGTCTGTTGCCAGCGTGCCGGGGGGATTCGTTTCTGGTTCTCTTCCATCACCCGATCGACCGTGACAAGAACCTCACCGGCCAAAACAACTTCCGAACCGATGCGAGCGATAATCTGTGTGTATTCCAGCGCCTTGGCCCCGAGCGGATTGTCCTGGCTGTTCCAGGGTTGTCCTTCTGGCAGCGGTTGCGCGCCCGGCGCTTCTTGACGGTCCTCTCGTGAGGGTTTGGTTGCCGGGGCTCTGGAATCGTTGAGATTCAGCATCCGTTTGCCACGGACGATTCCCCCGCGCGGGACTTGGCTCCAGGCTTGCTGCCCCGAGATGAGGACAAGCAGCATGAAAAGAATTCCGGAGAGGATGGGTGGTGGTTGCAGTCGCGACAAGGTAACAGGTCCGGTCTTTTGCGGAGGGAAGTAATTTTCTCGAAGTGGTTTTCCGCGGCCTCTCGTTGCCCCGACGAGTCGGGGCCGAGGGGACCGGCGGCTGAAAAATTGGGCGGCGGATTATAGCGGCAATCAGCGGGTCCGCAACAGAGATTTTGCAGTCCGGTAGGCCCGATCCGCCCCCCCGCTGCCTCCCTCAAGCGGAAGATAGGCGCTCTGGGCGTCTACAATCCGTAGCGGATAATCGGCAACCCGCTTCAAATGTTCGATGCGAGAACGATCGGCATACCCCAGGACAATATAATTCTGCTCTACCCCAATACTGTGGATTGCCCAGATTGCGGCATCAATGCGAAGAACCGCCAAATCAAGCAATCTACGGACGACTTCTGGAGGCTCGCCAAAACGGTCCACCATCTCCTCGCGGAGGTCGGCGGTTTCTTCTTGGCTCGTGATTCTCACCATCCGCCGATAGAGATCGATCTTTGATTTCAGGTCGGTGATGTAGCTATCGGGAAGGTAGGCTTCGCCCGGTAGATCGACATCGACCTGCAATATTTCAGCCGGCGGCTCTCGTCGGAGTTTCCGTACCGCCTGGTCGAGCAGTTGGCAGTAGAGTTCATAACCGACGGCGGCAATATGTCCGCTCTGCTGGGTGCCGAGGATATTTCCGGCGCCGCGAATCTCCAGGTCGCGCATGGCAATCGCAAAACCGGCGCCCATCTCACTGTATTCTTCAATTGCCCGCAAGCGTTTGGCCGCAGTGGGGGAGAGGTGTTTTTTCTCGTCGATGAGCAGATAGCAATATGCCCGGTGTTTGTAACGACCCACGCGTCCACGAAGTTGGTGAAGGTCGGCCAGTCCGTAGCGATTGGCCTCATCGACAAAAATGGTGTTCGCGTTTGGAATATCGAGACCACTCTCGACGATGGTCGTTGCGAGCAAAATATCAAAGCGGTGCGCGACAAAGTCGACCATGACTTGCTCAAGTTGGTTTTCGGGCATTTGACCATGCCCGATTTGAAGGCTCGCCTCGGGGACGATCTCCTGCAAACGCATAGCGACGCGATCGATATCCTGCACACGATTGTGTACAAAGAAGACCTGTCCGCCCCGGTTCAGTTCGCGGAGGATTGCGTGGCGGATCATCTCGGCATCGAATCGCGTGACGCGGGTTTCCACCGCCATCCGATCCTCCGGCGGCGTTTCCAGATTGCTGATGTCCCGGGCACCGAGCAGGGAAAGATGCAGCGTACGTGGGATCGGTGTGGCGGTTAGCGTGAGTACGTCGACCGTCTGCCGGATGGTCTTGAGCCGCTCTTTGATCTCAACGCCAAAACGTTGTTCTTCGTCGATCATTACCAGACCGAGGTTCTGAAATGCAACATCTCGCTGGACGAGGCGGTGGGTGCCGATCACGATGTCCATGTTTCCAGCGGCCAACTGCTCGATGATTGCCGTCTGTTGCTTGCGGGTACTGAAGCGACTGAGCGATGCGATCGAAATCGGGAACTCCGCCATCCGGCTTTGGAAGGTAGTATGGTGCTGGGAGGCGAGGAGGGTGGTCGGTACCAGCATCGCAACCTGAAACCCCGAATCGACCGCCTTGAAGGCGGCCCGGATGGCGAGTTCTGTCTTGCCAAAGCCGACATCGCCGCAGAGCAGACGATCCATCGGCCGCGGTTGGCACATGTCTCCTTTGATATCGGTCAGAGCCGCGAGTTGGTCTGGCGTTTCCTCGTACGAAAACGAGGCATCGAATTCCTGTTGCCAATGACTGTCTTGGGGAAAACAGATCCCCTGGCGGGTTTTGCGGGCGGCCTGAACGACGAGCATCTCGCTCGCCATATCGGTGACCGCTGCCTCGGCCGCTTTTTTCTGGCGCAACCACCGTTGGCCCCCGATGCGGGCCAGGCGGGGCCGCGTTTTGGTGCCGCCGACATATTTTTGAACCAAGCCGATCCGCGAAGCGGGCACGTAGATTTTGGTGCCGGCGGCGAATTCCAGCTTTAGATGTTCCTCGGTCTGGTTTTCTCGTTCCAGCAATTCAAGGCCCCGATACCGTCCGATGCCGTGGGCGAGATGGATGACCAGATCGCCCACTCTCAAATCGGTAAAACTATCAATGGTGCGGCCGAGTTGCCGGGTTGCCGTTCGTCGGATCTCGGGGCGATTGAAGAGTTCACCGCTGCTAATGATGACCCTTCCGGCGGTCGGCATACGAAATCCGGCATGCAGTACTCCGAGCGAAAGGGTGAGCCTCTTTGCCTGGGCAACTCGGGTCGGGGCGAGAATTTCGCCCACCCGCTCGCATTCCGCGTCGGTGGTACAGATGATGTCGACGGTCTCGTCGGCGACGCACGCATCCAACTCGCCCCGGACGCGTTGGATATCACCGGTGAATCGTTCGATGGACGCAAACGGCAGCGAGAGGCTCTGTTCGTTGCGCGTCGCGGCAATCGACTCGGCAGTTACGATCCGAAAGCTCGCACATCGCTGCATCAGTTGCTGGTACGAGAGATGTTTTTCAGGAGCCTCGGTTCGCTCCAGGTAATGTCGGGCCTGTTCGTTCAGTTGGATCGGTTCGAGCAGCAGCAAGATACTTTCCGGGGGAAGGTAGGCGGTCAGGTCGTGTGTGGCATCGGTCTCCGCAGAGAGCGCGGTGATCTCAACGAACGATTCTTCCCGAAGACTCCGCTGGCTGGTTACCGAAAACTGGCGGATCGATTCGATCTGCTCGCCAAACGTTTCGACGCGGACCGGGTGGAGCAGATCGGCGGCAAAAATATCGAGCAGCCCGCCCCGAAGCGCAAACTCGCCCGGAAGTTCCACGGCCGATGTCCGATGCAGGCCGACCGCATCGAGCCAGTACACCAGTTCGTCCAAGTCGACACGATCACTCACGTGCAGTCGCCGGGTCGCTGCGGAGAGTTGCTCCTTTGCCGGGACTCCCTGCAACAGACTCTGCACATCGGTGGCGATCAAACGGGGTCGGTCGGCCCGCTCGCTGCCGGCGAGTGTTTTGAGCAACCGGACCCGGTGGCCAAACACCGCGTCGTGTACGAGCCGCTCTCCCGGATCGGTTTCCCAGGCCGGAAAACGGTCGCAGAGCCCGTCAGAAAAGAGCGGCCATTCGTCCGCCAGCGCGTCCATGCGGTCGGCATCGCTACAAAGTACGACAACCGGTTCGGGAGAGCGGGCGGCGAGTGTTGCCGCAAAAAGCGCGCACGCTGAGCCCCAGGCTCCATCCACAGAGGCGATCGATCCGATCTCGATCCGCCGGAACCAATGGACGAAGTCTCCCTCCTCCTGCAGCCAATCGACCAGATCGCCCAGAGGCGGCCCGGACGGTCCTTCAGTGGAGCGTTGGCTCATTGTCTGCCGCGATTTTAACGGACGGCCGAAGGGTACAACAGGGTTGCGGGCAGTGGTAACCGTTCTTAGGAGGCTTTGAGCGCGACCACTTCCGCCTCGACCGCTTTGATTTCTGTTTCGAGTCGCGTGACTTCGTCCGGTTCGTCCATCTGTTGCCGGGCTCCTGAGAGCTGCTGCCGCAATTTTTGCAATCGCTTGTTGAGCAAGTCGATTCTTTTTTTTGCTTTCTTGTCCATTGCTCGCTCCTAGAGTTCTTTGCTTGGTGTCTCTTCGCTCGGAACCTCATTGCTCGGAACCTCATTGCTCGGAACCTCATTGCGCGGTCCATCTCCAGGGCATTGGGCGCAACGTGGGTGGTTCGCAAAATGCCGGAGATCGCCACCACCAGTGTGGCGAGCACGAGACTCACGTTAAGCCACCGGGCAGCGTGGTCACGAAACGCTTGGGTTCCCTTGCCGCGTCCAGCGAGCGCGCTGGCGAGGAAAAAAATAACAAGCGCCAGGAGAAACTTGATGCCGAACAGTAGGTGGTACATCTTGGGGATCGGCAGGTCTGCTCCTTTGAAGAGCTGCATGGTGAAGATGAAATTGACCAGCCCGCTAACGAGTAAAAAAAATGCCGAAACCATCACAATCTTGGACCAGCGGCGGGAGCTTCTCTCGCACAACTCCTTGCGGAGACTCTCCTCGAGCGGCAAAGCGGCCGGCATGAGGACAAAGCGCTGGAAGAGGAGCCCGCCAACGAGGGCGATGGCCGCAAAAATGTGCATCCAGCGCAACACGATTCCGACAAAATCAAATTCCAACATGTCTGGTTTTCCGCCTGAGGGGATGGGGTGTTTTTTTGATTGAAGCAGACCGCCTAGCGTACTGGAAGGTGCAGCGTTGGAAAAGCACCGCGCTTTGCTAGAAGGATTCCTGGCAAGGGCGGTCGTGGTTCACAATGCTACGGGGGCTCTTTCCTACAGGGGCTCTTCGCCCGATGTATCGAGCAGTTGGTCTACCAGTCGCAATGCTTCGTCGCGACTCCGGATCTGTTTTAGGAGTTGGGCATCTCGAATTGCCACCAGCAGTTCCCGGTATCTCTTGCCGGGCCGCAGTCCGTGCGCTGCCAGATCATCCCCGTTAAGGAGCGGGGGCGGATTGAGATCCGCTTCAGGCCAGGTTAGTCGCTCACGGCAAAATGCCAGATCCTCCTCGTCGGCCAAGTTGCACGCTACCCGGGCACCTAGGAGCTGCAAAAGTTCACCGCTCCCTTCATGGATCAAAATTCTCTGCAGCTGCGGCCAGTTTTTGGTGCGGGCCTTCTGCAGGGACTCGAGGTGTTCTGTGAGCCAGGCGGTCCGCTCGGCCTGCTGGTTTGAAAGCCGCCACCGCTGGCCGATATTTTTGATGGCGGTCGCATCGGTCACGGCCGAGAACAGGATTGCCAGGGTCAGGGGAAAAGAGGGCTTGCTCAGTTGCTCCCCGATGGCGAGCATCTCCTCCCAGATTTGTTTTGTTGGCCTTCGGTATGCTTCCTCAAAAAGTATCTCCAGCAGCCCGCAGTCACGGAGCAACTGCAGGGCCCGGCTGCGGTGCGGATCGGTAAGCATCAGCCGCATTTCGCCCGTGATCCGCTCTGCGCTGACGACCCGGATCTGGCCGGCCATTTTTGTGACGGCATTACGGGTCGCCTCCTCCAGGTCGAAATCGAGGCAGGCGGTAAAACGGATGGCCCTTAAAATGCGGAGCTTGTCCTCGGAAAAGCGGGCCTCCGGGTCGCCGATCGCACGAACGACGCGCCGGTCGATATCGACTTTGCCTTCGACATAGTCGAAGTAGTCTCCGTTCGCTGGGTCAAAGAACAACCCGTTGATGGTGAAGTCCCGACGCTGGGCGTCTTGCTCCGCAGTGCTGAAGGTGACATTCACGGGACGGCGTCCGTCCAGATAGGCTCCATCCGAACGAAAACTGGCGACCTCGACCTGACATTTGTTCTTCGGATCGACGACACAGAGGACACCAAAGGCTTCGCCGACCGGTATGGCATAAATACTTTTTTCTGCAAAGACTTTGCGGACATCATCAGGCTGGGCATTTGTCGCAACGTCGTAATCCTTGGGGATCCGCCCGAGCAACTCATCACGAACGCAGCCACCGGCCCAGAGCGCTTCAAAGCCGGCCCTGCGGAGCGTGCAGGCGACATCTTTGGCAAAGTCGCGTACTATTTCTTGGTTGTGCTGCGGCATCTTCAGTGCCCCGTAGGCATGTACAAGCAGGGACCGCCCGAACTGGCCTCCGCAGTAGATTTCATGGTACGTGAATCGGGTACCGGCTCCTATTGTGGCAAATAGACAGGGAAATCCAGTTCCTCCACATCTCACCCCCTCTGCAGAGGTGCTGGTTATCAACCGCATCTTGGCAGTTGAGCCCGACGAATTGCGGCATACGTAGTCTGTCGGTTCGGGCAATCTGGGCAATGCATTATGAGGAAATGCGAGAAATTCGCCATACTATTTATTTGACAGTTCGAGATTATAGCCTTAAACTGCATTTCGATCTGCAGGTTTTGTCTGGATGAAGGGGGTTCCTGCGGACCTTGTCAAAAGGGAGCATTCTTTTCAGAGGTAAGAGACCGGAGCAGGCGTTTTTCTGTGGCGTTTTCCTGTGGCGGATACTCGCTGCATTATTCTTTTTATTCCATTTTTTTAAGAGGAGGTGGGTTATGAAAACCCGGTTAACAAGACGAGGTTTTACCCTTGTCGAACTTTTGGTCGTGATTGCGATCATTGGTATCTTGGTGGCGTTACTTCTCCCCGCGCTCGGTACCGTTCGTGAGTCGGCTCGCCGAAGCACCTGTACGGCCAACCAGAAGCAGATGGCCCTGGCCGTCAAATCGTGTGAGGAGCAGCGTCGTAGCATGCCGGCTGCCGCTTGGTACCGGTCCACCGATGAAGGCGAAGTTTTTCCGATTGGTACCGGTGGCACCAAATACGTTGGTACGGACATGATCGGAAAAGCGGGATCGATTCCGGCGAACCAAGGTGCTGTGACCAATGTCACCGCTCCATTTAGTTTTACGGTATCGCTGCTCCCGTATCTCGAGAGTGGCCACATCTACGACAAAATTGACTTTTCAAAGACTGCCTTTGATAGCGACAATGGGACCGCGACCGATCCGGTTACCGGTGCCGTCTATGCAAACGAGGATCTCTGGAAAGAAAAAATTATGGCCCTTGTTTGCCCCAGTTATAGTGGTGCTTTGATCTCGGGTGCCAGCGATTATGCGAGCGAAAAGCCTGCGATCAGTAACTACAAGGGCGTTGGTGCGACCGACAAGACTACGCTCGACGATGCTGCCCTTTGCGAAGCTTCGGGTATTGTCGGTGGGACTGGAGCCAATAAGGGTGATGGTGGTGGGATACTCCACCCCTATGGTAAGACCCGGGCTCCCAAGTCGACATCGCTCACACTGTTGGTCGTGGAGTCACGCGAACCCAACTACTCAGCGTGGGCGGATGGAAGCACTGCGAGCCTGTACGGTCTCAGTGCTGCTAGCGATACCGGAGTATCCACCATCAACAACGAGAATGGCCCAACCAATGATACTTTTGACAGTACCTGGGGTACTGCAAATGGAACCATTACTGGTATGGAATACGGTATGAGTTCCGAGCATCCGGGGGCGATCGTTGTTTCGATGGCCGATGGCAGTGCCCGTTCGGTTACCAACGATGTCTCACCGAGCGTCTTGCGTGCTATGATCACAAAAGACTCGGCAGACAACAGCCCGATTAGCGAATATTTCTCCGAAGGAGGTTAGTCGCCCGTCGGTGTTGATTTTTGATGTTTACAAACGCTGTCCCGCCTTTTGGCGGGGCAGCGCTTTTTTTTGCGCATTGTAGTGAGCAGAGGATTCGTATCACTGCAACCGCTTTCGTTTGATCTCGATATTCAAAATCTGCCAATGGGGCACTCTCTTTTATCCTCTGGAGTGGATGAATGGCCTGTAAATGCGAAGAATTCTCGAACGAATTCTTGACATAGCGTGCATTTCACGGCACATTAGTAGGTGTCCTTTGGGACAGATCTTTAGCGGGTTTCGGCCCCTTTTTTTGAGATTGGCGGTCGGCCCTGAGCGCTTGCAGCGGGACAGAGGCAGAAGGCAGACTGGTTGACGATTCTGAAACGCGTTTTGGCGGCCCCGTCGTGGTGGCGTGTCCGTTTTGTGTTTTGAGGAAATGTTTATTCCCGTCGTGGGCTGGAGGCTTCGTCTCATGAGACTCTTTTTTCAGCGGCAGGGGTTCACGCTCGTTGAACTGCTGGTTGTGATTGCAATCATCGGTATTCTGGTAGCCCTGCTGCTCCCCGCGCTCGGTACCGTCCGCGAGTCGGCCCGTCGCAGTACCTGCACGGCGAATCAGAAACAGTTGGCCCTGGCGATCAAGACGTATGAGGAGCGAAGGGGGATGTTGCCTGCGGCCGCGTTCTACCGGACGACGGATATGGGTGAAGCGTACGTCAATAAAACGGGTGCATCTGCCTATACGGATCTGGTGCCCGGGACCTCAGGGAGCGTCGCCGCCGAGGATACAGAGCGGGATTATGCACCTTTTAGTTTTTTCGTTCATCTCCTGCCGTTCCTCGAGAGTGGTCACATCTACGACAAAATTGACTTTTCAAAGACTGCCTTTGATGGCACCCCTGGGAATGTGGACGATCCGGTTACTGGTGAAGGATACGCAAACGAGGATCTCTGGGACGAAGAAATTATGGCGTTGATCTGCCCGAGTTATAACGGGAGCCTGGAGAGCGAATCGGGGCATTATTCGAGTATCAAACCTTCCAACAGTAACTACAAGGCGATCGGTGCCACGGATCTTGGGACGTTGAATGATTCGGATGCGTGCAAGAGTCCGACAATCGGCGTTTCTGGCAATGGTGGCGGGCTGCTTCAACCGTACGGAAAAACCCGGACTCCGAAGGCGACCAGCCTCACGTTGCTGCTGGTGGAGACGCGGGAGGCAGATCTTTCTGCCTGGGCCGATGGTGTTACGGCCAGCGTTTGGGGTTTCGATCCCGAAGGCAACACAAATATCAACAAAACGCTCCCAGATCAGATGACGTATGCCGTGAGCAGCGAGCATCCGGGGGCTGTCGTTGTTTCGATGGCCGATGGCAGTGCACGTGTTCTTACCGATGATATCTCGCCGGCAGTCTACCGGGGGATGATTACGAAAGATTCACGGGACAATAGTGAAATCAGTGAATATTTCTCCTCCGGTGGATAGTGCGGCCTACCCGTTCGAATGCGACGGTGCTTTTCTGAAGCGGTGTTTTCTCCCGGTTGTGTGCGTTGGTCTGGGAACCATATTCCGGGGATGATTTTCTCCGAGCGGTCTGTTTCGTTGTAGGTCTTGCTTTGGAAGCAGGGGTGATGATGTCGGAAGAAAAGTTGCCACTGGAAATTGCTCCGCAGCAGGTCAAGGCGTCGTTAGACGCTGGAGAAGAATTTGTTCTGCTCGACTGCCGCGAGAGCGAGGAGCATGCGCGTGCTTCGATTGCGGCAGCGACGCTTTTTCCGATGAGCGAGATCCAGCAGCGGGTGGGGGAACTTGAGCCGCAGCGGGGGCGGCATATTGTGGTGCACTGTCATTTGGGGGGCCGCAGTCTGCAGGTGGCGCACTGGCTTCGGGATGAGGGTTTTGCCCGTGCGCAGAGCATGGCGGGCGGGATTGAGGCGTGGAGTGAAGAGATCGATCCGAGCGTGCCACGCTATTAAGGACCAATGATTAGGGATCAATGTGACGCTGCATCTTCTTCGCGCACTTGCGGGTGCTGTGCGATGATTTAGAATGGGCTTTCCACTTCGGGCCGAAGTGGCGGAATTGGCAGACGCGCTAGGTTCAGGACCTAGTGGGCATTAGCCCGTGGAGGTTCGAGTCCTCTCTTCGGCACTCACTTTTTTCTCTGCGACTCTTTGCGCTAGTTCCTGAGACTCCCCCAGCCTTTCTCTCCCCGGCTGGGCATGGATAATGGGGGCAGCCACTATCTGGGGGCAAATCTCTGAGGGCAACTACCATGCACCGAACCATTCTCGCCTGGGGCCTCTTCTTGCTCGTCGCCTGCGCCGCGCGGTCGTCGATCGCGCAGAGTCACCCGTCGCCCGGCTTTTTTGCCGAAACACTCCGGGAGGGACGTGTGGTTGATCTAACACACACCTTCAATCGCGACACGATTTATTGGCCAACCGAAGAGGGCTTCAAACTGGTGAAAGAAAAGGCAGGCTTCACCGATAAAGGTTATTACTATGCAGCAAATCGCTTTGTCGCTGCCGAACATGGCGGCACACACATCGATGCGCCTGTCCATTTTTCTGCCACCGGAAAGACGGTCGATGAAATTCCGCTGAATCGGTTGATCGGAGAGGCGGCGGTGATCGATGTCACCCGGGCGTGCAAAAAGAACCCCGATTACCAGATCAGCATCGCGGATCTACGCCGCTGGGAAGAAGCACATCAACGGCAGTTGGTCGACGTGATCGTGCTGCTCCGCACGGGGTATGCAAAAAGATGGCCGAACCGGAAGGCCTACTTAGGCACCGACGCGACCGGGCCGGAGGCGGTTGCGGAACTTCACTTTCCGGGCCTGGCCCCGGCTGCTGCTCATTGGTTGACGCAACACCGATCCATAAAAGCCGTGGGGATCGATACCGCCAGTATCGATTACGGGCAATCGAAGCGATTCGCAAGCCACGTGACGTTGTTTGAGCACAATGTACCCGCCATGGAGAACGTCGGCGATATGAGCGGGCTGCCGACCGCAAGAGCCACAATCATCGCGCTGCCGATGAAAATCGGCGGTGGATCGGGAGGCCCGGTCCGCGTACTTGCGATTCTCCCAAACGGTTCCTGAGCAGAGCGAATGCAAACCGCTGACGCTTGGGTGGCGCAAGAACCGCGTTGGCTGCTAGCGGGCCGGGTTTTCATACCAGATCAAACCCAGATTATCGCGCTCCTCACAGGTGATCACATCCAAATCACCGTCCCGGTCGATGTCGACCAACTGAAGCAGGTCAAATTTAGTCCCTTCGCGATTGCTGATCGGGTGGACAACAGGCTGGATGTCCTCCTTGGATGCACGCGCCAGCCAGGTAACTCCGGGCTCTCGCGGAGGTGGATTTGGCTCGGTGCTGTGGACCAAATCCGTCACCCCGTCCAAATCGATATCCCCCACACGTACCGACTTGCCATTGCGCGATTGAAACGGGGCGGCAATGGCCGCCTGCTGCCACGATCGATCCCCATGCTGCTCGAGAATGAGAATCTCACCTTGATGTGTCGCCGCTACGATGTCGTTGCTGCCGTCGTCATTCAGATCGGCGTAATCGATGAACATCACTTCATGATCCCGGCCACCGATGGAGTGGAGAGACCAGGGAGTACCGGCTTCATTCAGGCCACGTCCCGGATGCTCAAGCCATTTGATGCCGCGCCCCGCGCCGCGTCGATCACTAAAGAGAATGTCGGCAAAAGAGTCTCCGTTCACGTCCGCTTCTATCAGGGACATGATCCAGCCGGCATCCGCCAAACGGTGATAGTCCCATTGAGTTAAATCACGAGCGTTCTTTGGCGCTTCGAGCCAGCCGACACTCGCACCGACCCCTTTTGAAGAGACGACCAGATCGACCCCGTGCTTCCCATCCATATCTTTGGGAAGGGCAAACATCCAGGCCTCTTTGCCCTTTGTGGCTGGAAACGGTTGTGTCTGCCATTTTTCTGCTTTAAGGTAATCACGCGGATCCTCCGGTGCCCAGTGGACAAACATCGTTTTTGTCACGCCTTCGCAGCTACTGACCACATCGATCGCGCCATCTGTGTCGAGATCGACGAATACGGCATCTTCCGGAGAGGCTACTTTTCCGACGGTCACCCTCGGCCACGGTTGCTTTGCCGATTGAACGCCGGGATGTAGATACACCCGAATGATCCCGCCCTCCTCCCAGGGAGTTACCAGATCAGGCAGACCATCGTTATTAACATCGGCCAGACGCGCACCATCGGCGCCACGCGACCCGTTATCAATCGTATGACGCAGCCACGGCTCGCTCGCAAACGCGAAAGCGGGAATGGCCAGTACGATGAAGAGCGGCTTTGTGATCACGCGCTGTCAATCCTCAGGCGTTTTGGGTGGGACTCGGAAGCTTGCGTATACGACTCTACCACAGAATGTGACTCAAAAACCTCTCCGCCGTCGGGCACACGAGGGTCTTTTTTTGCGACCGCCTTACCACCTGCGCCCAGGTACCAGTCTTTCTCTCCACGACTGAGCGTGGATAATGATAAGATCACTCAAAGTGCATTTGTGATAGGCTGACATAGATTAAATAAGGGTAAGGTTCGCACGTGCTTCGCGTGCTATGTTTTCGACTGTTCTGAACCAAACAATTTTTAGAAAGGGCAACATGGAACCACTCAAGCATTCTGGGCTGGGAATTGCTTCATTTGTTACAAGCATTTGTGCGGGGGGCATGCTTTTTGTTGTTGTGGTTACCGCTGGGGTGATGGAAGCTTCAGCCCCGGGCGGTATGGATGAAAAATCTGCTGGCGCGATCATTATTGGTTTGTTTATGTTCTTATTGCTCTTTGTAGAGCTAGTGGCAATGGGAATCGGTGTCGGAGGCCTTTTTCAAAAAGAGCGGAAAAAAATATTTGCGATACTCGGGATCGTGTTTTCTTTGGCGAGTATTCTGGGAGTCATCTGTCTGATGTTGATAGGTTTATCATTGAAATAAGAAATATGTCGCATGATATTGTTCTTTCCGCACGGTACCCAGCGAACCGAAAATACGTATGCTCGTCCACCTGAGGATAGAGCCCGGATTGCTCTCTTTCTCTCCGCTGCTCGGCGAGGGTAATGCGTAGGGATAGACGCCACTGGCGTTCTCGGGAGTTCAATGACGGATGATTGTCTATTTCGTTCTATGGATTGCTCTCAATCAAGAAATGCAAGATAGGTGACGGCAACCACAAGCGCCAGGAAAACGATCGCGATGATCCCCCGAAACAGCACAGATAAAAAACGATCGATGCCCCGTTCGGTCTCCTCCGAAAGAAACCGGCCGTAGGACAGCTTGCTGCAGTAATCGATCCAAGCCTGCATCTGGATCGACCGCTGAATCGACCAGCGAGCCACTAATGTGGCGATCACCCAAAGCGCGGTCCAGGGTACATCGGCCAAAAGATCGTTTGAAGAAAAGGAGAGTAAAGGTGCTCCGCACAACACCATCAATGCAAGTGTGCAGAGAGTGCCAAGGAACATCGCGGTGCCGATGTACGCTTTGCGCTCTCTTGAGGGATTGAGTGTGTCGCTGACCATCATATGTTTACCCATTTCGGGAGTGTATCCACAACACAATATGTCGCCAAATAGGTGCCGGTATTCTATCTGACAGACAATCGGACCAGGTAGTGTGCCACACCCGCTTTTCTTGCCAACTGCAGAATACTGTGGCAGTGAGGGCCGAATTTTTCTGCTCTTTGGGACTGCAGCGGCGACCTCTCCCGGAGAGAACGGCATGTATTGCGAGGATTGGAATACGATCGGAAAAAACGGACCGACCTTGAGTCTGGCCCTTAGCATGCTCGGTTCGCTCTTCTGCCAGTCTCGGACCCCGCCCCCCCCCAAAAAAACCGCACTACGGCTTTTATTCCCGGATAACGAGGTCTTTTTTTTGGGGTGGGGCCTTATTATCCTTGCCCCAATCGCGAAATGGGTTATCCTGATTTATCAGTACGCGGTCGCTTTTTGGATCGAAATCACCTTGGCGAAATCGTAACTTTTTTGCGACCCGGTGCTTTTTGGAATTAGGTTTCGGAAGCTTTAATAGCTACAGGTTCTATTGGAGAAGCCGAATGGACAGACTGCTTCTTGCTCTTCTTTTTTGCCTGCTCGGCTCCGTTGCGAATGCGGAATTGATTGTCGAGAAAAATATCGCCGAGACGGTATATATCATCGATGCTGTGGCGCAGAACGACGTAGAGTTTCGCGTTTTCGTTGGGAATCCCGCTAGCGGCCAGCCAAACGTCCACATGTTCGAACAGTTCTTCGACGCAAGCGACGTCGGGTCTACCTACGTGTTTGATTCGGGCAACGATTTTACAGAAGCGGTTGCCCTCCTGACCAACGGGGTGGACGATTTTGTCACGGTGTTTGTCGACTCCATATACCAGGTTGTGCAGGAGTCTGTTTTCTTCTCAACCGCTCCCGATTTTTCGGGCCGCCAGATTACATCGATCGAAGCGACCATCGATGCATTGGATTTCAACGTGGTGGGAAGTTTTTTGGGCAATGTGATCACCCAAATCGATTTTTCGGGAGATCTTTCGGTTTACGCTGCGGTCCCAGAGCCGTCGGGCTTCCTGCTCGCCCTCTGTGGGCTGTTGGCGGCTGCCTCCTGCCACCGTGCGGGCCGGTCTGCCGGGCGGAGTTAGTCGCGCCCGGCGAAATGGTCCAGAAAATCGGTTCGACCCGTAAAATCGCCCCCCCAGCAGAAATCGGCAGCAAAAGAGCGCGCATTCTCTTGGCCTTGCGGGCCGCGGCCCGTTAAAATGACAAGTTGACACTTGGAACATTTTTCTACCGGTAGCTGGGACTTCCGTGCCACCAGGGAACGCGCAATGGGCTGGTACTACCAGGTTGAGCAGCAGCAGTGGGGGCCGGTTGCTCCTGCGCAGCTTTTGGAACTGCTCCGCACCGGGACAATCCCATCTTCCACCCTGGTCCGGCAGGAGAATGAAAGCGAATGGATCAAAGCGAGTCAGATCAAGTCGTTGCTGGTTCCATCCGGTTCTCTGGTACCGCTGGCGCGGAAACCGCAAAACACCAACCCGCCACCGAACGAGACTCCCGAAAGCGTTGCTCCCCAAAGCCGCCGGCGGTCGAGCGGGGCCCGGGGACGAAGGATGCACTCTCAGCAGTACCGATCTGAAGGGCGAACGCACCCGCTGCTCGTTGCCATCGGCACGGCCCTTTTGATTTTGGTTGTCCTCTTTATTGCGAGGCTCGAAAGCCAGCCGAAAACCAGTTCTGATAAAGCGGCCGTATCGAAGCAAACCAGAAGTGCTCCGGCAACTACCGAAGGCGGGCCGACGAGAGAGTCCGTGCGACCGGAAGTACGCCTCGACACGGAACCACTGGTCGTCACTGAAGGTTCCGGTGATGAAGATGCCATAAAAAGACTCGATCGTTCCGTTGTCGCGATCGAGGCAGCCGGGCGCACCGGGAGCGGATTTATCGTCGACCAAAAAGGGACAGTGGTTACCAATCTTCATGTGGTTCAGGATTCAGGTGCGGCGCAACTGCAGTTCGTCGACGGATCGATATATCATGTTTCCGGGTTTGTTGCGGTTGCCCCGGAGAAGGACCTCGTGTTGTTGCGGATCGGCTCCACGCGAGGTGATTTCAAGCCGTTGCCGATCACCAAGCTGCTCCCGCACAAAGGTGAAACCGTCTATGCACTTGGCTCACCACGTGGATATCTCGGGTCGATTACCGATGGGATCGTCAGCGCCATTCGCACGGGAGAGGAAATCCGCAAGATTGCGATGGGGCAGCGAGATGGCGCGGGGCGGGTCAGCGATTCGCTTAAATTTAGCGATGATATTACCTGGATTCAGACATCGAGCCCGATCTCACCAGGAAATAGCGGCGGGCCACTGGTGAATTCCAGCGGTCAGGTTGTTGGCGTAAATACATGGATGCAAACCGATGCACAGAATCTCAATTTTGCCGTATCGGCCACTTCGCTTCTCGAACTGCTTGCCGAGGCCGGAGAAGAAGTTCAGCCCCTGGCCGCGCTGCCGGCGTCCGGAGACGATCCGCTCTTTGTTGCGTATGAGCGGAAGCAGACTGAAGAATATCGCAAACAACGCGAAGAGAGAGAAGCAGCGACGACACTACAACGCAAAGTAGCCACTGGGGCACGTGGTCGACAGACTGCGAGAATTGCGCAAGAAATTGCCCACTTGGAGAGACTTTTCAAACAGTTGGGCACCGAGATCAGTAAACTTGAGAGTGAGCGGGAGATGATTGTCGCCAAACGCAAAAGAATCCGGATGTCGACAAAAGCGGTCTATCTCCAAGGCCAGAACGCACTCGATCTGATGCGGAGAGGACAGGTGCAGCTCAACGGACTGAACAAAAAACTCAATGGTCCCAAAGCGAAGGCGGATGCCACAGACCAACTCTGGGCCGAGATGATTGATAAACGGGATGCCATCAAGCAAAGCCTTGGCCAGATCCGAACACATGGAAAGATGATTGAAAAACGTTATGAACAGCTGAATACACAAGATAAAGATCTGGAGGAAGATCTCAAATACAATTTCACCCAGTGGCAAGCGAGGAAGAAAGAATTATCTCTCTACGAGATACGGCACGGGGAACTGCAGGTGCAGTTTCCTAAATAAATGCAGTTTTTCTGTGCCGATTCAGGCACGTCCCCACTGGGACAGATAGTCTGTCACGACCTCGGCAGTCGTTCCCACGATGGCCACCACACTATCGGGTCGCACGAGTACGACGCCCTGTTCGTTGAAGCCAAAGGCATGTGCCAGATCACGGACATCATCAGCGTCTTGGCCGACTCGGACAATGTTCAGCGGAAAACCACTCCCGTTCGATCCAAAAGAGTCCTCTAGGGCAGCGACATCCACATCCCCCAGGACAATGCAGGCCGCTTCGCTACCTCGCAATAGTTCGGTGGACGGGATCTGCCTGCCAGATATCGAAATGGGCACATCGGGAAAGGCATCTCCCGGCTGGACATCGGCCCTTTTGGTGAGCGGTCCCGACAAACTGCTGTCGCGTAAGTGGACCGTTTCTTCGTTGAGAAAGTCAGTCAAATGGTGCCGCACTGCGGGGATGGCTAGGCCAATATGCAAGGCCATGTCGCGCAACTGCCGCAGGATCGGGTTGGTGATCATTGCAGTCCGCAGCATTCGTGCCGTGGAGTCAACCACTTCGCGACCTACCGGGTGTCGTTCTTCCTGATAGGTTTCGATCACTGCCCGGTCAGCCCCGCCTTTCCAGGCCAAGGCAACCTTCCAGGCGAGGTTGGCGGCATCCTGAATGCCGGTGTTCATTCCCTGTCCACCTGCGGGGCTGTGCACGTGGGCGGCATCTCCGGCCAACAGTACGCGGCCTTCGACATAACGCTCGACTTGTCGTTCGTTGACGCGAAACTCACTCCGCCAGTGCGATTTGACGATCTTCCAGCCGCGATGGGTCTTCTGGTCAAGGATCGCTTGCAGTTCCTCCTCAGTGGGATCGTCAAGCGGGGTGTCTGCATCGACCTCACCGGTGTTCGTCATAATCCGCCATCGCGATACTCCCACTGGAAACATGGCAACAATTCCACCAGGGACACTCTCGATGACCGCCTCGTGCGGGTCTGTTGCTGTATCGACATCGACATCGCCAAGAATCCACCGCTGGTCCATCGACTCACCTGGAAAATCGAGATGGATTTGGTGGCGGGTGACAGAGTGCGCGCCATCGCATCCGATTAGCCAGGAACAGCGGCACTCTTCGTTGCCGTCCGGTCCCTCGAGTTGGCAGGTGACACCATCCTGATCCTGCGAAAGATCGAGAAGTTTTGTGTGCCGTTCAACCGTTACTCCCTGTTCGGCAAGTGCGGCCGTCAGAATCCTCTCGGTTTCCGACTGGGGAATAAAGACACCCCCAGGCAGTTGATGCGATGGATTTGCCAGTGGTATCTCGGCGAGTAACTTACCATTGGCAATCATGCGGACGTGCCGCGCTTCATGTCCGGCAGCGAGAAATGTTTCGTAGGGGATCGTTGCGTCGAGAACCTGGAGCGTTCGCCGCCAAATGACGAGTGCTTTGGAGAGCGGCGTAGGCTCGCCGGCCATATCAATGATACGAACCGGGACCCCGTGTCGTGCAATGCGATGTGCCGCAGTGAGTCCTACCGGTCCTGCACCGGCAATGAGCACATAATCCTGCGACATTGCGAAAAACTCCAGGGAAGAAAAATTTATTCTATGAAATCATCCGTGACAGTCCAGACGCCATTTGGTGCCTGAAACGCAACGATCGTCTCCAGGAAAGGGAGTGTTGGAATGATTGCACGAACATTGACCCGAACTACCATCGAAAGTTATACTGTCTTTTGCCCGTCCGGTGTCGACCGGGGTTGTTCCCGGTGCCCGCCTTAGATGTACCCTTCCTTTTCATCGGCCCGGCCATGCCTATTTTGAAAAAAACTGCCGTTTTGCCGCCGAGCAGAAAATTTGTCCCGGCGGTGGTTGCCTATGGCGTTTTGGCCCTCGCCCCGGCCTGGTCGCTTGTTTCGGCAAATGAACAGACCGAATTGTTTGAACGCCACGTTCGTCCCCAGTTGGTTGAGCACTGCACCTCCTGCCACGGTGAGGACCAACAGGAGGGAGGGCTGCGGCTCGACTCCCGCCAGGGGCTGCTTGAGGGTGGCGAGCGGGGACCGGCGATTGTGCCCGGCAGAGCGGTCGAAAGCCTGTTGATCCAGGTGCTGCGGCATCAAAAAGAGGACATCGAGATGCCCTCCGAGGATGAGCCGCTCGAACCGGATGTGATCGATGCGCTGGCCCGCTGGGTCGATCAGGGGGCAACTTGGCCTGAGGACGAGCCGCTGCTCAAAGTGGCTTCCTCGAAGCCACCCTTTGAGGAAGTACGCCAGAGCCACTGGGCATTTCAACCCCTGCCGACAAACCCGCCACCAGCCGAAGGCGAAACAGCGGCCCTCTCCAGTCCGGTCGATTCGTTTATTCTTGCGCGGCTAAAGTCCGCCGGCCTCTCTCCTGTTGGGCCTGCCGATCGCCGCACGTTGATCCGGCGCGCGACCATGGACCTGATCGGACTGCCGCCCACGCAGGAGGAGGTCGAGGCTTTTGTTGCGGACGATTCACCCGATGCCTACCGGCAACTGATCGATCGTTTGCTCGCCCGACCCGGATATGGAGAACATTGGAGTCGACACTGGTTGGATCTGGTGCGATATGCTGATACCGCAGGAGATGCCTCTGACTATCCCGTGCCCGAAGCGTATCGCTACCGCAACTACGTGATCGACGCATTCAATCGGGATCTGCCGTACGATGCATTCATTCGCGAGCAGATTGCGGGTGATCTGCTCCCGTTCTCCGACGACGATGAGCGGTGGCGGCAGGTGGTTGCCACCGGCTATCTTGCGATGGCGCGCCGGATCGGTGTGAGTCCCCACGAAAAAAAACATGTCATGCTCGAAGATGCAATCGACAACCTCGGCAAAACATTTTTGGGCTTAACGCTCGGTTGTGCCCGCTGCCACGATCATAAAATCGATCCGGTGTCGACAAAAGACTACTATGCGATCTACGGTATTTTGGACAGTTCCATCTTTCCACATGCAGGTGCCGAGCACAAACAGCGGCGAGAAAACTTTGTCTATCGCCTCTCTCCGGACAAGGTTGCAACATTTCTTGCTCCCTACCGGGAAAAGTTGGACCCGATCCAAAAGAAGTTTGATGCCGCCAGCGCACGAAGAAAAGAACTCCGGGATCAGCCCGGAACAGAGGCCGAACAGAAGAAACTGGACAAACTGCGGATTGTGTATTGGAATGAGTACAAAAAACTCGTCGTCACCATTCCCGCCATGGAGACGGCGTACGCCATTTCTGAAGGAAAGCCGCACGATGCCAAACTGCAGCAAAGTGGGGATCCAAACCAGAAGCGAGAAAAAGTCCCACGGGGGTTTTTAGAAGTTTTGGGTGGACAGCAGTTGCCGAAAGGACATCCGCAAAGCGGCCGCCGCGAACTGGGGGAGTGGATTGCAGATGCCGAAAATCCGCTGACAGCGCGGGTGATGGTCAATCGCATCTGGCAGCACCATTTCTCGCGCGGATTGGTTGCCAGTACCAGTGATTTCGGCATCGGCGGTCAGGCACCCACCCATCCGGAGTTGCTCGATTATCTGGCCCGCTATTTCATCGACCACAGTTGGTCGATCAAGGCGATGCATCGGTTGATCATGCTCTCAGACACTTATCAGCTTTCGGGGAGTTCGACGGCTGAAAATCTTGCATCCGATCCGGAAAACCTTCTGCTCTGGCGGGCCAATCGTCGCCGCCTCTCTGCAGAACAGTATCGCGATTCTGTCTTGATGCTCAGCGGTATGCTCGATCGGACGCCCGGGCAACGGCATCCCTTTCCGCATCAGGACACGTTTCGCTATCGGCAGCACGACCCCTTTCAGGAAGATTATCCGACCAACAAGAGAAGCATCTATGTGCTGCAACAGAGACTGCGAAAGGTTCCTTTTCTCGACCTGTTCGATGGGCCGGACGGGAATCTTGCTTTGGCTGAACGTCGCGCAACAAGCACGCCGCTCCAGTCTCTCTATTTGATGAACTCACCCTTTATCCACGAACAGAGTCAGGCAATCGCAAATCGTCTCTCACAGCATGAGGAGGGGAACGAAGACTGGATTGCAACGGCCTATGGCGAGATTTTTGGCCGCCCCCCTACGGAAGAGGAGATTTTGCGTTCCAAAGAATTTTTGGAAACGACAGGAGAGCAGATCGGCCAAGTCGATCCCGACCGTCCCTCTGTAGCGGAGCAGGCACGTGCGGCCCATGTCCGCAGTATGCTCAGCAGTAACGCATTTTTGTACATCGATTGAGAGACCATTTAAAATGCCCACTTCCCGCCGATGCATGATCCGTTCCCTGGCAGCCGGAGGACTTCTGCTTCCGGGCATGCTCCAGGAAATGCTTGCGGGCGAATCGTCCGGCTCCAAGGTCGGCAATAGCCTTGCCGCGAAAGCGCCGCACTTCGCCCCGCGTGCCAAACGGGTTATTTTTCTCTTCATGACCGGGGGCGTCTCGCACGTCGATACGTTCGATCACAAGCCGATACTCAATGCGCGGCACAATCAAAAACACACAAATGGAGATGTCCTTAAAGGGGCAGACTGGAAATTCTCCCGCTACGGCGAATGTGGCATGGAGGTGAGCGACTTGTTTCCGGAAATCGGGAGCGTTTCCGATGAAATCAGTCTCATCCGATCGATGAAGGGAGATAACGGCGATCACTTCGGGGCAACCATTGGAATCCATACAGGATCGACCACATTCAACCGCCCGAGTATCGGGTCGTGGGTGAGTTATGGTCTTGGAACGGAGAATCGCAACCTTCCCTCGTTTATGGTGATCTCCCAGGGATTGCCGTACGCCGGGGGGCAAGTCTGGGGTTCAGATTTTCTGCCGGTAGTCCATCAGGGGACGCGGATCGTTCCGGGCAAAGAACCGATTGCCAACATGCGTCGTCGCAGCATATCGAGCGATTTGCAGCAAACCGAACTGGACATGCTCGGATATTTTAATCGCCAGCATCTTGTGGGCCGCGAAGTCGATTCGAATCTCGCTTCGAGAATCGCGTCGTATGAAACAGCGTTTGGGATGCAGACCGAAGCGCCCGAGGCCTTTGACCTTACCTCGGAATCGGCCGAGACACATGCACTCTACGGCCTTGAGCCGGGTTCTCGCGATTCTTTTGCGTGGCAATGTCTCATTGCCCGCAGGCTCGCCGAGCGAGGCGTGCGGTTTATTGAATTGATCGATTCCGATTCGAGTTCCGCCCGGAACTGGGATACGCACGGCAAAATGTCCCGCTACAACAAACTTGCCCGCAACGTCGATCGTCCGATCGCCGGACTGATCAAAGATCTCAAGCGCTTAGGGATGCTCGACGATACGCTTGTGGTCTGGACCACCGAATTCGGTCGCAACCCGTTTGCCACATTTGCCGGTGCGCTCGGACGCGGACACCACGCAAAAGCCTATTGCTCCTGGATTGCGGGCGGCGGAATTCGGGGGGGCACGGTGTATGGAGCGAGTGACGAGTTGGGCGATCAGGTGGCCGAAAAACCGGTTGCCGTCCACGATCTGCAGGCGACGATTCTGTACCAACTGGGTCTGGAACACAAGAAACTTACCTACCGCCATGCGGGTCGTGACTATCGTCTTACCGATCTCTACGGCCAGGTGCTGCACGAGATTCTCGCCTAACCTTGGCGCACAGGGGACCTTGGCGCGCGGGAGGCATTGGGCCGCGGCCGCAGTCGGGCCGATCTTTTATGAAACCGAGGTTTGCCGTAGAGTTATACTTCTGTGCCCGTGCGAGCGTTCCAACACAGGGCGCGGGCTGGCCGCACGGCGGCATCGACGCAGAGAAAAAATGAAAGACGAAGACGAAAAGTACCAAAGAGAGAAATCGATGAGTCCATTTGAAGTGAACGATACGGTGGGAGATCTGGTGGCCCGTTGTCCGGTGCTCTCTCGGGTGTTCGATGAAGTCGGTGTCGACTATTGTTGCGGAGGCAAACAGACCCTGGAAGATGTTTGTCGGGAAAAAGGGCTCGACCCCCAAACAGTTCTTGCCAGACTTGAGAAATCCGCGATCGCGTCCTCGGAAGAATCGGTCGTTGATGTGGTGGCCATGTCTCTGACGGAACTGGTCGACCACATCGAGAAGACACACCACACCTACCTGCGTTCCGAGTTTCCGCGATTGGACTCTTTGACCGAAAAAGTGGTATCGGCCCATGGCGAGAAGGACGCGCGACTCGGGCAGATCAGAGAAATACTTCTTGCACTCTCGGAAGAACTCTCAAACCACATGATGAAGGAAGAGCAAATTCTTTTTCCCATGGTACGGCAACTCGACGCGAGTGAGACGACTCCATCGTTCCACTGCGGTTCGCTCGCTAATCCCATCGGGCAGATGGAATCGGAGCATGCCGGGGCGGGCTCGGCGCTGGAAAAGCTCCGAACACTGGCGGATGATTACGCGCCGCCCGACTGGGCGTGCAACACCTACCGAGTCATGCTCGATGCCTTTAACAAACTCGAACACGATCTTCACCAGCACATCCATAAGGAAAACAACGTACTCTTTCCCCGTGCACTCCAAATGGAGAGCAAAAAAGGGAAATGACAATAGTTTGATCCGTTCTGCGTCCCGCCGGTGAAGAGGGCCCCGCTTGCCCGGATCAGTATCCATGCACGGTGCGGCATGCGAGAGGTAATTTTTGCCCCATGCCGATCATACCGGCCGGTGCTGCACCGGATTATCGGCTCAATACCGGGCAAAAAAGTATTTCTCCCGAGATCGGGTGCCTTCGCGAATGTTGACGTTCAAGCAGTGGAGAAGATATACTCTAAGTGTGTGGTCTGCGGCACCTTGCTTCCACATTTCCTTCCCGCCTCCTAGGTGTGCCTATGTTCCGGTTATTGTTCCCGGCTCGTTGCCTTTGGACCCTGGCTAATCGGATATTGCCTGCCGGCAGTAGCCCCGAAACGCCAGCGATCGATTCTCTCTGCCCGTCTCCAAACGATGCCAATACAGGCCTCGCGAGAAGCAGATTGATCTCATCGGCCTTCAAATACAGGACACTCTTAATGAGGAACGAGCTGATATGACCAGCCATGCACAAATCGGACGGCGCAAATTTGTACAAGGTACGGCGGCAGCCATGTCCGCTTTGGGAATTGGCTACTGGTCGAGTGCCGAGTGCGCGCCACCGAGGTCGGCCAACGAAAAACTCAATATTGGATGCATCGGCGTGGGCGGCAAAGGCTGGGAAGATACGAATGGTGTCGCCGGCGAGAACATCTATGCCATTTGCGATGTCGATGCAAAGCGGTTGGCAAAGGCTGCGGAAAAATTTCCGAAGGCGGCAACGTTTGCCGATTTTCGTAAACTGCTCGAACTCAAAGAGATCGACGCGGTTACCGTTAGCACGCCCGACCACACACATGCCGTTGCTGGTATCCCCGCGATGCAGCTTGGCAAACATCTTTATTGTCAAAAACCATTGACGCATAACATCCACGAGGCCCGATTGATGACCGAAATCGCGCGAAAGCAGCGCGTGGCCACGCAGATGGGCAATCAGGGGCATAGTGATGCCGGAACGCGCCGGATGGTCGAATGGATTCAGGCGGGTGGTCTCGGCGATGTCCGCGAAGCGCACATTTGGACGAACCGGCCAATTTGGCCGCAAGGGATGGATCGGCCCGAGGGCTCGAAGCCGGTGCCGTCCGATTTGAGCTGGGATCTTTGGCTCGGTCCGGCCGCCGAACGGCCCTACAACAGCGGTTACCACCCGTTCAGATGGCGAGGGTTCTGGGATTTCGGAACCGGAGCGCTTGGCGACATGGCCTGCCACTGCATGGACACGGCGTTCTGGGCACTAGAACTTGGCGTTCCGAAGGTTGTCTCTGCAAAGTCCTCCGGCATGAATCCGGAGACCGCTCCGGAGTGGTCGATTATTCGCTATTCGTTTCCCGCACGCGGCAATTTGCCACCGGTCGAGCTGACCTGGTACGACGGCAACAAGAAGCCACCGGCCGAACTGGCGCCCGGTCACCAGCTCTCGAACAACGGGTCGCTGTTCGTCGGCGATGCAGCGACGCTCTACGCCCCGCATTATTGGGGTGCAGGAACGATCGTCAAAGGTGAGGCGGCACCGCAGCCAAATCGGTCGATTCCGGATTCCCCAGGGCACTACCTGGAATGGATCCGCGCATGCAAAGGCGGCGGTGCGGCGCTGTCCAACTTCGACTACGCAGGCCCGTTGACGGAAATGGTGCTGTTGGGCAATTTGGCGTTACGGCTGGATGAACCGATCCGGTGGGACAGCAAAAACCTCACCGCCGAGGGGCTCCCGGAAGCCGATCGGCTCGTCCGCGGGAGTTACCGTAAGGGATGGGCTCTTTGACACAACCTCGTAAAAAGTTCGACCGATGAAACAAACGCACTTGTTCCCGGCTCTTTGCCTTTGGGCCCTGGCCATCGGATGCTGCCTGCCGGCAGTGGCCGCGGCAGCCGATGCGCCCGAAGAGCATGCTCGGGCCGAGTACTTTGAAAAACATATCCGGCCCCTGCTCGTCGCCCACTGCGAGGAATGCCATGGCGAGGAGCAGCAGGAGAACGACTTGCGGGTGGACGGCCGCGATGCGCTCCTTCGGGGTGGCCAGCGCGGTGCGGCAGTGGTGCCGGGCGATGTTGGAGCGAGTTTACTTTTTCTTGCGGTTTCCGGTCGTGCTGATGAGGAGTTGAAGATGCCGCCGGAAGGGGAGCCCCTTTCGGAGGAACAGCTCGCTCTGCTCGACCGCTGGATACGCGACGGTGCCCACTGGGGCGAGGAGAAACAGGTTGCGACCAAAACACCGATAGAAAGGCTCGCGAATATTCGTAGCGAGCACTGGGCATATCGGCCGATCCGCAAACCGCCGCTGCCGGAACATGCTCCATCGGCGTGGCCCCGCAATGCGATCGACCGGTTTGTGCTTGCCCGCCTCGAGAAAGCGGGACTGGAGCCGTCACCCGAAGCGGACCGCCGCACGCTCATGCGCCGCGCGTACTTCGACCTGATCGGCCTGCCGCCGAGCTATGAAGCATTAGAAGCGTTTGCCGCCGATACGCGCGAGAACGCCTACGAACTGTTGGTCGAGCAACTGCTTGCGAGGCCCGAGTATGGGCAGCGATGGGGGCGGCACTGGCTCGATGTGGCCCGCTATAGCGACACCCGGGGGCAAACCAACGTGCCGGGGACCGAAGTCCGCTTTCCGTTTGCCTGGACCTATCGCGACTACGTGATCCGCGCGCTCAATGAAGATCGTCCTTACGACCGGTTTCTCACCGAACAGTTGGCGGGTGATACCCTGGAGCTGATCGATCGCGAGGATTTGGCGGGACTGGGATTTCTGACGGTCGGCAAAAGATTTCTCAATCGCCGCCATCGCATCCTCGGCGAGCGGATCGATCTGGTCAGCCGCGGCCTGATGGGGATCACGATTGTATGCGCCAAGTGCCACGACCACAAATTCGATCCCTTTTCGATGCAGGACTATTACGCGCTCTACGGCATCTTTGAAAGTTCCGCAGAGCCGATGGCAATCGAACTGCCCGAAATCGGTCCGCCACACAGCGAAGATCCCGCTATGCGCAAAGCGCTCGAGGCGGAACTTGCGCCGGCTCTCGAGGAGTGGGCCGAACTGGTCGATGAGCTGATTGAAGAAGATCTGCAAGCGGAGGCCGAATCCTATCTGGCCCTCGCGGCGGCGGATGCGGCGGGTATTGGTCGGGCAGATGTTGCGACCGAAGATGACAAGGTCTTTGCCGATCGCGGTGTTGCGGCCTGGCGGGCAGTTCTCGATGCGGAGGATGGCCCCCTCGCCCGGTTCTGGCGACCGCTACGGGATCTTGAAGAAGAAAATTTTTCGGCCCTTGCCGGTGAACGGATCGAAAGCGATCACCAGAGCAATCGGATCATTCGCGAGGCGCTCCTGCGCGAAAAGCCCGCGTCGCTCGTTGAGGCGGGCCGGGTGATCGGCCGGGCAATCGGCGGCGTCTATGCGCGTTGGAAAAAACTGCAGCAGATCGATCCGGGCGATACCGCGTTCACCGACCCGGCGAGTGAAGAGATTCGCTCGTTGCTCACCTCACTTTGTGCAGCGAGCGTGCCGCAGAGCGGCACGCAACAGGCCGGCTGGTTTTTAGGGCGGGTACCAAAGCCGCTGGCCGAGAAAAACGTGGAATTGGAAAAGATCCTGAT
Source organism: Pirellulales bacterium (assembly GCA_030751095.1). Taxonomy (GTDB): domain Bacteria; phylum Planctomycetota; class Planctomycetia; order Pirellulales; family UBA7805; genus UBA7805. Next base: position 39,568 of record JASMGX010000002.1, on the reverse strand, counting down.
CAAATATCGCGATGTGATCCCGATGCGAGCCATGGCACTGCTCGATAGCCAGTTGCCTCGCGATGCGGCGATCCACGTCCGGGGCAATCCCGAGGAGCCCGGCAAGAGCGTGCGCCGGCAATGCTACGAACTGTTTGCCGACGCCTGCGAGGCTGCACCGGTCGATGCGGGAAGCGGCCGTGCGGAGTTGGCACGCTGGATCACCCACGCCGAAAATCCACTCACGATGCGCGTGATCGTTAACCGGATTTGGGGCTGGCATTTCGGCCGGCATCTGGTCGCTACGCCGAGCGATTTCGGCACGCGGACCGCGCCGCCGACCCACCCCGCACTGCTCGATTATCTGGCCGACTCGCTCCGCGAACGTGGCTGGTCGCTCAAAGCGCTACACCGTCTGATCATGCAGTCGGCCACCTACCGCCAAACGAGCGCCACGCGCGCCGCGGCAGGTGCGATCGATCCGGAAAACCGGCTCCTTTGGCGGATGAACCGCCGCCGGCTGGAGTTTGAACCGATGCGCGACGCGATGCTCGCGGCGACCGGCGAACTCGATCGGCGGCTCGGCGGCCCTCCCTTTGATGATATCGACGCGCCGCGGCGGAGCGTCTACCTGCTGCACGACCGCCGCAGCATGGCTCCGGTACTACCGACCTTCGATGTTCCCGTGGCCGACGCCACATTGTCCAAGCGGAGCGAGACCACCGTTCCGCAGCAAGCCCTCTATCTGATGAACAACGGATTCGTGATGCGGCGGGCGAGCCGGCTCGCTGCGCAACTCGCGGACAAATTTGCCGGCGATGCGCTTTCCGAGCGGGTCGGACAGCTCTACCGCTGGATTTACCGCCGCGATCCATCGGCAGAAGAGCTTGCCGACACGCAGGAGTTTTTGGCGCAAACAGCCGATGCGTTCCGTTCCCGACCTGCATCGTCGACCGAACTCTCCGAGCGCGATGCCTGCTGGTCGCTCGGCAGCGGAACGTTTGATGCCGAGCGCGGAGTGGTGGCCGACTTCAGGCCGCTTGTGCATTTTGACGGTCGCCGCTGGTGGCCATCGCCTGCGCGGTCGGCCTCCGAGGTAATGTTCGATGCGGTCGGAGGCCGGCCTGGCGCAGACCGGGCGGCGGTCCGCCGCTGGCATGCGCCCGAAGAGGCCGGTGACCGCTACCTTTTGCGGGGCACGTTCGAGACTGGCCGCTTTTTCGGTGACGGCCTCGACCTGCTTGTCCTCTCCAGCCGGGTGGGGTTACTCAAGAAAGTTTCGATCGATGCGCTCGGTCCGGTCGACCTTCACGTCGAAAATCTAAAAATCGAACCGGGCGACCACATCGATCTGGTCGTTTTCCCGCGGGGCGACAATGCCTTTGACGATTTTTCCTGGTCGCCTAGAATTGTTGAGGTGGGCCAGAATGCGTCGGGCCAGCCGTACGCGGTGCGGCAGTGGCGGAGCGACCATGCATTTCGCCGCTCGATCCCGGTTTGGGAAGGCGGGCTCGACCCCTGGGAACAACTTGCGCAGGTTTTGCTCATCAGTAACGAATTTATGTTTGTGGACTGACATGAAAGATCGACCATTACCACTTGCCGTATCGCGCCGCGAAGCGCTCACGCGCTGTGGTCTCGGGATGGCCGGGCTCTCTCTCGGGCTGCTGCTCGGAGAGGAGCAGAAGGCGCATGCGGCCCGCTCGCCACTTGCAGCGACGCCGCCGCATTTTGCGCCGCGAGCCAAGCGGGTGATCCATCTGTTTCTCAACGGCGGGCTTTCGCACCTCGACAGCTTCGACTACAAACCGGCCCTCGCGAAGCATGCCGGAAAGGCGCTTCCGGAGCTCGGACCGGATGGGGACGACCGCAAGGGCATTGCGCTCCCCTCTCCGTTTGCGTTCAAACGCTATGGCAGCAACGGCCTGATGGTCAGTGACCTGTTCGAGAATCTCGGCCGCAAGATCGACGAGGTCTGCGTGGTGCAGTCGATGCATACCGATTCTCCCGAACATGGCGACGCCCGACAGCTCTGGCACTGCGGTTCGATCGCGCAGAATTCTCCATCGGCCGGGGCCTGGGTCACCTACGGCCTGGGGAGCGAGAACGAAAGTCTACCGGCATTTGTCGCACTCTGTCCCGGCAACGGGCAGCTTCCCGAGGATGGCTCGACCGGATGGCGGGCGGGGTTCATGCCGCCGATCTATCAGGGGACGCTGGTCGATACGGGAGAGATCCGGGACGTCGAAAAACTGATCCGCAACGTCCGCAATCCCTTTTTGAGCGGTCCGGACCACCGTCGTCAGATCGACCTGTTGCACAAGCTCAACCGCCGGCATCTGGCCGAGCGGGGGGGGGATCCGACGCTGGAGGGGCGGATCCAATCGTACGAAATGGCCTACCGGATGCAGTCGGCGGCGACCGAGGCGTTTGATCTCGCTCGCGAGCCGGACTACATCCATCGGCTCTACGGCGATACGAAGCCCGCACAGCAGATGCTCCTTGCGCGCCGCTTGATCGAGCGGGGCGTGCGGTTCGTGCAGGTCTGGCCCTACCACAACCAGCCGTTCGACAGCCATGAAAACCTTACGTCGCTCGAGCCGGTGGCCCGCCACTGCGACCGGGCGATCTCGGCCCTGCTCACCGATCTCTCCGCGCGGGGCCTGCTCGATGAGACGCTGGTGGTCATGTGCGGCGAGTTCGGCCGGATGCCGACGGCCCAGGGGGAGATGGAGGGCACAGTGCGGACCGGCCGAAACCACAACCCGCACTGTTGCAACGTGATTCTTGCCGGCGGTGGTATCCGGTCGGGCATCGTCTTCGGCGCGAGCGACGAGTTTGGTTACCGGGCGGTTGAGGACCCGGTCCACGTCAATGATCTACAGGCGACGATGCTGCACCTGCTCGGCATCAACCACGAGCAGCTCACCTACCACCATGCGGGCCGCGACTATCGCCTGACGAATCTGGGCGGCAACGTCGTGAAGGGAATGTTGGCCTGAGCGGGCTTTTGGCTCGGCAATCGGCAACTTGAAATTCCTGAATCAGCCGGTCCCGGCGTTGAGCCTACCGATGAGCCGTTCGATGGATCATCACGGAGCAATTAAACGGATGCGTGCAGTCTATTCAGACGCACCACCCGGACAAAAAGTTCCCACATTATTCAATAATCCTAAATATTAAAAACATTGGTTTTTTCTGCCCCCTCGGGGAACTTTTGGTACCGGCAACACATCCAACACCCCGAGAACCGGTTGTACGGACCGGAAATAAAGGGCTACCAAATGTCATGTGATCGTCTAGGTCTTGGGCGGACAAATTTAATTTTTCGAAAATGATTCAGAAAGAACTTGTGTACGCAAAATGGAAAGGAAAGTGATATGAAAAAAATGATATTATTTACGGCTTTGTTCTTGTTGCCCTCCGCGGCTTTTTGTGAAGGCCATAAAAGGCAACAGGGAGGTGTTGACTTAAGGCAGCAAAAGCAAATTGACGCCTATTACAGAAGCGTTTTGCCCGGATATGAAGGAGGCCCAACTTGGGCGGTGCCGGGATACGGCAGCGGACCTGGTGAGATGAAGCCTACCAAGAGAACACCAGCCGTTACAATCAACCCTTCGCGCCGAAGAATTAGATATTATTCTCCGCGACCTGTGTATACATTTCCATACTCGCGGTACGGTTATTTTAGGCACGGTTATTATAGGTAGAAATTTAAATACACAATCATCTACGGCGCGAGCGACGAGTTCGGTTACGAGGCGGCAGAAAATCCGGTCCATGTCCACAATCTGCAGGCGACGATGTTGCGCCTGCTCGGCATCAACCACGAGCAGCTCACCTGCCACCATGCGGGGTGCGACTAATCGCCTGGCGAATTTGGATGGCAACGTCGTAAAAGGAATGTTGGCCTGAGCGGAGAAGTACGTCTCTGATATTGCACCTCGATGCGCAATTTCAATTGAAATCAGCGCTTCCTCTGTTAGACTAATCGCAGAAGTTTTATTTCTTCGTGAAATTCCTTTCACACCTTTAGGGTCGGCTCGTGCGCAGAGTTTCGTTTATCATTTCTCTCAGCCCCGCGCTCTTCGCGGGATTGCTGTTTGCTTTTCTTCAGAGTCCGTTCGCGGCATCTGATGCTCTCGGTGAAGACTACTGGACCGATGGGAGTATGTTTGACAGTACGGTGACGGCGGAGCATTATGGGAACGCCGCGAAGTACATCAAAGGTTTTAGTTCTACCGAGGCCGGTCTGCTCTCAACCATGAGTGATGCCGACCTGACGGCGGTCAGTGGTCTTACCCGACGCGTCCACGGAGGAAAAACGCAGGTACTGCTTTCCACACTCTATCCGGCAGAACATCCGATCGGCCAGCATGCGGTCTATATGCCGGGCGAGCCGTGGGGGCTCAACAGTGCATTCGTCCCGCGTGCAGAAAAGTATGTCAATGATCCGTGGGAGTTGTGGTTTACGCCGCACGGTCAGCTACATCAATACATGAATGCCCGCAAAGATCAGTGGACGCAGTACGCCCCGGAAGATTACTACAAGGCGGCCTACGATCATCGTCAGGCGGCGCCCGCAACGCATCCACTCACACTCGGCGAATTAAAGTATCGACACTGGGGGCAGTTTTATCAGGACAACGTCCATTGGTCGCAATACGAAGAGGCGGGCAATCCTTACAATCGTGCGGCAGCGTCGCTGGGGATGCTCAACGGATATTTCAGCAACCCAGATCCGGCAAGTGGCGATAACTATGGGTTTGGCAATTTTTATCGCGTGGCGGATGTTTGGGTGAACGAAGACGAAATCTTTCATACGAGTGTTTCGTCGCATTACGACTCGAACGTTTCAGTGCGCCCCGCCGGGCCTGGTGCACAACCTGAGAACGCACCGGTGAATATTGATTTAAGTTGGAGTCAGGCCCAAGAGGACAATTTAGCTTTCGTAGATTTTTCACCTGCGGTTGATGTGTTTTATACGGAGACGTATGAAGCGTGGTACAAAAATTGGTGGAATAATAACACAGCGACAGGAGCCTTTCCCTGGACGGGGATGGGCTACACCTACGATTGGTTCTACGGTTACGATGCCGCCCAATATGCGACGATGCGGACCTTGGCCCCGACCGACACATGGTCCGTCCGCAGTTTCACGGAATTGGTACTTCCTCCGGGTGCCGATTACTGGGTAGCCAGCGAAGCGGAGTTGCAAGACTATCTGGCAAGCCCGCTCTATGCGGTCCCCGAACCGGCGGCGATGCTTCTCGCGCTGCTCGGCCTGGCACTGCTGCCGCGATGGCGGCGTGGCGGTCATCGAAGAGGCTAAAGAAGAGCCAGAGATCGGACTCGAACCGATGACCTGCTCATTACGAATGAGCTGCTCTGCCAACTGAGCTACTCTGGCGTGAAATACCAGACTATCTGGAGCATCTCCCCAGAGCAATCCCCACTCCGATTCTTCGTCGGTCCCGGAAAATGCCGTCACATCATGTCGATCGGATCGACATCTGCGATCCACTGCACCCCGTCGGGTGGTTTGATCTTTTCGGTAGCTGCCGCGACGAGGTGGCTGATCGAATCCTCCTGAGAGGCTTGCAACTGGATCGCAAAGCGATACTTACCGCGAAGTTTTGCAAAGGGGGCCGGCGCCGGGCCGAGCAGCCGGAGGCAGATGTCCGATTCTTCACCCGCCTGCCGTATTCGCTCTGAGAGGGTTGTGGCAAATTCACGGGCAGTCACCTCACTCGGACCGCGGACCACAATCCGCAGCATCGATCCGAACGGGGGATAGCGGAGCGCTTTGCGCAGAGGAAGCTCGCCGCCGGCAAACCGCACATAATCGTGTCGGATCGCGGCTTGGATCGCAGGATGTTCCGGTTGGCAGGTCTGGACCAACACGTGCCCGCCCCGCTCGCTTCGCCCCGTGCGACCGGCCACCTGAGTGACGAGTTGGAAGGTCCGCTCGGCGGCCCGGAAATCGGGAAGATGCAGTGCGGTGTCGGCGTTGATCACACCGACGAGCGTGACGTTGGGAAAATCGAGCCCCTTGGCGATCATCTGGGTGCCGAGCAGGATGCGGACTTCACCGTCGCGGAATTTTGCCAACGCCTCCTCATGGCTGCCCCGCCGCTGCATGGTGTCGGTATCCATCCTCAAACAGTTCTCGTCCGGAAACCTCCTCCGAACCTCGTCCTCAAGCCGCTCGGTACCCTGCCCGCTGAAACGCAATCCGGTAAAGCCGCAGGCGGCGCAGCGGTCGGGGGCCGGGGTCTGATGGTCGCAGTAGTGGCAGAGGGCAAGCTGTTTTTTCCGGTGGTGGGTCAAGGCGATTTCACATTCCGGACAGCGCAGCACCTCTCCGCAGGAGGGACACTGGATGTGGGTAGAAAAACCGCGGCGATTGAGCAATAGGATCACCTGCCCGCCGTCGCGGAGCGCTTCGGCCATCGCGTTGTGCAGTTGGCGGCTGATCGCTCCGCGGGCGTGGCGGTCCTGCCGGTGCGAGCAGAGATCGATCGTCGCTACGGTGGGCAGCGGGCGATTGAAGATCCGTTGGGGCATTTCGACCAGCCGATAATGCCCCGCCTCGCTCCGCGCATAACTCTCAAGTGAGGGGGTTGCCGAACCGAGCAGCAGGGGAATCCCTTCGGCGCTCGCCCGCCGCTCGGCCACCTCGCGGGCGTGGTAGCGGGGGGCACTATCCTGTTTGAAGCTGGTTTCGTGCTCTTCATCGATCACGATCAACCCGAGTTGTGGCGTCGGTGCAAAGACCGCGCTGCGGGCACCGACGACAACCGGTACGTTGCCGCTGGCAATGTGGCTCCACTGGCGGTGCCGCTCGACGTCGCTTAAGTGGCTGTGCAGGACCGCGACCCGACCGAAGCGGGAGCGAAAGCGGGCCACGGTCTGGGGCGTGAGGCTGATTTCCGGAACCAGGACAATGGCCTGACGACCGTAGCTGATGACCTCGCTGATCGCCTGCATGTAGACTTCTGTTTTTCCGCTTCCCGTGACCCCGTGGATCAGGATTGTTTCGTGCTGGCCGCGGCGGAGACTCTCCATAATCACCGCCAATGCCGCGGTCTGGTCCGGGTTCATTTTCAGGTGCGGCTCGACAGGGGCCTGATCCTCTTGGGCATCCACCGAACCTACCCGCCGGACCTCGCTCTGGATCAAACCCTTGCGCCGCAGGGCGGTGATCGGGGCCTGGGTGCAGCCGACCGCCTCGGCTACCTCGCCTGGTGTGGTCGGTTTTGCCTCAGCGAGGAGATGTTTTAAAGCGGCCGCCTGTTTGGCCGGCAGTTTCAAGCTCGCGGACTTGGCGACCACTTCCTCGGGAACTGTCAGAAACGTGGTGAGCCGCGTTCCCGCGCCGCTGCGAACGCCGGCGGGAATGACCGTATCGAGTACCTGCCCCCAGGGACAAAGATAGTAATCGGCCATCCACTCGGTGAGTCGGAGCAGGCCGGGTGAGAGCAGTCGTTGCGAGTCGAGGACCGCATCAATCTCTTTCAGGGGCCGGTTCGTCCGCTTGTCGTTTTCGATCGCCACGCAGTAGCCGATAACGCTACGATTGCCGCGGCCGAGGGGTACGCTCACGCGACGACCCGGCTCCAGCTCGGCCCGCAAGGTATCGGGAACCGAGTAATCGAGCGGCCTCGTCAAGCCGGTCGGCAGCACGACCGTTGCCACGCAACGTTCCTCTGCAGCGTCCGCTTCCCATTCGGGAGGTTCGACGTCAAACAAGTTGTGCTGTTTCTCAGGCATGGAGTCCTGGTAGCTACCGGCAAGAGCGTTTGTTGGCTAAGTTGGAGTGGGCCCGTGAAAAACGATTGTCGGCTATTGCGGGCTTTTTGACGAGTGGCCGATGCGGTCGCCATTTTCGCAAACCAGAGAGACGCCGCGATGCGATTGGGAATGTATGGGGGTTCTTTTGATCCGGTCCATTACGGACATCTCCTGCTCGCTCAAACCGCGCACCAGCAGGCCCGGCTCGATAAAGTCTGGTTTATGCCGGCCGCAGAATCGCCTCACAAACAGGGCCAGTCGGTTGCGCCGACCGCAGCGCGGATCGAAATGCTGCGCCTTGCAATTGCCGGAAATGCACATTTTGACCTCTCGCTGTTGGAGTGTGAGCGGGGTGGAGTGAGCTACACACTCGAGACGCTGCAGATGATTGCCCAGCAGGAGCCGGATGCAGAACGTTTCCTGATCATGGGGGCCGATTCACTGGTTGATTTTCCGAATTGGAAATCTCCCGGCGAGATCTGCCAACTGGCAACGCTCCTGGTGGTCGCCCGTCCCGGTGTGGCGGTCGACTTTGGCCCTCTTGCACCGCTCGTTAGCTCCGAACAGCTGAGCGAGTATCAGGAGCAGCAATTACAGATGCCGCTGGTCGGGTTCAGCAGCAGCGAACTGCGGATGCGTGTTGCCGAAGGCAAGAGTATCCGGTATTGGACCCCGCGGAGCGTCGAGAAAGTGATCGAAGTGCAGGAACTCTATCGCCCTGGAGAGTGAAGCGGAGTATCAGGCCGCATCTCTGTTGCGCGATTGTGGCACAAACCGGGGAAAACCTTGCTGCACCCTTGCTGCAAGCTCTTTAGAGAGGG
>JASMGX010000002.1:0-30876 GCA_030751095.1 Pirellulales bacterium | reverse complement strand
GAGTTGTTGGCCAATTCTTCCTGTAGGGCCTGACAGACCAGCTCCAACCGGTCGGGGATGTCGAGCATCGGGTCCAAAAAAAGCGATTTCTGACCGCGAACTACGCAGCTTCCACCGCCGTTACCACCGACACATTCCTCACGAACCTGATACCCAAGTTTTTTTACGGTCTCGAGCGCTTGCTCTAAGAGTTCAACCGAGTGCATCCTAACTTCTCCAAGCGACAAGGTTATGCAAAACGCCTCTCGTGTAGGTCAGATGGCGGGAATTATAGGAGGAACGGGTTTAGCTGCCCAGGTCGATTCGTCGATATGCAAATTGCCGCTAAGTCTAAAATTTGTAAGACGTTAAGACATTCTAACTCGGCAAGAGAGTGCGAATCTGGGACTTCGATAAACGAGTTAAGGTAAACCGGTTGGGTGGAACGAGAAATATGTCCATGAATGATCCTCAAGCGATCGGTCGGGACGATGAGATCGACCGATTGAAACAGCAGCTTGCGCACGCGCAGTCGCTCACCGCGCTTGGGGAATTGCTCGGGACCACGACCCACGAATACAACAACGTGCTGATGACGATCATCAACTATGCCAAGATGGGCATGCGGCACAAGGATGACCCGACGCGCGACAAAGCCTTTGAAAAAATTCTTGCGGCAGGCGAACGTGCTGCTCGAATCACCAATGGAATCTTGGGGCTGGCCAGAAATCGATCGGACGATTTTGAGCCGACCGATCTGGCAAAGCTGGTCGATGATGCCCTGGTGCTTTTGGAGCGCGAACTGCGAAAATATCGAATCGCCGTGGAGACGAAGCTCCAAGAAGCTCCGATGGCAATGGCCAATGCGAATCAAATCCAACAGGTTCTTCTGAATTTGTTGATCAATGCCCGCCAGGCGATGCCACGGGGCGGGCAGGTGGTGATCTCAGTCGGCTACGACGGGCCATCACAAATGGTGGAACTCTCGGTGAGAGATACCGGCGGCGGCATTCCTCAGGAGAAACTTCCCCGAATATTCGAGCCCTTTTACTCCACCAAAAAAGGCCCCGACGAATCGGGCAAGGGCGGGACCGGTGTCGGCCTAGCGGCGTGCCGCGATATCATCGAATCGCACCGGGGAAAAATTCTCGTGGCCAGTACGATCGGCAAGGGTACCGCCTTTACGCTTCGGATTCCGCGAGTGCCCGAGAGATCGACTGCCCCGGCAGCCCCAATCACCTTGGGGACCCGGCCTGCAACTCCCGCAACGGATCAGAATCAATCGAAAGCCGGCTGAGCGCGTCGGAACGCCCCGGCAGCGATTCCCAACAAGCCTAGTAGGGGATCGGGTTCATTCGCTCATAGATTCTAGCGAGAATTTCTTGTTCGAGCGCCGGGTCGCGGCCCATGGGGATCCACCCGCCCGGCGCGCCGATCTCTGCAATCCGCGGTTCGTTTTGACTGACCGTTTCACCAAACCGGAAACTTGCCACACCCGAACGGTTGTGTTCCGGTTGCGGCACATCTTCCAGTTCTTTGTAAACCTGCACGTCGACCAAAAAGCCATGGCCATCGGGCAAAACGCGAATCATCGCCGTGCGGCGAATCGATTGTAGCGTGGCAAGCGTCCGCTCGTACCGGCTTGCCGAATCCCATCGCCACGGCTCGAGGTAGGTTGCTCCCGTTTGCGGGAAGGTTTCAATGCGTCCTTCGATCCACTGGCCGCCGATATTCTGTACCCGCTGTTCCTGCTGGATGCGGAAATAATCGCTCACGATATCGACGAGTGCGTTCCAGAAGTTTTCCGAGTTGGCGGGGGCAAAGGAGGATGGGTTGGGTAAATGAAGCGTCTCCTCCTCGGGTACCACAAGAAATTCCGAATCGATGTTTCCGGGCAGCTCTGGCGCGTACTGATCGGAAACGAGCGATCCGTGGCAGCCGGAGAGCAGGGCTACGAGAATCGTTAAAAATCCTCGAAGCGGGCTGGTACGCATTGGAATCATTTGGGCTTCGGATCGTTGGTTCTCAATCGAGTGGTACTTCTAGCCTCCTTGCAGAAGCGTAGCTACCGCTAAGGACTTGGGGCTACAAGGTGGCGGAGTGTCCGCAAAACGCCTCGCGAGTGCAAGGTCAAAGAGAGTAACGGGGCGAAAAGAGCGGTTTGCGTCAGACAGCAGTGCTACTTCCCTGCCAAAGTGGCGCATCAGCGATTCGGGTTTGCTCGCTGGTGAGCCTACTTGGTCTGTTTCTCTTTGAGCATCGGCTGGAGCTCATCGACGAAATCGTGGACGTCCTGAAATTCCCGGTAGACGCTGGCAAAACGGACGTAGGCGACCTGATCGAGGTGCCGCAGGTGGTCCATAATCAACTCGCCGATATAACCACTCTCCACCTCGGCGTCGAACTTGGCGAAAATATCGTTTTCTACGACGGAAAGAATCTTCTCGATCTGTTCGTCCCGGACAGATCGTTTCCAGCAGGCTTTCTCAATCCCCACTTTAATCTTGTCCCGGTCGAACGCGATGCGCGTGCCGTCTTTCTTTACCACCTTGAGCGGTCTCTCTTCAATCCGCTCGTAGGTTGTCCAGCGACGATCGCAGGCCTGACACTCCCGGCGGCGACGGATCACAAAGCCATCTTCACTCGTTCGCGAGTCGATCACATGATCTTTGTCTTTGCGACAAAAGGGGCAAAACATCGTTATCTCTGCCAGTTAGAGAGTCCATAGGCCACGCGTCAGGTTCCATTAGATATGATACGGAAAAGAGCGGCGTACGTCACCCGTTTGTTAAACAGGCGGTTTTTGGCACGATTCGGCAATTCGGAGAACGCGTTCGCTGTGGCCATCGAACGGATTGCCGATGGCGACCACCTCAAAGACGGCTACTGCCGCACCGGCAAGAATCGCACTTTAAGCTTCTTTATTTAGCCAGTCCCGCCGTTGCCGGGAGCTCGGGATGTTCATGCTCTTGCGATATTTGGTCACCGTCCGGCGCGCGACCTTGAGACCATGGTTTGCCAGTTGCCGCACCAGCTCGTCGTCGCTGTGGGGTTTTTTCTTGTCTTCGTTGTCGATGATTTCCTGTAGCTTCAGTCGCACCGCATCCCAAGCGACTTCTTCGCCATCCGCACTCCGCGTCCCTCCCACAAAGAATCGTTTCAGTGGAAAGATGCCGCGGGCAGTCTGTATCCATTTGTCATCGACCGCGCGGCTGACGGTGGTGACGTGGACTCCCACCTTGTCGGCAATCTGCTGCATTTTCAGTGGCTCAATCGCTTCGGGGCCTTTGTCGAGGAACTCGGTCTGGTGATCGACGATGGCTTGCGATACCCGCGTCAGGGTGCTGCGGCGCTGCTGGATCGATTCGATCAGCCATTGGGCGGCGTTGATTTTGCGTTTGATATACTCTTTGGTCTCCGGCGTTGCGTCGGGATTGGACAATAGCTTGCGATAGTAAGGGCTGATATAGAGATCCGGCGTGCGGTCGTCATCAAGCCGGACGATATATTTGCCATCATCATTGCGCTCCACATAGACGTCGGGCGTGACGAGGTGGACGTGGGTCTCCTTGAAGATCGCCCCCGGATGCGGGTTCAATTTTTTGAGCTCATCCCAGATCCGATGGATTTGCTCGATCGAATAGCCCGTTTTTCTTGAGATGATCGGCAGTCGGTTTCCGGCGAGGTCTTCGAGGTGATGTTCAATAAGTTTTTTGAGTTCCTCGTAGAATGGAATTCCAGGTTTGATTTGCAACAGGAGGCATTCGCGGTCATCGCGGGCGCCCACGCCCGGTGGATCGAGACGCTGGACAATGTCGAGAGCCTCCTCGGCGCGGCGGAGACGTTCGGGGGGCGCATCCGGTTTGAGGAGATCCTGGAGCTGTCCCTGCAGTCGTCCGTTTGCGTCGAGGTTGTAGATGATGCGGTCGACGAGTTGGCGAAGATCTTCGTCGAGATCAAACCACCCTACCTGATTGTGCAGATGATCCTGGAGGGTCTGCGGCCGGTTGGCCATGTTCGCCATGGTGTCGTGTTTGCGGGATGACTCCTGCTCGATCCGGTCGGCTGAGGGACGGGATCGTTCCTCGAACGTTCCCGGCCACTCGTCATTCATATTGAGAAGACGCTCAAAGTCCTCCTCGTTGTTTTTTGTTTCATCGACAACCAGTTCTTTTTCTGCGTCCGCCGAGTCGTCCACTTTGTCCGATTCGTATCGCTCGTCCGGTAAATTCGGATCGACCTCTTTGACATCAAGGACCGGGTTCTCCTGGATCTCCTGTTCGATCCGTTCCTGCAGCGCAAGAAGCGGAAGTTGCAAAATCTCCATGGACTGGATCATCCGTGGAGCCAGCATCTGCTTCTGGACCTGTCTCAGTTCTTGTCCGAAGGAGAGTCGCATCGTTACCAGGTCAAAGGGGTTTTGGAGTGTTTGGGGGCCAGCCGGTTGATGCCCTAAAGATAGTCTACCTCATTTTAGCCGTTTGGCTCTTGAGAGAAGCGTGGCGAGGGGGTATTTGTCCACAACTAGCGGGAAAATACTAAAAAGGTTGTCTGCCATCAATCGCATCGGAGAGCATTTCCCGGTTGGCGTGCTCCAGGACACTTCCGCTGGTGATGCCCCTCGCTAGACGAGTGATTTTTATCGGCAAATTCCCCACGACGTTGCTGATATAGAGTGCGGTCCCATCGCCCTCGAGGGTTGGGTTGGTCCCCATAATGATCTCCTCGATGGTTCCCTCTTTGATGCGCGCCGTGAGGGCTTCGATCGTGAGCTGTTCCGGGCCGATACCCTCCAGCGGGGCAATGCGTCCGAGAAGCACATGGTAGAGTCCGCGGTAGTTTGCGGTTGCCTCAAGAGCCATGAGGTCCCGCGGTTGCTCGACCACGAGCACCCGCGTCCGATCGCGACGGTTGTCGCTGCAAACACTGCAGAGCTTTTCCTCGGTAAGGTTGAAGCAGACACTGCAGTAGTGGACGTTTTTTTTGACTTGCAGAATCGCATCGGCGAGGGCGGTCGCTTCGGCTTCCGGTATCCGCAAAATATAATAGGCGAGACGTTGGGCCGATTTGTTTCCTATGCCGGGAAACCGTTCGAAGTAGTCGACAAGTTGGCTTACGGACTGGCTAAGTTGATCCATTGCAAAACCTCGTCACAGTCCATGCGGGAAAGAAGGCGATGGGTGTCCCTGCCTCGAGAAATTAATTGGGAGTATCGGTGGAAGGCTCCGTGAGGGATTGGATGGCATCGCCCAACCCGGGAATATCCATGTTGCCGGTCAGTTCTTTGAGAACCTGAGCGTGCTGTTCTTTAGCTTTGGCCTGAGCCTGATTGGCCGCTGCTGGCACGAGATCTTCCAGGAGTTCAAGATCTTGTTTTTCCAATAGCGAAGGATCGATCGAGAGCCGCAGCATTTCACCGAGACCGTTGACTTCGACTTCGACCAGACCGCCTCCGGCGTTTCCGACAGCACGGACATCGCGAAGGTTCTCATTCATTTCTTTCATTCGCGAGCCCATCGCTTGGGCCTGCTTCAGCATCGATCCCAGATCGGATAATCCTTTAAACACGGTGTACGCTCCTGAAAAAGTAGGTTTGTCAATCAACATTAATGGATCGTCGTTGGTCGTGCGCCGAACAACTTCTGGGCCTGCTTGACCATGGGGTTTTCCGCGACGGTGGAAAGTTTCTCCTTGCGTGAGACCGGCCGCTCGTTGCGGGGTGTTTCACCAGACGATTGGCTCGAAATTGTAAAGGTGAGCCGCACCCGGGTCCCGGCAACTTCAGAGACCGCATTCTCGATCTTTCGTGCATTGTCCGGTCGCTCGCAAAGAGACTTGGAGAAACTGCAGCTCTCCGCAAAGGTGACCGTAAGGGCGTTTTCCGCTGAGGCGACGATACTCTCGCTTTTGCCCGCGTTGGCCCGAATCGAATCGGAGACCTTTGTGAGGGCGTCGGTCCAGATCTCTTGGGCATTGGCCGCCGTTAAAATTCCTTCCTTGGAGGCACTGTTCGGTTCATCGACGGAAGGTTCCTCCGCTGCAGCCGGCGGGACGGCAGTGTCCGCTTCTCCTCCTGCCACCGGGGCCGATTTAGGGGGATGTTGCGATTGGTTTTTCACCGCCGCTAAGAGGCTCCCCTCAGCGGATTTTTTTTTTGCCCCACTCTCTTTTGGGCTGCGAGCCGCCGCCGCGGTAGAGCCTTGACTACAATCGGACGGGGCACCCTCGAGGCGTGCAATGAGCGTCGAGAGTTGTTCGAGCCCTTCCAACTGGGCACCGCGGACCAACGCCACCTCCGCAATGGAGCGCCGCTGGGTGGAGAACCGCATGTTCCCGAGCGCCTGCTGCAAGATTTGCAGGATTGCCAGGACCGGTTCCATACCCAACTGGTTGGCAATGTCTTTTACCTTTTCCGCCTCATCTCCGGTGGCAGTAGAAATAAACGTCTCACTGCCACAACCTGCCTGGGCCATCATGCAGTCCCGGAAAATCCCCAACAACTGCTCAAGGAGATTTCCTACGTCCACTCCTTCGTGAATCGCGGTATCGAGATCCTCAAGTAGGCCGGCCGCATCATGGGTTGAAAATCGGCGAGCCATCGTCAGGAGTCGTGTACTCTCGGCGGTACCGAGCATGTGATGGACTGTCGTTGCGAAGATCCGCTCGCTGGTGAAAGCGATCAATTGCTCCAAAAGCGACTGCCCGTCCCGCATCGAACCGTCGGCCCGCCTTGCGAGCAATTGAATCGCGTCGTCATCAATGTCGGCCCCTTCAGCCTCCGCGATTTGACGGAGCCGCGTCACAATCGATTCCGATTCGATGCCGGCAAAGTCAAACCGCTGGCAGCGCGAGAGCACGGTGATGGGGATTTTGTTCGGTTCGGTCGTACAGAAAATAAACTTGACGTGCTTTGGGGGCTCTTCGAGTGTTTTGAGCAGCGCGTTGAAGGCATCGCGCGTGAGCATGTGGACTTCATCGATGATGTAAATTTTGAATCGTGAACGGCTCGGCCGGATGTTTACGTTGGATCGTAATTCTCGGATGTCATCGATCCCGCGGTTGCTCGCACCGTCGATTTCCAGCACATCGAGATCTTCACCGCGAAAAATCGCTTCGCGAATCTCGGTGACCTCTGCATCGTCCTGAGGGGCATTGAGCGCGGAGGCAAAGATCCGCGCTGCCGAGGTCTTGCCCACTCCGCGTGCCCCGGTAAAGAGGTAGGCGTGTCCGACGCGGTTTGTGGCGATGGCCGCTTCGAGGGCCGCCGCGATATGCTGCTGACCGATCAAGTCGGCGAAGATCTGCGGACGGTAACGCCTTGCGATCACGACATAGTCGTCGCCCGAAGCGTCCTCTCCCTGGGCCAGACTCTGGTGTTCTTCCTGCGACATGACATCCTGCGGGCAGCGATTCCTTCACCTGCACTCTCAGGCGATGCAACGAGAGGCCCACCGCACAAGAAGATGACTGCTTATGGCTGCTGACTTTCGTCTCTGACCAGGTTCACAGGTCTCCATTGCGGGGACCCCTCGTTGCATCGTCCGCATTGCAGGCAGATAGACTCAACACCTGATGTTTTAAACCTTTATGGCCCTCCCGTCAAATCCGCAGAGGTTTCGCCGGCCTTACGAAAGAGGGCGGAAACACTCCATAGAGGCCTATTTGAGCCGTGGAGCAAGGCACGGAGCTTTCTCTCCGGCGCGCTTGCGCGCGGGGTGAAGAAATGGCACCTTTGAGCGCAATCGCAATGGCCGGCCGGAGTCGTTATTTGACGGCTCACACCAAGAATTTGGCCGCGGCTGCAGGGCCAAGCGTGGTTTGGTTTCCTGCAACTTCAACCGTTACGGTTCCAGCTTCCGTGCGGTTGCTCTCAACGCGACCTTGGACACCGAGGGAGAGCCCGGTTTGACTCAGATAGCGGAGAAAATCGGACGACTGGTCGAGTACCCGCGCGAGGAGAAAAGACTCGCCCTCCTGACAGGATGCCAGGCTCTGTCCCTCCGGCATTGCTACCGAGCCATCCGCGCGAGGAATGGGGTCACCGTGCGGATCGACGACGGGATGCCCCAGGAATTGCTCGATACGATCGACCACCTGATCGCTTACGGCATGTTCCATGTTTTCCGCTTCGTCATGGACTTCGTCCCAATGCATGTCGAGCGAATGCACCAGAAAAAGTTCGATCAGCCGGTGCCGTCGCAACATGCGTAGTGCCAGTGCCGTTCCGGCATCGGTCAGTCGGACTCCTTCATACGGCATGTAGGTGGCCAGTTGGCTGTCGCTGAGTGTTTTGAGCATGCTGGTAACGGTGCTCGGTGAGACTCCGAGCGATTCGGAAATCTTTCCGGTCGAGGCCGAAGAGCCTCCCGAATTGGTGCAGATCTGATAGATCGTTTTGACGTAGTTCTCAACCGTCAGGCTTGGCATACGAACGTGCTCCGCAAACTCAACAAAGACGCAGCCGGCCAAAGATCTCCACGCGGACGTCGCTCAATGCGTATGGCCGGATCTCTTGTGCCGCGCGGCTGCTCACATTCTAAATGGTGACGAAATGGGGGAGAAGTCCTGGGCGAGTTGTTTTATTGGATGAAGTGCCGAAGAGGCCATTTTCTAGCCACCGGATCGCACCCGGACCCGCTCTGCTCCTCGGGCGGGCATTGCGTCGGTAAGGAGGGTTGGAGAGAATGATTCAACGCCGACCATTTTTCAGGATAACACTAAAAACGTGAATTTAAATCGCCAAGCTCTGGATGTCTCTCGAGAACTTTTTGATGCCGCCGAGAGGCTGCGGGTCGGAAAACATCGGGTGGCCTCCGCTCGCGTGCTCGACTGTGGAATCGAAGCGGCGGGCGGTTTGCAAGCGGGAAAAATTCTCTCCGAGGTCTGCTTGGCGGGACTCGGTCGCGTTGAGCTCGTTGCCGGTCCTGCAAACCTTTCGGCGGGGCCGTTTGTCCAGGTGACCACCGACCATCCGGTGGCGGGCTGCATGGCCTCCCAGTACGCCGGGTGGGAGGTGAAGGTAGGGGATTTCTTTGCCATGGGCTCGGGCCCGATGCGGGCCGCAGCCAATCGAGAGGCGATTTTTGAAGACATTGGGTATGCGGAAAAACCGGAGGTCGCCGTCGGGGTTCTGGAAACGCGATCCATGCCGACGCCCAAAGTGGTTGCAATGTTGGCGGATGCCTGTGGTGTTTTAGAGCGGGATCTTGTGCTTCTCATTGCACCGACTGCCAGTCAGGCGGGCAACGTGCAAGTGGTGGCCCGCAGTGTCGAGACGGCAATGCACAAACTCTACGAACTCGGATTCGATCTCGATCGAGTACAGAGTGGTTGGGGGATTGCGCCGCTGCCCCCGGTCGCAGGAGATGATCTGGCGGCAATTGGTCGCAGCAATGATGCAATCCTCTACGGTAGTGAAGTCACGCTCTGGATAGAGGGCGATGATGCGAGTCTTGAACAAGTCGGGCCACAGGTTCCGAGTAACAGTTCTGCGGATCATGGTGAGCCATTTTGTAATATTTTTGCCCGGTACGATAATGACTTTTATAAGATCGATGAGCATCTTTTCAGTCCCGCGATTATAAATTTGGTGAATCTCGAGACCGGGCGAAGTTTTCGGTTCGGCGAGTTTGTTCCAGACGTCCTACAGTGTTCTTTTTACGAGTAGGTTCCGGCAAGCGAAGAATTTTGGTGGCAGGTCCTGCCAGGCTCCGTTTCCGGTTCGGAAAGATGAATCAATGATGCGATTGGCCGTCCTCTGTTCGCCGGAAAGTTGGTATTTCAAAGATCTCTGCCGCGCTGCGGATGGAAGATATGATCTGGCCCCGTTACCCTTTCGGCGACTTCAGAGCGGGCTCGATAATGCCGGGGTCTCTGTTTCCTCCGGTAATGAAGACCTCGGTGCCTACGATGCAGTGCTCGTTCGAACGATGCCGCCCGGCTCGCTGGAGCAAGTGGTCTTTCGTATGGACGCGCTCGCGGCGCTGCAGGCGGAGGGGACCTGTGTCGTCAATCCTCCCAAGGCCCTGGAGGCGGCTGTGGACAAATATCTGGCCACGCTGCTGCTTCGCCGTGCGGGCCTGGACGTGCCGAGAACGATTGCCGCTCAGGGGGCAAACGAGGCGATGGTCGCGTTTTCCGAACTGGGTGGGGATGTCGTGATCAAGCCACTCTTCGGCGGCGAGGGGCGCGGTATCACCCGTCTTGCCGATGAGGCACTGGCCGAACGCGCTTTTAAAATGCTCGAACAACTCGGCGGGCTGATCTACCTGCAGGAATTTGTGCCGCACGCGGGGTACGATCTCCGCCTGTTTGTGGTGGGCAATCGTGTCTTGGGGATGCGGCGGAGCAACGATCGCGACTGGCGCACGAACGTCTCTCGTGGTGCAACAACCGAGGCATTGGTGGTCGAGGACCGCCTTGCCGAAATTGCCCGTCGGGCCGCTCGGGCAATCGGAGCACCGTTGGCGGGTGTTGACCTCCTGCCGACCCTCGATGGCAGGTTGCTCGCCTTGGAGGTGAACGCCGTGCCTGGCTGGAAAGCCCTCTCAAAAACGCTCCGGATCGATGTGGCTGCTTTGGTCCTTGAGTGTTTAAGAGATCAGGTTGTTCAGCAATCGATGTCGAACAAACTGTGTGTGGCCAATCCATGACAACAACGCTTGCTGAGCAACAGGTTACGAATGTCGCATTGCGTTTGGCCCAGCATGCCCGGCAGCGTCCCGCGCAGATTGCGGTGGTCGAGCCGCAGGGTCGCAGGCGCTATCGCACGATCACGTTTGGCGAGTTGCACGCCGATAGCGATCGGATTGCTGCCGGCCTTTTGGCCCGGGGGGTGAGGGCGGGGGACCGGTTGGTCCTGCTCGTGCGTCCGGGAATCGATTTTGTTTCGCTTGTGTTTGCTCTTTTTAAATCGGGAGCAGTGACGGTTCTGGTCGATCCTGGGATGGGTCGGCGAAATCTGCTCGGTTGTCTCTCGGAAGTTGAGCCGGACGGTTTTGTGGCGATTCCGGCGGTCCACGCGGTGCGGATGCTCAAGCGGCACCGTTTTCCAAAGTCGCGGATTCACGTTACGGCCGGCCGACGGCTCTTTTGGGGAGGTTGTACGCTAAACCAGCTTCGCACTGCCGGAGAGGGTTTGCCGTTGAGCGTCTCGACCCGGAGCGACGAAGCGGCCGCAATTATTTTTACGACCGGCAGTACAGGTGTGCCCAAGGGGGTCCTCTACAAGCATGGAAATTTTGAACATCAAATCAGCGAGATCCAGAACCACTATTCGATCAAACCGGGTGCAGTGGATCTGGCCGGTTTTCCTCTCTTTGGCCTCTTCAATAGCGGGATGGGGGTGACGACCGTCGTCCCGGAAATGGACGCAACGCGGCCGGCCGACGTCGATCCGAAAAAAATTCTCTCTGCGTTGTGCGATTGGCAGGTGACCCAGTCGTTTGGTTCTCCAGCACTCTGGAATCGAGTCGGACGCTACTGCGAAGCGGAGGGTGTAAAAATTCCGGGCGTCGAAAATATTTTTTCCGCCGGGGCCCCTGTTCCCGGGCGGGTCTTGGCCATGTTGAAACGCAGCCTGCCGACCGCTGCTGAAATCCATACCCCATATGGAGCGACCGAGGCGCTGCCGGTTGCCTCCATCAGCGCGAGTGAAGTCCTCGGAGAAACGCAGGACAAGACCGATCAGGGTGCGGGTGTCTGCGTGGGACGTCGTTTTCCGGCGATCTGCTGGAGGGTGGTTCCGATTGTCGATGGACCGATCGATTCGCTGCCGGAGGGAGTCCCGACAGGAACGATTGGGGAGTTGGTCGTATCGGGACCGGTCGTAACCGATGCCTATGTGACCCGGGTCGAAGCAAACCGGCTGGGAAAAATTGTGGATGGAAAAACCCGCTGGCACCGGATGGGGGATGTCGGCTATCTCGATGAGCAGGATCGTTTCTGGTTTTGCGGACGGCTGTCCCATCGGGTCCGCTGCGAGAGGGAGACGCTTTACACCATTTGCACCGAAGCGGTCTTCAACACCCACCCTTCGGTCTACCGGACCGCGCTTGTCGGTATCGGCCGAACCGATGCGCAGAGGCCGGTGCTCGTTGTAGAACCCTTTGCCGAGGCGTTTCCCCGCAGCAGGCGTGCCCGCAATGCCCTGGTGGACGCGCTTCGTATCGTTGGAGAGAGCAACCCGCACACCCGCACGATCGAGGATTTTCTCATCCGGAAAAAGCTGCCGGTCGACATCAGACACAATGCAAAAATCTTTCGCGAAAAACTCGCCTGCTGGGCTGCGAGGCGGATTGTATGAGTCACTCAGCGCTCGTTACCGGTGCCACGGGGTTTCTCGGCCGACATCTGGTGCAGCAGGCCTTGGCGCGCGGGGACCGGGTCCGCGCTTTTGCGCGGCGCGAGGACGCTCAATTGCGAGACTGGGGTACCGAGATCGTCCTGGGCGATATTCGCGATCCGCTGGCGGTAGAAAATGCCTGTCGGGGAATGGATGTGGTGCATCATGTCGCCGGCATTGCCGGAATCTGGGGGCGGGCAAAAGAGTATTTTGAGGTCAATACGCAGGGGACCGAACATGTGCTAGCGGCCTGTCGCAGCTGTGGCGTGCGCCGGCTCGTCTATACGAGCAGTCCGAGTGTGACTTTCGACGGGCGGCCTCAGGAGGGGATCGATGAAAGCGCCCCGTATGCAAATCGCTGGTTGTGCCACTATCCGCACAGCAAGGCGCTCGCCGAGAGGGCGGTATTGGCCGCCAACGAGCCGGGCCGCCTGCTCACCTGTGCACTTCGTCCGCACCTTATCTGGGGACCGGGCGACCGGCACCTGGTGGTCCGCCTCTTCGAGCGCGCTCGTCGCGGGCGATTACGCAAAGTCGGCGACGGCCAGAACCGGATCGATATGATCTACGTAGAAAATGCGGCCAGGGCCCACCTGCTTGCTGCCGATGCACTGGAGCCAAACGGTGTTGTTGCCGGGCAGGCGTACTTCATCAGCCAGGGCGATCCGGTGAACTGCTGGGCGTGGATCGATCAGTTGCTCGCCTTGGCGGGAGAAGCGCCGCTGAAAAAATCGATTTCCCTCTCTGCGGCATGGCGGATCGGCGCTCTTCTCGAGGGGTTTTACCGGACGCTGCGTATCGGCGCAGAGCCGCCGATGACTCGGTTTCTCGCCTCCCAGTTGGGGACGTCCCATTACTTCGATATCGGGCGGGCACGGCACGATTTTGGATATCAGGTGGAGGTCTCCACGGAGGAGGGGATGCGGCGGCTCGGCGCGTGGCTCGCGGGTGGGGCGGATTGAGGCTTTGTTGGCCCACAGATTGCTCTGCCACCTTGTAAATTCGGGGAAAATAGATAGATTCACAATCTTCGAGACAGGTAACGCCCAGCAGTCCCTCTGCCATGATTTCCATCCCATCAGACGACCAACGGATTGTGATTACCGGGATCGGCCTGACCGCGCCGAACGGTAACAATTACGGCGAGTTTCGCGAGAGCCTGCTCGCGGGGCGGTCCGGGGTGACCCCCTATGAAATTCGCTACGTCGGCAAGACGCTCGCAGGGATTTGCGACTTCGATGAGCTCTCTTATCAAAAGCGGAAAGATCTCCGGCGTGGTACCCGCGCCGGGAGTGTCGGCATTTATGCAGCGAACGAAGCGGTCGTCGATTCGGGGATCGATTGGGAGAACACCGATCGGTCGCGGGTCGGGGTCTACATTGGTGTTACCGAACACGGCAATGTAGAGACCGAAAATGAAGTTTTTGAACTCAAGGGTTTTGATTACGACACGCAGTTCTGGTCCCATCACCATAATCCCCGAACCGTGGCCAACAATCCGGCGGGTGAAATCTCACTGAACATGGGGATTACCGGTCCCCACTACTCGATTGGGGCGGCCTGTGCGGCAGGCAACGCTGGTCTCATCCAGGGCGCGCAGATGTTGCGTCTCGGCGATTGCGATCTGGCGTTGGCCGGAGGCGTTTCTGAGAGCGTCCGTACGTTCGGCATCTTTGCCAGTTTTAAAAGCCAGGGTGCGTTGGCAGAGCATGAAGATGCAACCCGCGCTTCCCGCCCTTTTGATGTCGATCGCAATGGCATTGTGGTGGCGGAGGGGGGATGTATTTTTGTGCTCGAACGTTTTTCCGATGCCAAGGCCCGGGGCGCGGAAATCTATGGCGAATTGGCCGGGTATGCAATGAATAGCGATGCCAGCGATTTTGTACTTCCCAATCCTGACCGTCAGGCAGAGTGTGTGCGGCTGGCGATTGCGCGGGCGGGCCTGACGGCGGATCAGATTGATATCGTCAGCACCCATGCGACCGGGACAAGCAGTGGAGATGTCCAGGAATGTGCGGCGCTGCGGCAGGTGTTTTCAGAGAGTGAACGAACCTGCTTTAACAACGCAAAGAGTTTTATCGGTCACGCCATGGGTGCGGCCGGGGCCTTGGAATTGACCGGAAATCTTCCCGCATTTAAGGATGGAGTTTGCCACGCCACCATCAATGTCGACAAGCTTGACCCCGACTGTGCTTTGAATAATTTAGTGTATGGCGATGCGAGGGAGGTCGGCAACGTCCGTTATATCCTCAATAACTCTTTTGGCATGTTAGGCATCAACTCAGCGGTTATTATCAGGAAGCTTTAGAAACAGTTGCCATCGCGGTATAATCAGACATCGAGGAGACGGACACGTCAGGCAAAGAAGGATCGGACGGAGGAGTGGATGACGGCTGAAAAAATACGTGAAGTGATTATTGATATCCTGAGCGACATTGCTCCGGATGAGGAGTTGGGCGATTTGAAGGATGAAGTTCCATTTCGGGATCAGTTGGAACTGGACAGCATGGACTTTCTGGATATTGTGATGGAACTTCGCAAGCGTTATCGGGTGCAGGTGCCGGAAGAGGATTACGGCGAACTGACCAGCATGCAGAGTACCGTCACCTATCTCGAACCGAAGATGCAGGAATGCCAGTAAGCTCTGACGCGCTTTTATGTACGATACCGTCATCATCGGCGCGGGTATGTCCGGCTTGGCTGCGGGGATCCGACTGGCGCATTACGATCAGCGCGTCTGTATTCTCGAGCGCCACTCTACCATCGGTGGTCTGAATTCATTCTACCGGCTCGGTGGCCGGGACTTCGATGTGGGCCTGCATGCGGTAACAAACTTTGTTCCCAAAGGGACCCGAAAAGGTCCGTTCGCCCGCCTGCTGCGGCAACTCAGGTTTCGCTGGGAGGATTTTGCACTGGCTCCCCAGATCGGATCGGAGATTGCATTTCCTGACGTGCGGATTGCCTTCGGGAACGGCATTGAGGTGTTGGAGTCGGAAATTGCCAGATGTTTTCCTGCAGAGAAGGATAATTTCCAGCAACTGCTCGGAAGCATCATCGACTACGATGAATTGAATCAGGAGGCATTCGAGCTATCGACTCGAGAATTTCTCGGCAAGACGCTCGCCGACCCTCTGCTCATCGAAATGCTGCTCTGCCCGACGATGTGGTACGGCAACGGTCGCGAGCGCGACATGGATTTTGGCCTGTTCTGCATCATGTTTCGCAGCCTTTTTATGGAGGGGTTGGGGCGACCCTTTGCCGGGATCCGGTTGATCTTAAAAAATCTGATCCGACGATTCCGCGCTCTCGGTGGCGAATTGAAACTCCGCAGTGGCGTCGATCACATCAAAGTCGAGAACGACCGGGCGGTCGGAGTTGTGCTCGATGATGGACAACAGATCGAAGCGCAAAGCATCCTCTCTTCGGCCGGACTCGTTGAAACAATGCGTATGTGCGAGGATGTTAGCGAGGTTGATGAAAGCCGTTCTGGCCGCCTCTCATTTTGCGAAATGGTCTCGGTGCTCGATGCGCAGCCGCAGGATGTTGGCTTTACGAAGACGGTTGTCTTTTTTAACGATTCAGAAAAATTTACCTGGCAGCGACCGGAGGAGTTAGTGGATTTACGAACCGGTGTCATCTGTTCGCCGAACAACTACGGCTACACGAGTGAAGAGGGCCAGTTGCCCGAGGGAATTATCCGTATCACTGGACAAGCAAATTTCGACCAGTGGGAATCGCTCTCAGAACCGCAGTATCGTGTACAAAAAGCGAACTGGTATGACCGGATGATCGAATCGGCAGTCCGCTTTATGCCTGATTTCCGCCATAAGGTTGTGGCTACAGATATGTTCACGCCAAAAACCATCCGGCGGTTCACCTGGCATCAAGGTGGAACGGTGTATGGGTCGACGCACAAGCAACTTGATGGCGCCACCCATCTGGCCAATTTGCACATCTGTGGCACAGACCAGGGATTCGGCGGTATTATCGGGGCAATGACCAGCGGAGTCGCCATTGCAAATCACTGTTTGTCACGACAGCATGGTTTCTCTGGCGACCGTAGCGCAGAAAACAATCCATACTAAAACCAATTGTGGTGTTATGGCTCGCGACTTTCTTCAAGGCGTTTCCGATGAGTACGATGTTATCGTTGTCGGTAGCGGATTGGCAGGACTGACTGTCGCCAATACGCTCGCACGGAGTGGGCACCGGGTGCTGCTCCTCGAGCAACACTACAAACTGGGAGGTTTGGCAACCTGGTTCAAGCGACCAGGTGGGCACATCTTCGATATTTCGCTGCACGGATTTCCCGTAGGCATGGTCAAGAGTTGTCGCCGGTACTGGTCGCGCGACATTTCTGATTCGATTGTTCAACTCAATAACATTCGCTTCGATAACCCGAACTTTTCGTTGACGACCCGCTACAACCGCGACGATTTCACGGAATTATTGACAACCCGATTCGGCATCGCCCACGAACAGGTGACAGCATTTTTTGATGCGGCTCGTGGAATGAATTTCTACGACGAGCAACAGTTGACCGTTGGCGAGTTCTTCGAACGGTTTTTTCCGGGTCGCCAGGATGTGGTGCGCCTGTTGATGGAACCGATTACCTACGCCAATGGATCGACGTTGGAGGACCCGGCCATTACCTATGGAATCGTATTTTCCAACTTTATGTCGAAGGGTGTCTTCACCTTCGAGGGGGGGACCGATCGGCTCATTGGATTGATGCAGAAGGAGTTGGAACGCAACGGGGTCGATATCGGGATTCGCTGCGACGTGCAACGCATCCACGTCGAGCGCCAGCGCGTTACGGGAGTCACGGTAAACGGGCGCTTTATAAAAGCGCGAAGCGTGGTTTCCAATGCAAATCTCAAAACGACGGTTTTGCAGCTTGCCGGTGCATCGCATTTCGACAAAGCATTTATCGAGAAGACAGAGGAAGTACGGCTGAATAATTCAAGTACACAGGTCTATATGGGCCTGAAACAAGATGAGCAGATCGATGAAAGTACGGGGGATTTACTCTTCAGTTCTACCGCACCGGTGTTTCAAACCGATTTGCTACTCTCTCGCGATATTACGAGCCGGACGTTTTCTTTTTATTACCCGAGAACCCGGCCGGAGGGTACAGGACGGACTTTTATCGTCTCCAGTACGAACGCCAACTATGCCGACTGGGCCGATCTCGATGAGCGGGAATATGAGGCCAGTAAACAGGATCTGATTGAAACAACACTCGATGCGCTGGAAAAATACGTGCCCGCGATTCGCGACAAAATCGATCACGTGGAAGCAGCCACACCGCGGACTTTCAGGCATTACACGAAACACGCTCTCGGCGCCAGTTTTGGTACAAAGTTCGAAGGATTGGCTATTAGCCGTGGCCTCTCCGAGCAGGTGGAGGGCCTGTTTCACGCCGGAAGCGTCGGGATTATCATGTCGGGTTGGCTGGGGGCAATCAATTACGGAGTGATTGTGGCCAACGAGGTCGATGCTCAATTGCTCCACTCGGCATCTTCGGTGGTTTCCTGAGAGTTGGTGAATACAATGACGCTTGAGGCAATCAAAGCTGCAATACCCCATCGGGATCCCTTTTTGTTGCTCGACGAGATCGTCGATCAACAGGAAAACCGCATTACCTGCCGCAAAACATTCACGGGGGACGAATTCTGGTTTGCCGGACACTATCCCGACTATCCACTGGTTCCGGGTGTCTTGCTCTGCGAAGCGTCGCTACAGGCGGGGGCGGTGCTACTGGCCGAGCATACCCATGGCGTAGAGGGTGTGCCGGTGGCAACGCGGATCGGAGATGTTCGCTTCAAACAGATGGTGCTGCCCGGAGATACCATCACCCTAGATATCACTTTGGATGAACGGGTTAGCAGCGCTTTTTATCTCACCGGGCGTGTGACCGTTCGGGGCCGGACCGCGGCGCGGCTCACCTTTGCCTGTACGGTGGCACCGGCTGCCGGGACGCCTTGAAGGATGGGGAACGATTGATGGAATTTCTTGACCTCAAGGAGAAGACAGTGGTCGTTTTCGGTGTGGCGAACCGAAAAAGCGTGGCCTGGCACGTGGGCCGGGTTCTCGAGGAAGTCGGTGCCCGGGTGGTCTATGTGGTCCGTACCGAGGAGCGGCGCGAACAACTAAAAAAACTCGTCGGCAAAGCTCCCCTCTATGTTTGCGATGTCGAATCGGACGAGCAGATTTGCGCCGTTCGGGATGCAATTGGCAAAGAGTTTCCAAAGATAGATGGGATATTGCATTCGATCGCTTTTGCCGACTACGAAGGAGAGATGAAACCGTTTCACGAAACTCCCAAACGGGCCTTTCTGAGGGCGGTCGACATTTCGTGTTATTCTCTCCTGGCGATTTCAGACGCCTTCAAAGCGTTGCTCGATCCTGAGGGATCGGTGGTCACGATCTCCATCTCGACGACCCGGATGGCGAGTGAGAATTATGGGTACATGGGGCCGGTCAAGGCGGCGCTCGATTCCTCCCTCGCCTTCCTGGCTAAATCGTTCAGCGCTTTTTCCCATGTCCGGTTCAATGCGGTAGCGGCAGGACTGCTTAAGACATCAGCGTCGGCTGGAATTCCAGGCTATGTCGATTCCTACCTCTATGCCGAGCAGGTGATTCCCCGCAAACAGGCAGTGCAGACTCAGGAAGTGGCGAATACCGCAGCTTTTTTACTGAGCAGTCGCTCGAGCGGTATCAACGCCCAGCAGATTGTTGTCGATGCCGGCATGTCGATCAATTACTTCGACCGGGACATCGTCACCCGGAGCGTCGAGTAAATGTGAGACAGTAAATGTGAGACGTTGTGTGAGTCGTTGCGTAATGCGTTTCGCGACAATCCGTGTTACTGCGATTAGTTTCGCAAATACCAGAGACCGCCGATTTTCTCGAAGACGAGCTGTTTGCGAGAAAAATTCTTAAGATCGATCGGGTACTGCGCAATATTGCCATCGGCGCTCAGTTTGGGTTGCTTGTCCTGAATCTCCTCCAGTAAGAGAGCGACGCGGGCAGCATGGTCTTTGGCAAAGCCGCGGACGAGTTCCTCGAGTGTTTTCTGCCCCAGGATTTTTTCCAGTTCCTTGGGTACGGCGTAGTGCCGAATAAAGTTTTCAAATTCGTCTGCCTGAATCAGTGCCAGGGCATGCGGAATGGCGGTGGCGAGGTCCGCCTGAGGATTGGCTTCCTTGGAATCGGCCGCCGGGGCGGTGATCGAGAGAAGAACGAGAAGGGTGTAGCTCATGATTGTTTCTGATGGTTTGCCGGAGCAATGTTTCGGGGCTGCACATTGCTCCCCAACGTTAACTTGTTGCCGCTTTCTTGTATCTCCTCGACGTTACTCTGTTTCCTCCATCACCCAGATGTTGCGATATCGGACCGGATTTCCGTGGTCCTGAAGATGGATAAAACCCGGTTTGGCACCTTCCTTCAAGGGAGCTGCTGCGGTTGCATGCGGGAGTTCGATATCGTTATGGATCGGCACTCCGTTGTGTCGTACCGTGACGCGGGCGTTTTTGGTCTTTTGACCCGCCGCATCGTACTTCGCTGCTTTGAAAAGGATGTCGTACGTCTGCCAGGCCTCCGGTGGATAGCACATGTTGATCTCGGGGTGGGCAATTTTGTAGATGCCCCCGCATTCGTTATCGCGGCCTTCGAGGCCAAAGGAATCGAGCATTTGGATCTCGTAACGACCTTGAAGATAGCAACCACTGTTGGCGCGTGCTTGGCCGCGATTGTGAGGCTCGAAGGGGAGCAGAAACTCAAGGTGGATCTGGTGGTCCCCAAAGCGCTCTTTGCTGTTGGCCCCTTCTTTGAGCAAGCCGTCCGCGGTCATTTCTGCTGGCCCACGATTGCGACTACGAACCCAGGCATCGGCCGAGGTGCCATCGAAGAGAACCTTTGCACCCTCGGGAGGCTTTTGGCCGAGCGTCGGACTTTTGCGATCGATCCGAGTCAGTTCCCCCAGTTGTTTTCCATCCTTGCTCAGCAGCACCATTTTGTCGCCTCGAATGGTGCCATCGGCATATTTGCCTTCAAACGTAATTCGCCCGTTTTTGGCAACGGCGGTCGCTTCTTCCGATTTGCTCACATCCCGGCCATCACCCGGCAATCCGCCCACAAAGCCGATTGCACGGAATGTGCCATCGCCCAGGGCAATCACCTGGACCGCGAGCCGCTTGGGCCCATTGCTGCCCGGGACCGTTCCGGAATACTCGCCCTGGATCGACATATCGCGATGTTCTGGTTTCGCCAATGCCTCCGTTGCCGGGAGGAGGGTCTCCGCTAGGAGCAGAATCGTCGCGATCGCCACAAAAATGCGGCCCGCTCGTGGATGCTTTGTCATGGTTCGTCCCTTTATGCCTGAAAGATTCTTATCTTCTGTAGCGGTTTTTGGCATGTTGCACTCCTCTGTACATTCGCTCGGTTATGATCTCTGCGAGGTGCTGAGGCTCTTTGCCGCTGGCGGTGGATCTGCCAGAGGAGCCGTCTGCCAGTCGACGCCCAGCATCAGAGAGTTGATGCCGGAACCGATGCCGAGCATCGCCACTTGGTCGTCTTGCTGCAGATGTCCCCGTTCGATGCCAATGGCCATGGAGATCGGCAGCGCCACAGAGCCTGTATTGCCGAGCCACTCTACGGTCGGATAGTCGTTTTGCAGATCGAGCCCGAATGCCTGTAGGATTCGCTTTCTGTGGGAAGCGCCAACTTGATGGCAAAAACTTTTGTCGACAGAATCGATCGACCAATCAAGTTCTTTGAGAAATTGTTTGAAAGTTTCACTCCCCGTAGCGATGCCCGCCTCCATGAGGGTTTCCGAGTCGGTTGTCATCAACGGATGCATGCCATCACCACCAGCCTCATCCGCGCCGCTGTGGCAGAGTTGGTGGAAGGAGGTGTCGGACAGGCAGGTCCCTCCCAAAATGCGATTGTCTGTCTGTGAGAGTTCGCGATCGGTCACGAGGACGGCACAGCTTGCCGAACCGATCGTCAACGATGCAATGGCCGGTTTAATGCTTTCCCTTGTGAGCGTGGTATCGGTATTGAGTTGCTCGATGGTCGTTTCCACCAGGGATCGGCTGGTCTCGGTCCCCACCACCAGGCCCGCTCGGATCTGTCCGAGTTCAATCATGTTGGCCACCTGGATGATGCCGTTGAGCACTCCGAGACAGGCGTTGCTCACATCATAGATCTGACACGATGGCTCAAGGCCCAGTTGATGGTGAACCCGACAGGCCGTGGCGGGTTCTAAATGATCCCGGCATACCGAAGCATGGATAAGAGCGCCGATCTCCCGCCGGTCGATTTCAGCCACCTTTATCGCCTCAGACGCACTTGCGGTACTCTTTTCACTCACCAGCGTCCCCGGATGCCAAAATCGCCGCTCGCGGATACCGGTAATCAGTTCCAATCGTCCAGCAGGTAGCCGCAGTCGCTCGTAGAGCGGCGCCAGCCGCGATTCGATTTCGGCCGTTGTGACAATTTCGTCCGGGAGCGTGTAGCCAAACGACTCGAGGCAGGCCGTATGATAGCGCATCGTGTGTCCGTCACAGCAGTTGGAATAGAAAGCTTGGCAAGACTCAATTCTATGACAGAATGCGTGAGGAAACTAGCCTCCCGTTCTTTTTACCAAGTTGATCGTTTCGGTTGCCGGTCGGTTTTTTCGATCTGCGAGCGGCGGCTGGACCGGACGGCCGGTTCACTGTTCGCTGCCGATTCGAGGGGGCATTGGTTCGCTAGCACACGGCATGTGCACCTTCGGGGATGGTGCTTGTTCTTAAAAACGGATTGTTCTTAAAAACGATGATCTCGTTCGAACCGTGCGAGCGACAAAGTTTTGCTCGTCGGGGTCTTTGCACCGGATCGAGTCGACTCCGTTTGATGCGAACGCTCTGAGCCGCAGCTAGCACTCACTGCTTATCCAACAGGTCGATGTAATTACAAGGGTAGATGGGAGCGGTTGGTTTTGAAAAAAACTGCTTGGAAATCTAGATAAACAAAAGACAAATCAATCACCGTTCATCTACTGCATCTTGTGGTACCGATTTTCTTTTTTGCAAAAATGAGAATTTTCGTAACTGGGGACTTGCCAGGGGCAAAAAGTTTTCTACACTCGCCGATGACTTACATTCCTATTTTGTGGCGCTACAGGCCGCGCACAAGTAAAGGAGATTCGAAGCCGTTCGATAGGGACATCATTCTCTCCGGTAGAAGGGCGCTTCGGTGCTGCCGGTAGAAGGCTTCCTGGTTTGTGGGCACTCTTTGCCCGTGACTGTAAGTTTGGCTTAGGACTCGTTCCGTTTTAGAGCTCTTAAGTCAGCGGACTATGCGACCGTGCGGTTTGCGGCGCGAGTTGCTGGAAGGCTTTTTTTGGCACAGCAGCCATTATGGGCCGCTCGTCTATTTCCGGTGAAGCGTTTTTCTTTCGCGGCGGCGTTACATCTTCTGATGTCTTGTGTGTTTCGCATAGCAGGGTGCATGAAGCACCCGAAGGAGAAAAACCTATGGATAATAAGCCGTTGATTGCAATCAATTCTGATTTCCGCGCGAATAGCAAGGACACAACATCCTTTAGCTTTCTGGCAAATGGGTATTATGATGCGGTGACCGCTGCAGGTGCCACTGCGATTGTGTTGCCTCCCGTTGCCAACCGCCAAGACTTGGGTCGTTTGCTCGATCTGGTCGCAGGCGTGGTTATGGTGGGAGGTGCGGATTTAAATCCCAACAACGACGGCTTTATGAAACATCCATCCATCCGTTTACTCGATGAGCGGCGCGAAGATTTTGATCGCCTATTGATTCGGATGATTTCCGAGCGGCAGATGCCGGTCATGGGCATCGGCGTCGGGATGCAACTCCTGAATGTCCAGCAGGGTGGCAACCTGTATTTTCACATTCCAGAAGACCTGCCAAATGCGATGCCACATTCGGACCCGAGTGATAATGCACATCGGCACGGTTTGGACGTCGTGGGCGATTCGCTGATGGGACGCATTTACGGAGATGGTGAAGTGCGTGTGAACAGCATGCATCACATGGCGATCGATGAAGTCGCCACCGGATTCCGCGTGACGGCGAGAGCACCTGACGGCGTGATTGAAGCGATTGAGAGTAGCACTGAAGACTGGTTTGCGTTTGGTACCCAGTTTCATCCCGAAAGCCACTCCGCTTCAGCACTCGATCAACGGATATTCGAAGAGTTTGTCGATGGCGTTCGCGCTAGCGAGTCGGTCCGGTTGGTTGCCTGAAGAACAGGGCAACTTCCATGCACGAATTTTATAGCCCGCACGATCCGCCGCCACAGTCCGTTCCGTTGCCGATCGGTTCTCGCCCGCCACCGCCCGGCGATGCCGATCGGCGTTTGCTGGTCGGAATGAATGTCGGTACTGGCTGTGAGCAGATCACGGGGGCCCTGGTCGCGGTATCGGGCCGGGGACTCAGCGCCCGGTTTGACCCGATCGAGTCCGTATCCCAGGAAATTTCAGACGAACTGCAAGTGTCGTATCAGCGGCTCTTGCAGGGTGGTAAAAACCAGCTTCGCGATTCTCTCGAGTTGGCTGCCGCTCTCTCAAAGATGCAGCTGTCGCTGGTGCGAGAGCTCCTGGGCAATGCCTCGGTTCCAGCCAGCGATGTGCTTGTACTCGGTGTCCATGACCCGGGAATCTGGCGTTTTGCCAAAGAGGGGTCGGTCAGCTATCTGGGACTTTGCAATGCGGCCTTTTTGGCGGAAACATCGGGCATGAATGTGGTCGATGGTTTTCCCGCCCGGGATTTGGCCGGTGGAGGTCTCGGCGGACCGGTGAGTGCGATTCCTCAGTGGCTACTCCTGCGCACTTACGATCGCACGCGTCTGCTTTTGAATATTGGCCGGACGGTCCAGCTGACCTATCTGCCGACCGCAGAAGTCGGTAGTGATATCCACAGTTTGCTGTCGTTTGATGTTGGGCCGGGAACTTTTCTCCTGGACAAATTGAGTACCCGCCTGAGTGCCGGACGATTGCAATTCGATCCCGGAGGACGTCTGGCGGTCCAGGGCAAAAAAATTCCGGATCTTATCCGACACTGGCTGGCGGACCCTTATTTTGAAGAGGCCCCGCCAAGATGGCATCCCCAGGGGGTGCGTTCCGACTGCGAATTGGATGAAACCGTCCGTATGGCCGCCGAGGCGGGATGGTCGATACGGGATTTGCTTTGCACCGCCACCCATTTCATTGCCGACTGTATTGACCGTGCCATAACAGTGCAACTTCCTCCCTCGGCTGCAATCGATGAGATTATCATCACCGGGGGTGGTCAGAGCAACGGCATGCTGCTGGGTGAAATTGCCCTTCGCGTTCCGGGCATGCCTCTGAGGAGGATCGCAGAAATAGGTTGGCCGCCAGGGTTGCTCGAGGCGACCACTGCGGCGGTGCTTGCAGCACTGCATGTCGATATGGTTCCCGCAAATCACCCTTCGATCACAGGCACGCAGTCACCCAGGGTTTTGGGCAGACTGACCCCAGGCAGTCCGGGGGCATGGCGACAGTTGGTCGGACACCTTTACGCTGCGGCACCCACACATGCATCGCTCCGTAATGCGGTGTAAGGGGTTTTTTGGGTTTTGATGGGATTGGCTTTTTCTGCCGGGTGTTTAGGGTAGCGGGAATTAGATTCGGTGTCCGGGCGCAATAGAGAGTTGCAGCAGCGGAGAGCATGAAATCCCCATTCCCCACCTCTTTGAGCAGCTCTGCCGGACGTTTGGTTCAAATCGGTACGGCTCGGTGCGGGATCCTTTGCGTTGGTGGCCTATTGCTTTGCCTTTCTCACGCAATGGGTGCAGCGGAAAACGCATCTGGCCCGATTCGTGAGCAATCGATCCCAACAGCGGCAAAGGCTCACAGCAAATCTGCCTTGAGCTTGCAGTCCGATAGCGAGGGGAAGATTCCCGAACGGCGGGATAATGACCGGCCGGGACATCTGCTTGAGGCGATGTTTCGCGCTTTAGGTCCGTGGGCCGTCTTTTTGTTGATGATTGCCTCGGGGGTCGGACTGCATTTTCCTGAGGATCTGATTGTGATTCCTGCCGGATGGGAGATCGCGACCGGCCAGTTCCCACCCGTTGCAACCGTTCTGGCGGCCTATCTGGGCGTCGTGGGTGGCGATACCGGCTGGTTTTTTCTCTGCCGGACGTTTGGTTCAAAATTGCTCTCTACCCACTGGTTTCTTAAAACCGCCCATCCACGGAGGATTTTGGAAACCAAAGCGATGTTCGACCGCTACGGATTTCTGGTGTTGTGCGTTTCGCGTCTCGTTCCTGGAGCCCGTACACCTTCGATTGCGGTGGCGGGACTCGTGCGTTTGCGCTGGAGCATCTTCTTGTCTGTCGAGTTGCCCATGACGGTCATCACTGTCGGTGCGCAGCTTGCGTTCGGTTATTTTGCCGGAATAGGCATCGTACACGCTCTGCACCGCTGGCACGCACTAACGGTGGGTGTGGGAATCGCGCTCATCGTGGCAACGGTGATTGGCGTTCTGGTGGTTCGCCGGCAAATGGCCAGGGGGAAACTTCGTCTTCCGCGGGCAAAAGTCGCTTGGCTGCGTGAGATCCGTGGCGGCTCGCGCCTTGTCGCGCGGCGGGCTCGCGGGGCGGCCAACATCGCCGCTGCACCCTAACGCTCCGTTGGGCAGCGTCGAACGGATCAATCTACGGCGGAAAAGAGAAGCAATTTGATGATGAAAGCGACGAGGGCGACGTTCAATAAAATCCGAATCAATCGCTCCCCCTTTTGGACACTCATGGTCGCTCCCGCCCAGCCACCGATGCCGTTGCCAAGTGCCAGGGCGCACCCCAAGAGCCATCTGATATCGAGTCGCCAGGCATAGATGCTCAGTGCAAAAATCGTGTAGCCAAAAATAATAAATACTTTGTGCATGTTGACGCGGACCAGATCGATGCCCAGCACACGGTTCAGCAGCGGCATCAACATCAGGCTCACACCAATCTGAATAAAACCACCATAAAAACCGATTCCGATCATCAGCACACATCCCCACAGAAGTCGCTTGCCTTTGGGTTCCACTGCCGGTGCCGCGAGATCGACTTTAGGTTTGAGCCCTTTTTTCGCCCACATGAAAATAAGCAGTAGCACCATGACCACTGCGAGCGTTCTGTTAAACCAAGCTCCTCTGAGTTGCGTACCTGCCAACGCCCCGACGACAGCGCCCGGCAGTGTGCAGGCCAGAAGTAACAAACTGAGTTTAAAGTCGGAAAGTCCCCTACGGAAAAAGGTGACGACCGCAACCAAATTTTGCACCAGAATGGCAATCCGGTTGGTTCCGTTGGCGATGTGGCCGGGAAGTCCGAGAAAGACCATGACCGGTACCGTGATCATGGACCCGCCACCGGCTAGAACATTGACAAATCCTGCGATCAGGCCGATTCCGAAGAGGAAGGCATATTCCCAGAGAGGCGTCATGTCTTTGAGATCATTGAGGACGTTGTTAAAAAAAACCGGCACACTCCAGCAGGCGGAGCGTACCGGTTGGTTCTGCCATTCTCATCTGTAGAGTGTTCGAGGCCGGTCCGCTCGATCACTGTCGAGAACAGTGTCGAGAAAACCGATGCCCCTCATTCGCTATGGGCTGGAATCGTTCGATTCTGTCAATGCAACCACCCCGATGGTAATCCCTGCGACAGCAGCGCCGATAGCAACCCAGGTCCAGGGCCCGACTCCTCCGGCTGTATCGCGAAGCCGGTTGTACGCAGGGAAACCCCATTGGCCACGGACGACATTCTCATTGTTGGGCACAAGAAATGCAACTTGATGTGCTGTAGGGGGGGCAGTCTGCGGTGCCCAGGCGCGGAATTGGCCTACGCCATACTCCGATTCGATTTGATAGATTCCACCCCGGAGGCCGTTCACAATGAATTGTCCGTTTTTGTCGGTAGCAATTTTGGCGATCACCTCTGTTTCCCTTCGTACGGTGATTTCTTTGTTGGCAACCATCGCGCTATCGCGGCCAGCCAATCGGCCGACCAGAACGCCGCCATCATGCAGGGCGATATCGGTAAAGATCGATTGTTGGGCTGACTTCGCCTTTGGCGCCGCTGCCAGAATGATTTGTGGCATGAGGATGCCGATCGCCGTCAGGCAAATCATTTTGTGACGAAAGAAATGCAAATTCATTGTTTATGTCTCCCAAAACCGGATCTTGGCCATGCAGTATTGCCAAAACCGTGGACAGCCCCGTGAAATTATTTTGCTGCCTTGAAGTGTTGTTGGTGCCTGATGAAGCAATAGTATCGGGATGCGTTTAGCAAAAGTTCGATTGGGTGCAAATAGGAATTCTCTCAAATGACGGATCTGTTGCTGCTATCCATGCTGGTGGCGATTGGCAACATCGGCTCTCGGCTCGCGGAAAATAGCGTGTTAGCCGATGTTTTTGTCTCTGTGCGGCCAGAGAGTGGCAGAAAAAATCTGAGCCGTGCGAGAAGTTCGCATGCGAGACTGCTAGCAGATCCGGAAATCCTCAATCTGGATCTCTTTGCCGATGTCGGCGTAGTCGCCATCGCTCCGGGCACGGCGGAACGCGCCCCAGTTGACCGAACTATACCTCGGCGGCCCATCAGGTAGCGGCGCAACATCGGTATCGTAGCTCGGGTTGAGGAAGAATGGAATGCTGTAGCGACTACGTTCCCCAACCGCACGGACGCGGTGGACGATGGCAGGATAGTGGTCGTTTGACCATACCTGCATCAGGTCTCCTACGTTGATATTCAGTGCGCCCGCCAGCGGCGGCACATCGATCCACTCGCCATCAATTTCTGCCTGGAGTCCACCTGCATCGTCCTGCAGGAGAATGGTCAATACGCCGGCATCCGTATGCTGATGCAGAGCCATGTCACCGAGCGGAGCGGTTGTTGCCACTTCGTCCGAGGGGAGCGGGTCATCCACGGGATAATAATTGAGCCGCATGAACCCGGTATGGTTTTCCTCGAAAAAAGGAGTCAGCGTATTCGAGTCGAGCCCCATCCCCTCACAAAGAATGCCCAACAGTCGATGTCCGAGCAGTTCGGTATTGGCAAAGTATTCTACGAAGGTCTTTTTAAATTTCGGAAGTGATTCCGGCCAGAGGTTGTATCCATCGCCCGTCTTTATTCTTTCGTCGTGCCCATCTTTTTCCAGCGACGATGAAGAGATGCCACCGAAGTCATAAATTTCTTTAAGATCGCGGAGATTCTTTGTGAGTTCCTGATCAAAGTAGCCGAGCATATTGTCCTGGTTGCGTAGGACCTTTCGCTTTTCTTCGCAGGGAAGGCCAAAAAATAGATGTGCCTGCTCCCACACTTTGTCGAAGAGCGATTGAGAAATTCCATGATTGACGATCTGGACAAAACCCCAATGGGAGGCGGATTGGCAGAAGGCCTCCGCAGCTCCTGGAGCATCTAAATCGACGAGGGATTCCTGTTGGGCGGTGTGGCTAATCATGAGGAAGATTGTAACAAAACAGCGCTCGTTGAGACAGATGTCGAAAAGGATCTACTGGCTGCCGGTACCGGGGGATGCCCTTGTTGCGTTCTAAAACTCTCCCCGGTGTTTTTCGGCGGCGTCTTTAATATGCTTTTCTTGCGCCAGCAGTGTCTTTCTGGCTGCGAGACGGACCCGCTTTCTGGCAAACCAATGGGCAAACCAGGGGGCGGGTGTATCGATCTTTAAGTTCAAGGACTGGTTGATGAGCGAGGTGCTCCCGTCCGCCGACATCTCGATGGTCACTTTGTAGCCGAGCAGTTGCCCTTCCGGTTTTTTGAGGTTGACGATCGAATCGATCTGATCGGGGGTGATGGTGACATTCTGGCTGAAGTCGATAATCTTGCTCCCGAGGTAGTGGTTCTGAATCCGGACCTTAAGGTTCCCGGTTGCATCGATACGCCACTCAGGATTTCGGATGCTGAGTCGATCGAGTTTGAAGTTATGTCCGTCCCACTTTTGGGAGATTACAGTACTGTTCGCTCCGGCGTTCATGATTTGCTTGGCAGCATCTGTGCGAACCATGATTTTCCGGAGCGATGTGAAGGGCATTGCGATGGAGAAGGTTCTCTTTACCGTTACATCCGCAACGTAATGGCCGCCCAGGGCTGTCCAGATGAGTGTCCCGACTACAAGAGCCGATGCTGCCACAATGAATAGAATCCAACATGTTCTTTTTCTTTTCATGCTCAGGCTCACTCGGTTCTGACAAAGGGATGGTCCATACGATGCTTTTTAATAGGTCGGATGTTCCGGGGACATTTGTGCCCAAAAAGCACCAAAACATGCCAGGTGCGTCTTGGCAGTTTTGCCAAGATGCCGTCTGTTGCTGCTCTGTGCTAGCTCGCTCAGAGCAGTAATATAATGAAACCGAGATGTTTTTACACCGGGATTCTTCGCGTTGTCACCCACCTGCCCTATCCATTATGCTCAGGGCTTAAAGAGGGGACGTCGCACAAGAATCGCATATAGGGAGAATGGAATGCTTTGGCGATATGCATGTTTGTTTCTCGGGTTAAGCGTTGCGTTCGGTTGCCTGCCGAATAAGGAGCCGGTGGGAGGTTCGCAACAATCTCTGCCCGCCCCTGCCGAGGAGGTTGAGTCTGTCGAACAATCTTCCGGTGGTCCCGCTGCGGTCGCTGGAAAATTTCCGCACGTCATTACCACAGGTTCTGCCTACTATATCGGTGGACCCCAGCAGGCGCGTCCGCCCGATGGCACGCTCATGAAGGGAACCCGGGTTCGCGTGATCCAAAATGCAGGCAGTTATTCGATTGTGCGGACGGCCGATGGTATCGAAGGATATATCTCCACGGCCGCGATCGGACCGGCGGTGGAAAACAGCGAAAAAAAATAAGGGCAAGTTTGCCTTAAACGTTTTGCCCGTCGCGATAGGCGCGGAAAATCTCGCCCGCTAAAAACAGTCCGATCGGAATGAACGGGAGCAAGATCCAGGGTGCCACGTTCCAGAGCGGTGCGCGGTGCGGGCCGACGAGGAGCGGAAAGGTGTGCCGCGAGGCGCTGCCGCTGCCGCTTACTTCCATCTCGACGTGCCACGTGCCGGCGGTCGGCAATTCAAACGCTGCCGCCTGAAAGAGTTGGTTGGTGGCCAATGCACGACTCGCCTCGGCCGAGACGGGCGGCGCGGAAGGATCGATCGATCGCAAGGTGAAGAGGATGTTTGGATCATCCACCGGTTTCAAACTTTTACGATCCTGGACAAAGACGCTCAAATCGACGTTGCCCGGGCGTAACGGGACCGGTTCGACGAACACGGTGAGGCGGTATTCGCCCGACGTGCCGACCCAGCAGATTTGCCCTCCATCGGCCCGCGCCTGGCGCACGGCGATGGAAGCGAACAGAATCGCCATCAGAAAAAAACAAAAGATGAACGTCCGCATAAAAGTCATATTCCCAACTCCAGGGTGCCACGCATTTGCATCGGTTGCAAAAAGATCCAGATGCCCAGGGCAAAAAGCATCAAGAGGAGCACCGCCCAGGGTGTCCAGGCCAGCAGCGCGCTGCGGC
>JASMGX010000029.1:14840-27102 GCA_030751095.1 Pirellulales bacterium | reverse complement strand
GAAAGTCGGGCCGAAAGAATAGTGCCTTGCGAAAAACGATTCCGTTCACATGCATCCAAGAAAAACCGAGGCGACCGAAGGAGAGTGGCAATATTGCAGGCATCTCAGCTTTACCCTATTGGTTGCGCTGTTTCTTCTTTTTTTCTCGCAACTTCCTCAGCACATCGTTCACTGCCGCCTGGGTATCCTCCGATTTTTCTTTCAGATCCTCCGGGGAATGGGGCAATTTGCCCGGAACTTTTACGTCCGGCGCTTTTACATCCGGCGACTGACGCTCCAGCACACCTGAGCCATCCGCTGGATCGATCTGGGCACTATCGCCCGAAAGGATTTTGCTATCCTGACCCGTATCGGTCTTGCCCGTATCCAACTTACCCGTATCGATTTTTTCCGTTTCACTAGCGTGGGCAGCATCCGCTCGCCGATACATACCACTTTTGCTGGCCCCGAGATTGGTATCGGAACTTCCCAGATCGGTATCATCCAACCAACTGTCGATATCCTTGTCTTCCCCTTCGGCAAGTTGCGATGTCCTCTCAGCAGCTTCCTGAACGGTCTCGACTCGGGAACGTTTTTTGCCACCCACCGACATATCTAATTGGACGAGAAACCGCAGGGGACCAACCACCAGTTCACTGCCCGATCGCAATTCCTGTTCGCCAACCACTCGATTGCCGTCAACAAAGGTGCCATTTTTGCTGTTGAAGTCCCGGATCCCGACATAACCATCGTCAATAACCAGCGCACAGTGGTGTCGACTGACAACATCACTGTTAGGTCGCAATTGGCAATCCCGATCGCGGCCTATGAAAAATTTTGGTCCAGAAACCAAAACTTCCTCACCATTGTGAGAGCCGCCGAGGACCTTCAGTTTTAATTGCACCTTCTTCTCTCCATCGGGTGGCACAACTACAGCGCACCGGCACCCGGGCCGGACCATTTTCTCTACCTGAGGGTGAAGATAAAAAAGAATAACAGGAATGGAGAGGCAACACCCTCATGCGGCCAGCCAGACTGTCATCTGAGGACTGCATTATAACCGATTTATTCAAAACTGGAAAATTTCGTGAAAAGATTTCCCCAGAATATACGGGGGCCTCAAATTAGAGCCTCATTTAGCGACGTTCCGTCCATCGTACACTGCCATATTTTTTTGCAGCGATTTCTGCCACAAGATCTTTTTCACGGTTTTCCAAAGATACTTTCTTGAACTGTACATTAAGGCCGGCGGCAATTTCTTCAGCCCAAAGAGAGGCAATGGTCTCGGCGTTAACTACGCCTCGGGCGACCTCCGCAAGCCCTGCAATTTCCGGAGCATGTTTGGACGTGGCCAAAATGAGGCTGCCGTGCTGAAGTATTGCGCCACGGCTCCGACGCTGTGCGCTCCCGAGAACCTTAACGCCACCGATCAATATGTCCCAGACACTTCGGCGTTTGAAACAAAGGAAATCGGTGTTGTCCGTTGTGGCGTCGGCAGCAAGACTTGCCTGAACCGCACTGCGACCGAGAACCCGAATGAGTGCTTCATGGATGGTTTTATAGAGCCACGCACTCGCCATCAACGGCGATGGCGACTCACCTCGTGGCAATTTTTCGGAGGGCCAGAGGAGGCTGTAGGTTAGTTCTCGATCGTGAAGAATCGCTCCCCCACCGGTCGATCTACGGATCATCACACAGGAACCGCTTGCGGCGTGGGTCCGCCGCTGGGCATGCTCTTGAAAATAGCCCAGGGACAGGGTAGGGCGGCACCAACTGTAAAAACGTAGTGTCGGTTTTGCCGTTTCACCGGAAGAGAACAAAAGTGTCTCATCGATTGCCATATTGGTGGCACCCTCAAGGGGTGGGTCTTCCAACAATCGGCAGACGAGTGGATCGGCAGGAGCAGCCATGATGCGTTGAGATACGTACCTAATACTTGCGCAATAACAAGAGTTATGTCGGCGGGTTGTTTGCCACCCACTTCAAAATTGGCTTCCGCGCGGCGGCCACTTCATCGGGGCGACTCACACCGGTTGTGTGCGGCGCCTCATGCAAGAGGTCCACCGGTTCATCAATAATGCGAAACAGAATCTCTGCAAAATGATCGAGCGTTTCTCTGCTTTCAGTCTCAGTCGGTTCGATCATGATCGCTTCCTTGACGGTAAGAGGAAAGTAAACGGTCGGTGCATGGACACCATAATCGAGGAGTCGTTTGGCCAAATCCATAGCCGCAATGCCACGATCCTGCTTCAATTCTGCAGCGGATGCAACAAATTCATGCATACAACTCTCGCCCTGGGGGACTGGCAGGAAATGTT
The DNA here is from genome assembly GCA_030751095.1 of Pirellulales bacterium. GTDB lineage: Bacteria > Planctomycetota > Planctomycetia > Pirellulales > UBA7805 > UBA7805. The sequence goes on along the minus strand of JASMGX010000029.1, from coordinate 24,805 downwards.
TCACGCGACTGAGGAGATAATTGGCATTCAACACCGCATTTTCGGCAACCCTGCGGAGACCCGCACCGCCATGTGTCAGGAGATAACAATAGGCCCGCACCAGAACGCCGCAATTGCCAAAGAAACTGCGAACTCTGCCAATGGACCGGGGACGATCAAATTCGAGTTGAAAGAAGGGGCCATCCGGAGAGTTTTTTTTAACGACAATGGGTACCGGCAGGTAATCGCCAAGCTTTTCAGTCACAGCAATCGGACCCGCACCGGGACCACCGCCACCATGGGGCCCGCTGAATGTCTTATGCGGATTGAAGTGCATCATGTCCGCACCAAAATCTCCAGGCCGGGTGATGCCCAGAATCGCATTCATGTTTGCGCCGTCCAGATAAATCAAACCACCTCGCGCGTGAACTTCTTCGGCAATCGCAGCCACATTGTGTTCAAATAACCCCAGTGTGTTGGGATTGGTAATCATGAAGACTGCGACCGTTTCATCAAGTTTAGAACGCAAGTCGTCCATATCGACAAAGCCCTGCGGAGTACTTTTGACAGTCACCGATTCAAAACCACACATCTTGGCACTCGCGGGATTTGTGCCGTGCGCTGAATCGGGTGTGAGTACTTTATTTCGCGATTCACCTTGATCGCGAAAGTACGCTGCGGCGACCATCAGTGCCGCCATTTCTCCATGAGCACCGGCGGCAGGCTGTAGGCTGACAGCACCAAGCCCACTGATTTCTGCGAGGATTTGCTGCAACTCATAGAACAGTCGCAAAAGGCCCTGAAGCGAGCGATCCGACTGATAAGGATGTACATCCACAATCCCAGGAAACGCCGCAAGCCGTTCGTTTCGCTTGGGGTTGTACTTCATGGTGCAGGAGCCAAGTGGATAAAAGTGGGTATCGACCGACATGTTGAGTGTCGACAAATTGGCGTAATGCCTGACCACTTCAGGCTCCGTAACTTCGGGCAAATTGGGGACGGACGTTGCCAGAAAACGATCCGGAACCAAATTCTCCAGATGTTGGCAAGGGACATCGCACTCCGGCAGTACCGCACCGCGTCGGCCCGGCTCAGAGAGTTCAAGCAATAATCGGGTGGCTTGCTTGTTACGCATGTAAGGGAGCCTTGTCTTTGGAATCCTCGGCAACAAAATCTACCAATCGATCGATTTGGGAACGGGTACGCTTTTCGGTCACTGCCACAAGCAGGCAATCTGACAATTCGGGATACCAGCGACCGAGCGGGACACCTGCCAAAATACCGGCACTCTCCGCATCGGTCAGGAGTTGGTCGACTCGATTCTGGCGGTCTCGAAGAACAAACTCCTTGAACACCGGAGCATCAAAAGCGGGCTCGAAGCGTTCCAGATTCGCAAAACTCTCTCTCGCGTACGCCGCCTTTTGCAAACATAGTCCGGCCACATCCCGCAGCCCCTCCGGGCCCATCGCCGCTAAGTAAACGCTGGCCCGCAGGGCAAAGAGGCCCTGGTTCGTACAAATATTGCTGGTCGCCTTATCGCGACGGATATGCTGTTCGCGCGTCTGTAGCGTGAGGACCCAGCATCGTTTGCCACGCCTGTCTACGGTCTGCCCCGCGATCCTTCCCGGCAGACGGCGAACAAAGGCTTCGCGACAGGCCATGATTCCAAGATAAGGGCCACCATACTGCATCGGGGTGCCGAGCGACTGACCTTCCGCTACCACAATATCTGCACCATACTCCCCGGGCCGCTCGAGCAGTCCCAGGCTGATCGGGTCCACCACAACGACCAACAGCGCACCGGCTGCGTGGGTCTGTTCTGCCAATTCTCGGACCTCCTCGAGACAACCGAAGAAGTTCGGCTGCTGGAGCAGCACGCATGCTGTATCCTCACCCAGCGCCTCGGCAAATTCCTCTCGGTCGATGGTTCCCTTCGGGCAACCGACACTCACCACCTTGGTCGGCAGACTCGTTAAATAGGTGTCGAGTATTTGTCGATACTCAGGGTGGACGCTCTGGGCAACAATGACCTCTCCATGGCGACGCGTTACATCCATGCTCATCAGCACCGCCTCAACGGCTGCAGTACCACCGTCGTAAAGGCTCTGATTGGAAACATCCATGCCCGTCAATTCACAAATCATGCTCTGGTATTCGAACATCGCCTGCAGATTGCCCTGGCTGACCTCCGCCTGATAGGGCGTGTAGGAGGTATAAAATTCGCCACGGGAAGCGACATAATCGACCACTGCCGGAATAAAATGATCGTAACTACCCGCCCCTAAGAAGCAGTCCGCACTCTCCGACGAGAGATTTTGAGCAGCAAGTTCTGTAATATGACGGGTCAATTCCAATTCACCCATCGCTGGGGGAAGATCGAGTGGCCTGTTGAGCCGGAGTTCTTCCGGAATTGTGTCAAAAAGCGCGTCGATCGAGGCGCAGCCGATCGCCTCGAGCATCGCACGCTGATCCTCAGGCGTGTTGTAGAGGTAAGGCATCCCTCAAATCTCCTCTTCGGCACACAGAGCACCGTAGGCGGCATGATCCATCAAGGTATCGAGGGCCGACTCATCGCTCAGGCGGATTTTCGCAATCCATCCCCGACCGTACGGATCCTCCCCGAGTCGTTCTAGATCATCCGGGAGTTCCGAGTTGACCTCGACGACTTCGCCCGCTACCGGACTGTAAAAGTCACTCACTGCCTTCACGGACTCCACCTCCCCAAGCGTATCTCCCTGCTGGACCTGCTTGCCAACCTCCGGTAATTCAAGGAACACCAGATCGGTCAAGGCTTCGACCGCGAAGGCGGAAATGCCGACGGTGGCCAGTCGGTTGCCATCTTCTTGAGGAATGTGTACCCATTCATGGGTTTTGGCATATCGCAATTCTTCCGGTTTCACCTGTTTGTTTCCTTTAAATACAAAGTTTCATCATCATTGTAGGGGAGAGCCGCGCCGTAGCCACCCTCTATATACTGGCAGTCAGGTGACACTCCTACGATAAAATGGCAAAGGGACTATCCGAGCCGGTTCCATGCGCCCGCGGAGGTCGATCATTAGATCGTTTCCCACAACCGCTGCGGAGGCGGCCACATATCCCATCGCGATCGGTTTTTCCAGCGTCGGCGAAAAAGTGCCACTTGTGACTTTCCCGACTCGCTCCGATCCGCTGGCAATCGCATATCCCTCTCTCGGCACACGTTTTCCCGTACAGATCAAACCGACCCGCCGGGGCAACGTCTTGTCTTTTTTTTGCTGCAGCAACGCATCGCGCCCCGGAAAAGACCGATCCTTCAGGTTCATCGCAAATCCCAGGCCCGCCTGGACACCAGAAATGCTCTCGCTGAGTTCATGCCCGTACAAAGGCATGGCTGCTTCAAGTCGCAGCGTATCGCGGGCAGCGAGCCCGACAGTGGTGCCACCGGACACACGACTCATGAGGACCAACTGCTCCCATAGCTCAACTGCTGCTGCAGCCGGCACAACCAACTCCCATCCATCTTCTCCCGTGTAACCGGTGCGGCTCCATTGACCGAACGTGTTGCCAATCCGACCGCAGCGACCGGTATAGTACTGCATGTCCGATGGATCATCGTCGACCAGTGGAGCGACCGCTTCCAGGGCAAGGGGGCCTTGGACGGCGATCATGGCCGAGTCATACGTTTCGTCTCTCAATTGGATACCTGTGTTGCCTCGCAGATGGTTCTCCAGCCAGCGGATCACTTTTTCCCGGTTCGACGCGTTGCAGACCACCCTATAAAAGAGACCGCATTGATCCTCAAGGTGGTAGACGAGAACATCGTCGATCGTTCCCCCTTCGTCATTGGCGAGCAGCCCGTAGCGGATGCTACCGAGTGGCAGATCGACTATGCGTCGCGTCAGGAGCGAATCGAGAAACGGAGCCGCCGCAGATCCCTCCAGACGAAGACGTCCCATATGCGAAATATCGAACAGCCCTACGGCCGTGCGCGTGGCCTGGTGCTCTTGGAGAATGGAGTTGTATTGAACCGGCATCGACCAGCCACCAAACTCGACCATCCTCCCGCCATGGGAAGCATGCCATCCATGGAGCGGTGTCTCAGCCAGCGTCTGCGTCATCCGTTTCGCACCTTGTCGGGAACTGGTAGGGGTCGTTTGTCGTATTTTAGCGCACAGCCATCACATCGCCAGGGGGCGATTTTCTTGCCTCGCCGGTCGGCAACGAGACCGTTGGCGCGACCCGATGGGGCAGAGTCCTCCAATCATTGCTCGGTTCACCGTTTCTTTTTCTTTTTGCGGCTGGTTTTCTTTTTGATTTTAGCTTTGTTCTTGCTTTTGGTTTTTTTGCGAGCCGAATTCCTCTCGGATGTTTTCTTTCCGCCTCTCCCTTTGCTCTGCTTTTGTTTCTGCTTGCCCCGGCGGCCTTTTGGCTCCCCTCGTCCGCTTGCGGATTTTCTACGAGCAGTCGTCTTCCGCGAGCGCGCAGGTGGATGATCTTTCAGTTGGCCCACCAAGCGAAAATCCAATTCCCGACGATCGACATCCACGTGCGCAACTGCCACCCGCACAAAATCCCCAAGACGAAATGCGTTGCCACGCCGACGACCGGTGAGTGAGTGCGTTGGAGCATCGAACTGATAGTAGTCATCCGCGAGCGATGTGACATGAATGAACCCCTCGGCAGGAAGCCCAATGCCTTGTACGAACAGGCCAAAACTCTGTACGCCAGTTACCACACCCTCCATTTCTTCGCCGATCCGGGTCCTGAGAAAATTCAGCAGCTTCACCTTAATGAGTTCTCGCTCCGCCTGTTCGGCCCGCTGTTCTCGTGCACTACAGTGTTCACCCAGCGCCGCGAGGGCATCACCGTGGAGGGAGTCGCCACGCTCCTGCTCGAGAAGTCTCAACAGCCGGTGGATCGTGAGATCCGGATAGCGGCGAATCGGAGATGTGAAATGGCAGTAACAGTCGCTAGAGAGCGCAAAGTGTCCTTCGGCTGCTGGACTGTAGTGCGCCTTGCGCATGCTTCGCAGCACCCCATAATTGACTGCATACTCCTCGGGACGGCCCACGACCGATTTGAGCAACGCTTGGAGCTCAAAGCGACTTTCCAAACCTCCTGCTTCGATCCCCAGTTCGCGGACAAACTCACCGAGCAGTTTGAGCTTACGAGGATCGGGCGACTCATGGACGCGGCGAAGAAATTCTTTGCTCGCATCTTGCAGCAGATCCGCAACCGCCTCGTTGGCTGCCAACATAAATTCTTCGATGATCTGATGGCTCTCGGTATTCTCTACAAGGTGTGCGCCCGAGACACGTCCTTTTTTGTCGAGATCAATTTTTACTTCGGGCATCGAGAGTTCCAGCGCGCCACGATCAAATCGGCGGCGGCGGAGAATCATGGCCAAGGTATGCATGTCTGTAAGCAACGCGTGGACCTCAGCCGAAAGTTTCTTTTTCCAGGATTGCCTGTCTGCCAGGAATTCGTCGACCTCCTCGTAATGCAGGCGGCGATCACTACGGATAGCGGCCCCGATCGATTCGGTCGAGACTCGCGCGCCATCAGCGGTGAACTCGATAAAAACCGTCCGGGTGTAACGGACAGCCTCAGGCTGCAGGCTGGCAAGGTTGTTCGAAATGGTCTCCGGCAACATGGGGATCACCCGGTCCGGGAGATAGACGCTCGTGGCGCGCTCTTTCGCTTCACGATCGAGCACGCTATTCGGTTTGACAAAATGCGATACATCGGCGATGTGGACACCCAAACGCCAATGTCCCGCACTGTTCCGCTCAAGTGAAATCGCATCATCGAAGTCACGGGCATCGACCGGATCGATTGTCACAACCGTAAGATCGGTCAAATCTCGCCGGTCCGACGAGATCGATTCGTCAAAAGAGGCGGCGATCCGGCGGGTTTCCTCCAATACTTCCTCACCAAAGTCGCCCGGCAATCCAAATTCATGAATGATCGACATGGTGTCGACACCGGGCTGATTTCTCGGCCCCAAGACTTCGACAACCACAGCTTCACCATCGTGGATGTGCGAAGGGAAGCGAACCATTTCGATCACGACCTTCTCGTTGGGGCGGGTACTTCGGGAGGCGGCGTCTCCCACCAGGATAGGCTGCGAAAAGATTTTTCCGTCAACCTGCACCAGGCAGATCCCACCCTGCTCGAAATAGGTGCCAACGAAACGATGCGAGTCTCTCTCTACCACTTCAATAATCTCACCTGCCGGACCAGTTCCATTACGAGAACCTCGCTTGCCGGTGAGCCGCACGCGCACAATGTCACCACTGGCCGCATCGGCCGCCCGTTTTTGCGGGATATAGATATCGTCTCCACTGTTTTGTGTCCGCCCGGCACTTTGAGGACGCACGAATCCATACCCGCTCGGCAGGCGACGAAAGACACCGGTGATCCGCTTCGAGTCATGCTTGCCCGGTAGCATCAGCGTGTGATTCTCGCCATAGGCAAGCTTGCCTTTTTTGACGAGCCGTTTGACTGTTTTTTTGAGTGCACCGGCATCATCTGCATCTAGCCCCAGTTTTAAGGCAATTTTGCGGACCTTGAGAGGACGATACCCCGGCCGGCTCACATGCGCAAGGACTGCCTGTTGCAGTTCTTCTTCATCCATCGGTCGTACCCTTGAAAAGTTTGCGACCCAAGTTCGGATGATATTGTGTCCAGCGGCTCTCCACATTGGCATCGTCGTGAAGCAATTGTTCAAATTGATTGATTCTCGCATCAAAAATGTCCAGATGATGCAAGGCAATTGCTTCAACCGTCATCGGAACCGTCGGGCTACCGAATTCTGTCGCGCCATGATGGGAGACAATCAGATGTTTCAGGCGCAGCAACAATTCCTCGGGGAACGAGCGGCCTTGCGATTCTGCTAAGTCCGCCAGTTTGGCATCGAGCATACTGATTGCAATGACAATGTGTCCGAGCAGTTGGCCGACATCCGTATAATGCAAATCGCGTTCGTATCCTAGCTCATCGACTTTTCCGGAGTCGTGCAAAAAGGCTCCGAGCAACATCAGATCCGAATCGAGTTCTGGGTAAAGATCGGAAATTCGCGTGACCAGATGGCACAACTGGACAACATGCTGCAGCAATCCTCCCTGATGTGAATGATGATTTTTGACTCCCGCCGGAGCCCGACAGAATTTATCCATAAAGACTTCATCACAGAGATAGGCATCTGCGATAGCCCGTAAATTTTCTTCTTGGATCGACTGCAGGTTTGCCACAAGCTGCCCACGAAGCGTTTCAATCTCACTCTCCGGCAAAAGGCGAAAATCGGCTTCGTCCACCTCAGTCGCAGCCACCTTGGAAATGTGTTTGATAATCAGCTGGATCGCGCCCTGAAAGAGTTGGGTCGTTCCCTTGACACGAACGTAGTCGCCGTTCGCAATCAGGGCCGCTTTTTCCTCATTGGCGTTCCACATCCTCGCATCGACCGACCCGGATCGATCAGAGAGTCGCAATTGCAGGTATAAATTTCCCTGACGGTTCGATCGAAGCTGTTTTTCCGAGGCCAGGAAAACCTGATCGACCGACTGCTCCGAGGTAAGTTGCTTGATAAAATGGTGCGGCATGACGTTCCCGTACTGGCTGACCCCGAAAATCACGGTAAGAAAATACACCGCCGACACTCCGGGAGGACCGCCGGATTGTAGGTGTAGCAGCCCACCATCGGCAAGAGACCCAAGGCGACCAGCGATATTGCTTGGAAGTATCCGCCTGTCCTAGAATGTGGCCTGCCTCGATGGACCAACTGCAACAGTGAACTGTACGGAGGATTGATGGCCAAGCCACCCCAACACGCAATCAGCCCGACGCGAAACGAAGATTATCCTGAGTGGTACCAGCAAGTGGTTCGGGCTGCGGACCTTGCAGAAATCTCTCCGGTACGCGGCTGCATGGTGATCAAACCCTGGGGCTACTCGATCTGGGAAAACATGCAGCAAGCCCTCGACCGCAAGTTCAAAGAGACTGGTCACGTCAACGCATACTTTCCCCTCTTCATTCCGATGAGCTACCTGGAAAAAGAGGCCGCCCACGTAGAGGGGTTTGCAAAAGAATGTGCCGTTGTAACGCATCATCGACTCGAATCGGATGGGCAGGGCGGGTTACAACCTGCCGGGCCTCTCGATGAGCCTTTGATCGTGCGTCCGACAAGTGAGGCCATTATTGGGGAATTGTATGCCAAGTGGATCCAATCGTATCGCGATTTACCGATCCTGATCAATCAATGGGCGAACGTTGTCCGGTGGGAGATGAGGACGCGATTGTTTCTGCGTACGACCGAATTTCTCTGGCAGGAAGGGCATACCGCACACGCAACGGAAGCAGAAGCTCTCGAAGAGACCCGCACCATGCTCGATGTGTATGCGGACTTTGCGGAAAACTATATGGCGATGCCCGTCATCAGAGGCGAAAAGACCGCCGAGGAACGATTTCCGGGTGCGGTAGCGACCTACAGCATTGAAGCGTTGATGCAGGACCGGAAGGCATTGCAGGCTGGCACCTCACACTTTCTGGGCCAAAACTTTTCGCGTGCCCAGGAGATCAAATTTCAGGATGAGGAGGGCAAGGAAGCGTATGCTTGGACAACTTCCTGGGGCGTTTCCACGCGCCTTGTCGGGGGACTGATCATGACCCATGGCGATGATGATGGACTCATCGTTCCTCCTCGACTCGCACCGCTACACGTTGTCATTCTTCCCGTATTGAGAGACGATGATTCGACAACGGCAGTCCTCGAATACTGCCAACGCGTTCGCGATGCATTGATGGCCCAGAACTATGACGGCCAGAGCGTACGGGTTTTAGTCGATCAACGCGATCTGCGTGGGGGCGAAAAGACGTGGCAACATATTAAGAAGGGAGTACCTGTCCGCGTTGAGATTGGCCCCCGTGATGTCGAATCGGACAGCTGTTTTGTAGGGCGGCGTGACCAGGGCCCCAAAGAGAAAAAGGGGATCCCGCGGAGCGAATTCACCTCAACCATTGCAACCTTGCTCGGTGAAATCCAGGACAATCTTTATGCGAGGGCACTTGAAAGGCGGCGCGAGGCAACCGAAAAAATCGATAACCTGGATGACTTTCGCGATTTCTTCACTCCCCGGCAGAAAAATACATCAGAACTCCATGGTGGACTCGCCTACTGCTATTTTAGCGAGTGCGAAGAAATGCCCTCTATATTAAAAGAGCTCAAAGTAACGTTGCGATGTGTGCCATTCGATGAAACGCCGGGAAAAGGAAAGTGTCTTTTCACGGGGAACGCGAGTTCTACGATCGGCGTCTTTGCGAAGGCGTACTAGCAGGCTCATCCGTCGCTGTGGCAGAGACTATTTGTGGCCAACGCATATTCTTTGAGAGGCAGAATTATTTATGGACTCTTCCCTGCAACCTTCTCTAAAAGTCCCACCCGGCACCCATTTTCAAGAATTGTGCAGCGAGGGAATCAAGACGGATGGGTGAGCCACATGCCGATTGCAACGTCCTCCGCATCCTGACCGCATTCAGCCGGCACCCGGAGGCACTCGACTGGGCGGCGGCGCAGGCGGAAAGGCATTGGGGCAAACGGGTCCTCACGAGTCCCTGTTTTCTTTTCGAGGAAACCGATTACTACAGACCCTCCATGGGGGCACCGCTGCACAAAATATTTTGGGCATTCTCACCCCAAGTTGACGCGGCCGGCCTGGCGGACTGGAAATTAGAGTCGAACCGTTGGGAGGTGGAATACGCGGCAACCGCCGGTCATCAAGAACTGCGACCGCTGAACATCGACCCGGGATATTTGACACTCGGCAAACTGGTCCTTGCATCGACTAAGGACCACGCACACCGCATCTATCTGCAAAAGGGTATCTATGCGGAAGTTACCCTTTATTACAAAAACCGTTGCTGGCAGACCCTCGATTGGACTTACCCAGACTACCGACGCGGTGACTTTCAGGCATTTTTCAGCGAATGCCGAAAATATCTGCACGCCCAGT
>JASMGX010000029.1:0-14741 GCA_030751095.1 Pirellulales bacterium | reverse complement strand
ATTGGACCTACCCAGACTACCGACGCGGTGACTTTCAGGCATTTTTCAGCGAATGCCGAAAATATCTGCACGCCCAGCTGCAGCAAAAGTCGACCACGTAAACCGACTCTCCGCTGGCAGAATAGCCCGCAGGAAAGAACTGATTTGACGCTCGTTTGTCTACAGCGATACAATAACTGACCAACCTGTTTTTTTCATCAAGAGGAATGAGAGTCGGAACCGAGGAGCGTGATGCAATGAGAATCTTTGCCGTAGTGTTGGCTGCCACATTAGCTGGGGTTGCCCTTGGATATGCAGCAACCGTGGCCGAATTTGGATTTTCCATGCAGGAACCACAACTCACTGCACAAAAGATACCTCCATTTGACGCACAAGAAAAAAACAACCACGCTAAAGACCAACCGCGATTGGTGGTCGATGAACCAAAACATTTCTTCGATCGCATGTTTCAGAACAAAACGGGGAGCCATACTTTTGTGCTCCGCAACGAAGGTACGGCAGACTTGAAGATTGTGCCGGGAAAACCATCCTGCAAGTGTGCCGTGAGTAAAGTCTCCCGGAAAACGATCCCACCAGGCAAAACAGCAGAAGTGACCCTCACCTGGAAAACCGGAAAATCAAAAGGCCGATTTCGAAAATCGGTACCGATTACAAGCAACGATCCTGGGCAATCGCGCATTCGCTTGCAAATCAACGGCACGATAACACCGGAATTTCTTTTTAAGCCGCCATCTATCTTCGCGTCATCCGTGTCCCATAACACATCTTCTAATTTTGAATCGAAGCTGTACTTTTACTCACACCCGGACGCAAAAATTACCAGCGACAACGTGAGCAATCCACAAATGTCGGAGCAGTTTGCAATCCACTACGAACCGATTTCCAACAAAGACATTAAAGAACCATATGCCGTTTGCGGATATACCGTCCGGATCACAATCTTGTCGGGCATGGAATTCGGCGGCTTTCACGAAGCGATTGTTTTCGACACCGAACCGGCAATGAAAACACCAGTACGACTGAACATCAACGGTACGGTGCGAAAACCGATCAATATCTTTGGGCCGTATTTAAATCCTAAAACCCAAACGCTCACCATGGGTGATGTTCCGGAAGGACTCGGGAAACGAATGCGGTTGATCATGCATACCAGTGGGGAGCATAGCAAAGACGTGCAACTCAAATTGAAAGAGAGTGTTCCAAAAACATTGCAGATCGAAACCGGCCCTGGTAAGGATTTGTCCCGTGGCATGATCCATCAAACACCACTCAACATCATCCTACCGCCGACGGCAGAGGCGTGTGACTATTCAGGAGACACTCCCGATCAGATGGGGCGGATTGTGCTAACGACAAATCATCCGGACTATCCAGAAATTACTTTGCACGTCAAACTAACAGTGAAACCGAAAGAAAACGCTGGACTCAAGGACGAACCAGAAAAGTCCGACAATTGAAATCGATCAAACATTGAGGCAAGTGGATCTGGCGGACCGCACGGATGGAGTCTTCTATGGCAAAGCGATGCCCGACAACCGATTCTGACTTCTATTGGAAGTTGTTCCTGTTCTCCGTCGTCCTCTTTTTAGGATGCTCCGAAAGATTTTCATCACAAGAAAACGCGATCAGCGACCAGGTGCGGGCACGCCGTGAAACAACGCGATTCATGATCCGTCTAGTCGCAGATGAGGGAACAGAGAAAAAGGAAAAAGAAAAAAAGTTTGATCCGCCAGACAGGGCGATCGCTGCGGTCGAGGACGAGGAGCCAAAAAAATCGGCTCCGGTTGATTTCGAAACTCGAAATGGAAAGATTTTTTCCGATTGGGAAAAACCACAAGCCACCATTGTATTTTCTGGAATGCTGGATGGATTTATTGAGCCGTGTGGATGTGCCGGTCTCGATAATCAAAAGGGCGGGCTGAGTCGGCGGCATTCACTCATTCGAGAGATCCAATCGAAAGGCTGGCCGGTCGCCAGCCTCGACCTCGGCGGCATGGTGCAACGCGCAGGTCCACAGGCTGCAATCAAATACCAACGGTTAATTGCTGCCCATCAGATCCTTGGCTATGAGGCGATCGGGTTGGGAGCCCATGATATCAAGTTGCCGACGGAAATCTTGCTGGCCCAACTGCCGCAGGACAAACCGTCTCCGTTCGTTACCGCGAATGTAGTGTCCATTTTTGATGATGACTTTGGTCTCACCGCCCGCTTTCGCGTGATCGACACCGGTGGTCTACGAATCGGAGTTACCCAAGTGCTGGGAGAAGAATATGGCGATGATCTGCAAAATCCAGATTTTCAATATCAGCCACCGAGCGAAGCGCTGCCTCCGGTCATCAAACAATTAAAGGCAGAAAAATGTGATCTGCTGATTCTTCTCGCAAACGCCTCAGTTGCCGAAGCACGTACAATGGCCGAAGAATTCACCACCTTTGATTTTGTTGTCGTCGCTGGCGATAGCGATCCGCCACCACCACAACCGGAGATCAGCAAAGATACGCCAACCCGCCTAATCGAACTGGGACACAAAGGTATGTACGTCGGAGTGCTTGGAATCTATGAAAAACCGCAACGGCACTTCCTTTATCAGCGGGTGCCACTCGATGGACGATTTTCCGGTTCTCAAGAGATGGTCGCCATGATGGCTGCCTATCAAGATCAACTCAAAGAACAGGGGTTGGCTGGTCTTGGCATTCGCGCCATTGGGCACCCTTCAGGCCAACAGTTTGTGGGAAGTGAGGCGTGTGAAGAGTGCCACAGCGAAGAGTATGCAATCTGGGAGGAAACATCCCACGCTCATGCAATGGAAACCCTCCTTCAACTCTCCATCCCACGAAGTTTCGATCCGGAGTGCATCAGTTGTCACGTCACAGGCTGGGAACCTCAGGAACACTATCCGTTTGCCAGTGGCTATGAGAGCATGGCGAAAACACCACACCTCGCCGGTGTGGGCTGTGAAAACTGTCATGGTGGTGGCGCCAAACATGTGGCTGCTGAAAATGAGCTGAGCGACGAAGCAGAATTGGAACAACGACGAGTTGAAATGCGCCTCACGCTCGAACAGGCAAAAAACCATGCATGTGCCAATTGCCACGATCTGGATAACAGTCCCTCGTTCGAGTTTGACAAATACTGGTCGGAGGTAGAACACTAGTCCCGTGACCCGTTTTCGCCAACTGTCCCTAATATCTTTCGAGACTTGGCAAAACGAATGGAACAAATACAAAGTGACCCTCGTCGCATCTGCAGTGTCCATTTGCCCCGAATAAGACAAATCCCGTCTTGGCGGTGTATCTCTGCCGCCCCCCTGGTAGGATAGAATACAGGTAACTGGAAGCGGCAGAATCTGCCGGAAACTGGCGGCTCGGTGGCACGAAAGGGCCAAGATGCCTGAGACACTTCACAAAACAATTGCCCGCGTCCACAAACGAGCTCGGTGGACATTGATCTTTCGCGGTGTTGGCTGGGGCATCGCTGTAGGGATCGGAGTTCTGCTGATCACCGGAATACTCGATTACTATTTGCGACTGGACGATCGGCTTTCGAGGACGACTTTCAGTTTACTCTGCTTACTGGCGATTATTGCCGTCGTATTCCGATTTTTCCTGCCACCACTGCGGAGGCAGCTGACCGAACTGAGCGTTGCCCAGCGCATTCAGGATCGCTTTCCCTTATTTCAGAACAAAGTTGCCAGTGCCGTTGAGTTTTCCCACCAGCAAAAAGATGACCGACTGGCAGGATCGGCCGCCATGCGACAGGCTGTGATTAAAGAAGTTACCGGAGAGTTGGCGGAGGTTCCTCTTGGCGAAGTGGTGTGCTACCGTCCAGCAGTAACGGCGAGTCTTGCTGCACTGGGTACTCTGGGAATCGTACTACTCATTGCCTTCTCTATCCCGACCGGCTCCGGAATCGCGCTCGCGAGGCTGACGAATCCCTTTGGAGATACTGCCTGGCCTAAAATCAATCAACTCTCTTTTCGTAATGCTCCCACCCACATTCCCGTCGGTGGCCTCTTTGAGGTGGAAGTCGATGATGAAAAAGGCGCACTTCCGGAAGATGTCTTTATCGAATATCGATTTGAAGACGAACAGGGAATACGGTCGTTTCGCGATCCGATGCATTTTGTCGACGGAATCATGGTGGCCCAACGTAATAATGTCAAGCAATCATTTTTGTATCGCGCGGTTGGAGGAGATGACGAAACGCCCTGGCAATCTCTGATGGTTGTCACCCCGCCTCGCATTGAATCCCTCCAGGTTTCGGTCCGACCCCCCGACTATGCAGGATGGCCGACAACTGCAAGCACAGGATCGATTGTGGGACTTGCGGGGAGTACGGTTCAGTTAAGTGGCAATACAAACAAGAGCGTCAAATCGGCAACGCTCAAAACGGAAACTGGCGATTCAAAACCGTTTGTTATCGATGGACTGCAAATTCGTTTTCCGAGTGAATCGACGGAGTTCTGGACACTGAGAAAATCGGGCACCTACTCCCTCAACTTGGTGGATGAGCATGGCATTGAAGGAGACGGAAACGATCAGTGGCAAGTGCAAGCAATTTCGGACGACCCGCCAACAGTTAGCATCGAGAGCCCCATTCCGCAGTCGCAGGCCAGCTCTGATGCAATGCTGCCTGTCCGCGTGTTCGTTAAGGACGGACTGGCAATCCGAGATATTCTGCTTCGCTATACCCGCAGTGATCAATCGGAATCGGGCGAACAATCGATACCGCTTTTTCGAGGCCCCGATCGTGCACCTCAGCTTTCCGCAGAAGCTCTCAATGCACATATGGCGAAAGGGGATCGCCGCCTTGAGCAATACCAGTGGGATCTGGCACCGCTCGATCTATCTGCTGGAACAGAGATTTCGTTCTACGCTGCCGCACACGACTACCAGCCTGCCGAGGGCAAGAGTGAACCGATCCATACGATTACTATTGTCACTAAAGAGGAGCTTGCCCAGCAGTTGGCAACCCATCAAAGAGCTTTGCTTGCAGAACTCTCGCGTGTGGTAGCACGAGAAAAAAATTCCCACACCGATACCCGCGGCCTCCAAATCCAACTGGATGAACTTGGCCAACTCGAAGAAAGCGAATTACACAAATTACGTGGAATTGAATTCACAGAGCGCGAGGTACGACAGGCCCTCACCGGAAACAACGAGAGCGTCCTACGAAAGGCAGATTCACTTCTCGGAGAATTGAAAAACAACAAAATAGATCAGCCCAAGATGGCCGACCAACTCGAATCGCTTGGGCAATTGCTAAAACACGTTGAAGCGAACCATCTGGATGCTGTCGAGCAGGAATTGACGACGGCCCGCAAATTTTTGCAAACCGATTTGTCTGAGGATGAACAATCCGACCCGGCAAAGGAAGATCCGACCGGAAACTCCGAACGAATCAATGCGTCACGGACGAAGGCAAAAGCTGCCCTAAACAATGCTGCTGAACATCAAGAACAGGCCATCGCCGCCCTCGAACAGTCGCTAGATAATCTGCGGCAGTGGGACCAATATCGCCGCATTGTCCGCGACCTTGCATCCCTGGAAAATCAGCAGCAGACCATTCGCGATCAGACGGAGACAACGGGAAACAAAACGCTTGGAAAGGATCGGGCCGACCTTAAGCCACAACAACGAGCGGATTTGAAAAAGATTGCTGCACGGCAGCAGGACCTGGCCCGCAATGTGGATCAGATGCTCAAAGAAATGCAGCAGACCGAAAAAGAACTCGGCCAGACCGATCCCGTTTCGGCTGCCTCGATTGCGAGTTCCATCAAGCACGCCCACGAGGCGGGAATCGGAAATCAAATGCGGTCGGCCAGCCAAAACGTCGAGAACAATCAAATGGGTCAAGCACTCTCGCGCCAGCAGGAGGCAGGCAAACAACTCGCAGAAATGATCGACATCCTGCAAAATCGCGGCGAACCGGAAATCGCAAAACTCGTTAAAAAGCTACGCGAGGCCGAAGCACAACTCGCGGAATTAGCCAGGAATCATGCAAACCTTAAAAAGAAACTCGAACAGGCGCTGAACCAAAACGAGGCCAACGCTCGCAAACAACAACTCGATCGCTTATCGCAAAACCGCGATCAGCTCGAATCGAAAATGAAATCACTGGCAAGCCAACTGAAGCGATTGCAAGCCGAACAGGCATCCGAGAGCGTAGCGGGAGCCGCCAAAAATGTCGAGCAATCTGGCCAGTCGGCCCAAAATGGGAATAGACAATCTGCCCAGCAGCAGTCCGCCGCGGCCCAAAAGAAGCTCGAACGCGCTCGCAAGCAACTAGCCAAAACCCGTCAACAGGCGGAAGCGGAGTTGCTCGACGAACAAATGGCCCAACTCCCAGGCCGACTCCGCTCGCTGGCAGACAGAGAAAGGGCGCTGCAGACGCAGACTCTCGAATTGGATCAGCAGCGTAATGAGCTGCAACAGTTAAGCCGTTCTGAGAAAGCGCGCGCGGTCGAACTCTCACAACAGCAGATACAACTCGTAAAAGATACTTCGGCCCTCGGCGAGGAACTTGCTGCTGCGGAAGTTTTTCAGCGGGCATTCGAAAGTGTAGCCGCTAAAATGCGGCAGGCAGCGGAATCCCTAATTTCCTTTCGTACCGACAAAACGACGCAGCGCACACAGCAGTTGGCGATTCGAAAATTAGAGTTGATGCGTCAGGCTCTTGCCAAAAATGAAAATAATGATGCGAAGGGAAATAAAGGCGGTGGCGACGGGGGAGGGCAGGGGGGAGGCAAACAACAGCAGAACCAGCAGCCCGCGCAGCGATCGGTTGCGGAAATCAAACTCCTCAAACTCCTCCAGGAAGATTTGAACCAAAGGGTTTTAAGCAATCAGGCTGAGATTGATACACTCGAATCAAGTGTACGCGAAGTGGAGCCCCTGCTCACCGAACGCGTGGGCCTCGCTGAGGAGCAGGGTGAACTGGCACAATCGACATTCAACCTCCTCCGTTTGGAGGAATCAGAGCCAAACGAGGAAGACCAACTGGCCCCCGAGGACGATCGCTGATTTGGAGAACAAAGAGGTACGACTGGCACCGCCACACTGGCAAGAATGCAAAAGAAATGAACGAGATCGTGTTAAATCGGAATACAGGCTGTTGGATCACCGCTCACCTAGCGGCAATGATTCTCTTGAGTAATCTCGGAGGACAACTTCGCGGGGAAGAAACACCGGACGGCAGCCCCAACGAAGAAAAACCGATTCGCAACGTATTGCCTGACGACTTGCTTCCCGACTTAAAGCCTGCCACAGAGGATAGCGACTCCGAGACCCGTACAACGGAGCCGGAAAAAGATCCGGACGGTAACAACGATCCAGTTACACACATCGGCGAAAAAATGCGACTCGTAGAAACGTTCCTACGACAACCGGAAGCAGATGGCAATCCGCAAACGGGTCCGCTCCAGGAGCAAATTGTCCGGGAATTAAAAATACTGATTGAACTCTTGGACAAACAAGCCCAACAACAATCCTCATCGAGCAGTTCGAGCAGTGCGCAGCAAACGCAACAACAAGCAAGCAGTCGCTCCCAGGTCAAACAACCGGCGGAGCAACAAGGAGAATCAAAGGAAGGGCATCAAAAAGACAAACCATCTCGCGACAGCGCAAAACGACTGGGGAAGGCGACGCCTCAAGTCAATCTGGTGGAATTGACCGAAGTCGTCAAAGAGATCTGGGGGCACCTGCCCGAAAAAGATCGCGAACGATTAAGACAATTGTCTGCCGATCAGGTCATGCCGGGCCACGGTGTCGCTGTTGAAAAATATTTTCGCCGTCTGGCTGAAGAGGCCGACGACCAAAACGCGCTCAAATAATCGACACTATCTATGCCCCAGCATCTATCACGACGACATTTTTTGGCCGGTTCCGTCGCTGCGGGCGGTGCTACTGTTTTTTCAACCAAACTGGCATTTTCGGCGGCAGATCCAGAAAAATCGGCGACCGAACTGATCACGGTCCGGACCGACGGGGCGATCCGAAAAGGGCTGCACTACCTCGCTGCCAGACAAGAAAAAGATGGTGCTTTTGGGCCAAGTGGCTATCGCCGCAACGTGGCGGTTTGTGCACTAGCCGGTATGGCGATGATGGCCAGCGGCAGCACCCCGGGACGCGGTCCTTATGGCGAACACCTGCGAAAATGTGTCGCCTATCTTCTCGCCAACACGCACGACAACGGTTTCATTTGCGATGCGCCTGCCAGCAGCCACGGACCAATGTACGGTCACGGCTTTGCCACACTCTTTTTAGCGCAATGTTATGGCATGTCTCAGAACGAAGAGCTGCGCAAAAAACTTACTGCGGCAATACGGATCATTGTAACGACACAAAACTCTGAAGGGGGATGGCGTTACCAACCCCAGCCTACCGATGCGGACATTTCCGTCACCGTATGCGAGGTGATGGCATTACGTGCAGCCCGCAATACCGGCCTGCACGTGCCAAACGAAACGATTGATAAAAGCATTGCGTATGTAAAAAACAGTCAGAATGCCGATGGTGGTTTTCGCTACATGCTCACAGGCGGGCCCAGTGCGTTTCCTCGGTCGGCTGCCGGCATTGTAGCGCTATACAGTGCTGGAGTGTACGACGATGCGGCGATCACCCGGGGCCTGAAATACCTGCTGCGATATCTTCCTCGTGGCCGCCAGATGGGGCGAACCAGCCACTATTATTACGGCCACTATTATGCAATCCAGGCGATGTGGCATGCTGGCGAACAGTATTGGGCATCCTGGTATCCTGCAGTCCGAGATGAGTTGACTGCCGCACAACAAAGAGAGGGACATTGGATAAGTTCGATTTGTCCGGAATATGCAACGGCGATGGCACTGCTTATTTTGCAGTTACCGAACAACACACTCCCGATCTTCCAACGATAAATTTCTTAAATCCCAATACGAATTTTTATGTCCCAACACCACGACAGATCCCGATGGCGACTCTGGGTGGTAGGTCTTACCCTGTTACTGCCCGCGTCCCTAGCACGCGGTGAGGCAGAGACCTTAATCGCAGTCGACGGAGATCGCTCTGGGGCAAAACTCTTGCGATGCGAAGCCGATGGAAGCTGGTTATTTGAAATCGACGGAAAAACTCGCGATTGGACCATGGATCAATTGATCCGCTGGGGAGAACCGGCAAAGACCCCAAGCGGTGCTCTCCTGTATCTTTCGGACGGAAACGTTCTGGCTGTCGACGAGAGTTTCGAACCTCTGAACATTGTGGGCGAACAGGTCATTTTTGATTCCACGAGCCTGGGTGAACAAATCGAGTTGCCTCTCTCGGTTCTGGAGGGAATTGTTTTTCGCCTGCCCCCGGATGTACAGCAGCGGGACCAGATCATCGACCGCCTGCGCACAACAGAGCGATCGGCAGACACGGTCCTCTTGAAAAACGGAGATGAGCTACAAGGTACCATCGGTGGCTTATCCACCACCGAATTGGCTCTGCAAATCGCCTCAGGCAATACGATCTCTGTACCCCGAAAAAACATCCTAGCTATCGCCTTGAATCCGGCACTCCTCGACCGACCGAAGCAGCAGGATCGTCTGTTGATGGTCCATCTAGCAGATGGCAGCCGGATCATCGCTAGTGACTGGAAGGGTGATGCCGAAAAAGTTCAGCTGAAAACGCCAAGCGGTCTTGCACTACAAACGCACTACCGCACGGATGCTGGAGCTGCAAACCTGCTTGGACTCCAATCGTCCACTTCGCACGTTGTGTATCTCTCGGATCTTGAACCTGCCGATTATCGTCACCGGCCGTATCTCTCCGTCGCCTGGCCGTATCGATCAGACCACAATGTGATGGGTACCCGCCTGCGCAGTGGTGGCACGCTCTATGAAAAGGGGATTGGCATGCATAGCTTGGCCAGCCTCACCTACCAATTTGAAGAGCCTTATCAACGTTTTGATGCAACACTCGGAATCGACGACTCCGCGGGGAATCGTGGCAGTGTCGTCTTTCGCCTCTACGTTGACGATGGATCCGGAAAATGGCAACTCCGCTACCAAAGTGACATCATCCGTGGTGGCGACGGGACCACACCGATATCTATCGACCTCAGCGGCATTCGAGGGCTGAGCCTCATGGTCGACTATGCCGAGAGGGGAGATGAAATGGATCGTGCAAACTGGCTCGATGCCCGCCTCTTGCCCGCTAAAGACAAAGACCGCTAAAGACAACGAGTGCTAGGCCCGCGTTCGCTTGCGACTTCAGGCCCCATACTTATTCAGGCGGTCCGCATTTGCCAGGGCCAAGAGCATCAGATATTTTGCCTCGAACTGACCGAGCCCTCCGCGGAGAGATTCTGTCTCACCAAATTTTTTGCAGGCATCGGTGCGACAGGCATCCGCAACGATTAATGTTGGCACAGCATGCCAACTATGCGCTTTAAGAAAACTGGGAGTGCTATGATCTCCTGTGACAACCGTTACGGTCGGTTTGAGTTCCATCACGCTGGGAATCGCGGCATCAAATTCTTCAATCCGTTGCACCTTGGCATCAAAGTCACCATCCTCACCAGTGCTGTCGGTGTACTTGAAGTGCACAAAAAAGAAATCGTAATCATCCCAACAATCACGAATGACTTGAATCTGCTCTTCGAGTGACTTGGCCTCTCCGACAATGTCCATCCCAACCAGCTTTGCCAAGCCTTTATACATGGGATACACCGCAATGGCCGCAGCACGAAGGCCATAGACCTCTTGGTAGGAGGGCAATTGGGGCTTGGCCGAAAACCCACGCATGGAAAAGGCATTGGCTTTCTCCTGGTCGGCAAGCAGCATTGCTCCCTGATGCGCAAAGTCTGCTGCCAACTCCGCCGTGCGTGCGCTCTCTGGAGAAATTGGAACCGGTTCGAGCAGGGGAACACCTGTTGTCTGTGGGTCGGTATCCTTGACATTTCCACCCAAATCGTTGCCCCGAAAAACAACCACAAACCGATGTTCTTTGACCGGCTCAACAAAGACCTCCACACCTGATAAAGAAATGTCGCGGAGCCGCATTGCAAGCGGGGCACTCTGCTCTGTGGGAATTCGGCCGGCCCGACGATCTGTAATCTTGCCCTCAGCATCAAGCGTACAGAAATTGCAACGTATCGCGACATCCTGATCGGTCAGAAGGAATCCGATCCCTGTCGCCTCAAGTGCTCCGCGACCGATCAGATAGTGCAACGGATCGTAGCCAAAAAGCCCCAAATGCCCCGGCCCACTTCCCGGACTGATTCCCGGCTTCACCGGAATACTGCCACCCGAAATTCCAAGTTCCGCCAACCGGTCCAAGTTGGGTGTGCGGGCTGTCTCCAACTCTGTCAGCCCACCGGGCTGCTGGGGCAGTCCTCCCAATCCATCGGCAACGAGCATTACTATTTTCGAGTCATTGTGGACCTGGAGCTCCCTCGTCAATTGATGCATATCCATTTCCCAACTCCTCGTGCCTATTGCAAACGATCTGTTACCACTATCGGGATATTCAAGTTAGCATAACCGAGTCAGACCTCAAGTCCGTCTCCCGAAGGAGACATACTGGTAGAGTCGGAACATTTACAGCAATCGATAAACGGTTCCACTGCGCGGTGTCCAAATCGTATTGGTACTTCTTTGGCACGCATATCGTTCCCGAACCCATTACAACATTAAACCGCCAAGGACCACACCTTTGAATACAAACTACCCTACATAGTCCTGCTGCAATCTGGCATAATCGATGACTGCCATTCTCTAAAGCGAACAAACAGGATCTTGGCTGTGAAACGAGGAGAGACCCTCAAGACGCATTTGGCGACCCACATACTGCCGCACGTGCAGATGCCGATTCAGTATCTTGGCGGAGAAGTCAATAGTGTCCGCAAAGATCCTGCATCTGTGCGCGGCAAACTCTGCTTGGCCTTTCCGGATACCTATGCCATCGGCATGAGCCATCATGGATTGCAACTTCTTTATTCACTAATGAATGAAAAAGAAGGTTGGGCATGTGAAAGAGTTTTTGCACCATGGATCGATATGGAAAATGCTTTGCGACGAGAGAATGTACCACTCTACAGCCTGGAGTCTTTTACGCCTCTCTGCGAATTCGATCTACTCGGTGTGACGCTGCAATACGAAGCCTGCTACACAAATATGCTGACGATTCTTGACCTTGGTCGCATCCCGATCCATGCCGACCAAAGGACGATGGCGGACCCTCTCGTCGTGGTAGGTGGTCCCTGCACCCAGAATCCCGAACCGATCGCGCCTTTCATTGATTTAGCGGTTGTTGGTGATGGAGAACCTTCCCTGCCACTGATTTGTGACACGTGGCTACAATTGCGGGAACGTTGTCGCAAGGCAGGGCAGTTTGCCGCAGGTCAAGAAGGGCAGAGGGAGCGGGCTGAGATGCTCTCGCGTTTAGCAGCGCAACTCCCCTTTGCCTACGCTCCGCGATTTTATGAACCGGAATACTTGGACGATGGCCGGTATGCCACCCTCAACCGGATCCGCACGGAAGTCCCTGAAACCATCGAGCCTGCCATCGTCTCGGACCTGGAGACGCACCCGCTGCCGGTCCGGCCGGTCGTGCCGTTTTCGGAATGCATCCACGATCGAATTGCAATCGAGATCATGCGAGGATGCCCCTGGCAGTGTCGATTTTGTCAGAGCAGCGTCATCAAGAGACCTCTCCGTTTCCGAAGCGTCGATACGATCGTCAAAGCCGCCTTGGAATCGTATCAGAACACCGGCTACAACGAAATTTCCTTGCTCTCTCTTTCGACCAGCGATTATCCACACTTCGAGGAACTGGCGTTGCGATTGCAGGAAGTTTTCCAGCCCCTGGGAGTGAATATTGGAGTGCCGAGTCTTCGAGTGAACGATCAACTCAAAACCGTGGCACAATTGATCCCCACGCGACGCCGTAGCAGCCTGACGCTGGCTCCAGAGGTAGCAAGAGATGACATGCGTGAACAAATTCGGAAAAAGATAAAAAACCAGGATCTTTACGATGGTTGTCGCGTCGCTTTTGAAAATGGATACCAGCGAGTCAAACTCTATTTTATGTGTGGCTTGCCCGGAGAGCGAGAGGTGGATCTCGATGGCATCATTGAGATGGCAGAAACCATTGCCCGTATCGGAAAAGAGGTGACCGGCCGATTTGCCAAGGTAACTGCCAGCATCTCCAATTTTGTTCCCAAGGCACACACGCCGTATCAATGGAACGCCATGCAGCGACGGGAGTATTTCCAATGGGCCCATCACCATTTACACCAGCGACGACGGATGCGATCTGTCCAGGTGAAGTGTCACGATATTGAAAACAGCCTATTGGAAGGAGCGTTGAGTCGAGGTGACCGGCGGATGGCCCGCGCGATTGAGATCGCTTGGCGCAACGGAAGCCGCATGGATAGTTGGCAAGAACATTTTGACAGCACCCGCTGGTGGAACGCCCTCTCCGAGGCGGGGATCGATCCCGATATAGCGATCCACACCCCGTTTGAAATCTCAGATCGCCTCCCCTGGGATCATGTGAACGTGAAGTTGGGCAGGGCATTTCTGGAGAAAGAACAGAACCGATCCCTGACACAACTAACCTCAATGGCCACTGCCCCATCGTAACGAGCAAACCTTGCCCCGCAGCATCTGCTTTGCAGTACGAATTTTCACTGATCGGGCCCCGGAGCATCTCATCGTTCGCTGGTGGTCAAGTTCTATATGGCTTAAACTACAGGGGCTGGATTTCAAGTGAGGTATTGCGGAACTAGAGAAATGATTCATCGACCGGATTTTGTTTGAGCCCGTTGGCCCTCGAGCTATCCCTGTCTTTTCCATCTGTCCGTGTTGTCGGCGGATTAAAAACAAAACATGCTGGTGTTGGCATTGGAACATCGAACGAGCCACACTCCAACAAGACAAATCGCAGGAAGATTCAAGAAATGAGCAGTACCGATTCGGAGAGGACGAGCCGCCGGGAAGATTCTGGAGAAATAACGCTCGCCGAGTTTCAAAACTTGATTCGGGAAATGTACTACGAAAAGGATATTGCGAGAGGCATCGACGGCACCTTCATGTGGCTCGTTGAAGAGATTGGTGAACTCGCATCATCGTTGCGAGGCGGATCCCGCGAAGAACAATGTGAGGAGTTCGCCGATGTGTTTGCCTGGCTGACAACGATTGCAAACATCGCCGGCGTCGATTTGAGTACTGCGATCCGAGACAAATATGGCTCGGGGTGCCCCGGTTGCGGCAGTCTGATCTGCTCCTGCCGCGATGCGGAGAAACCATGATCGGGACAATGCGCGTTTTCATAAATAAAGGTTGGCTAACGGCAGTCATGCTTTGCGGGCTGTTGCTCCCGGCAACGGTGGGCGCCGAAGTCGTTGCGACAATTACCGATGTCTCGCTTGGTTTTTCCGGACATTACAAAATCGGCTATTGGATCCCTGTTTTTGTGTCACTCGACTGTGAGGGGAGGGGGGAGGCGATCACTATCGACCTCACCGTACCGGATGGTGATGGAGTGCCAAGCACGACCACTGCCGTACTCTCCGCGAAGGATTATTCTACGGCCAGTGCTGCCGAAGCAGAGCTTTATTGCAAAATTGGCCGCAGCGATGGTGAGCTATCGGTGGTTGTTCACCAGAGCGGACGGGAACTAGCCCGAAGACGATTTCATCTGGATGAATTGGAGCATCCTCCACTACCCTCCGATGCCCAACTACTGCTCGCCATTGGCGAAACCCCCAACATTCTCCAC
>JASMGX010000299.1 GCA_030751095.1 Pirellulales bacterium | reverse complement strand
CATGCCGGCCTGTTGGCCGTTGGTGGCCAGCAGGGGACACCGGTTACGTATGGGCCCGAGTATCAGCCTGCCACCGGTTCTGTTGTAGAGATACTCGTCCTCTGGTGGGATGAGGAAGGTGTGCGACACGAAGCACAGGGTCAGGAATTTGTCCGACGGATCGATCGCGCGGCTCTGCTCAATTTCGAGGATGACCAGAAGTTAATCGAAATAGCGAACAAATCCACGGAGGATGTTCTTGTCCTTGATGGTGAACCGCGGGCTCGCTGGATACCAGTGCCTCCTGCGATAGCACCGTTCGTGCGCAAGAATGGCAATATGGTGACGCGGCCGAGCCGGGCAGGCAAACAGATAGAACAGTTGGTAATCCTAACAGATCCGAAAGCGCTCGATCCAACTCGAGATCCACCAAAAAAGTTTTATCG
This sequence comes from Pirellulales bacterium, assembly GCA_030751095.1. GTDB lineage: Bacteria > Planctomycetota > Planctomycetia > Pirellulales > UBA7805 > UBA7805. The sequence goes on along the minus strand of JASMGX010000299.1, from coordinate 1,319 downwards.
TTTCCAGTTCAGCCCGGCACTTCGCAGCAAGTCCGAACATGGCGACTTGATCGAGCGTGCTAAGGAATTGTCTCAGCAGCAGAGCGATGTCGTTATCGATGGCCGTATGCGGGCCCGCTGGGAGCCGGTCCTGCCCGACCGAGCCGCCGAGATTTCCGCAAACCGCGATTTTCTCACGCGCCCGAGCCCGGAAGGAAAGCAGATTGAGCAATTGCTCATCGTAGGGGGCCCCTTGGCCCACGAGTGGGTCTTTGGCGGAAGTCACATCGTTCAAGAACCAAATACGGGCGAGGAAGTTTATGTTGCGGATCGGACTGGCGACTTTGTTTGCGTTTCCAACTTTCCCACAGCAACTCTCGATCTTCCGGTGCAGAGCAGCTCTGAGAATAGCTCGCTCGGCTTTGAAGCTTTTACGGACAACATTCCCCCTAAGGGGACCAGAGTCAGACTCTTCATCACTCCGCAACCGATCGAAACGGATGTGAAAGAATCTAAGAAAAACCGTGCGGCTGCCCAAAAGCCGGTACATACCGGCCCGGTCGAGGATTCAACGAAGTAATACAGTTTGTTGTCGTCTCCGGAAAAGGCGGCATGCACGTTCTTTGATCTTGGATACCCGCCTGCCTAACGCATAGAATAAAGTGGGTTTTCTCATGACGTACTGCTGTTTGGCCACGGTAATGTGCCAAGTCCCTTAATTACGAATGGATCTGTGTCCTACCGTTCTTTCAAACGCATATTTGGTGAATCGAATCTGGAGCGGAAGTGCCGATTCCTTTTTGGCACAAGTCTGCTGCTTCTGATCATGGGCAGTTTCTTGTTGTATGGCGAACGGACCAAAGAGATTGTCTATGAGCGAAATCCAGAAATTGGTCGTCTCCTGGTGCATCCCATCATGATGCGTCACTGGAAGGAGTTGGAGACAAACAAGGATTTTCTTCCGGTCGTAGACAAGCTCATCAATTCGTTTGATCAAGATGATTACGACTGGGATGTGATTCGCCCTGATGCGAACAATCCGGATGTCGACCAAAAGCCTCGGGATGCGTTTGAGGAAGAATTGCTCGAACGTTGGAGAAGAAGGGCGCCGGCGGATGAGGGTGAAGAGGACGAGTCGCTTGCCTATGCCGAACGGGAACAAATTGTCGTTCGGGAGATTGAGGATGGTCAGGGGGCGATCGCGGATCGCGAGATCGCTGAATATCACTATTACCAGCCCGTGTATGCCGATGGAGATTGTGTGCTCTGCCATCGCATGCAAAATGGCAATCCGGACCTTTCAGAAGGAGATCTGCAGGCAATCATTAAAGTGCGGATAC
>JASMGX010000298.1 GCA_030751095.1 Pirellulales bacterium | reverse complement strand
AAAAGCCAATAACAGCGTTGGTTTGTGGCTTTTCGTCCCATAGATTTTGCGTACAAATACTGGTTGTGGCAGACATGAAGCAACAGAAACTTATCAAATCGTTCCTTGCCACTTTTGCGTTTGTCGGTGGAGCTGTCGTTGCCCAATATCTCGAGCCCCTTTCTGGACCCGTTGGTGGATTGGGAGGCTTGCAGGAAGCGTTACATATGGCTAAGGCCGATGCAGCGCCTTTAGCCCACCAAGATAAAGCCCAACAAGATGTCTCTAAGGTGAGCGTTTCGAATGCGACCGCTGAGAATGCCCGTATTTCTGAAGGAAGCGGTACGATCGAGCGTGCCAAAGTGCATCCCGAGCCGAAGGTTACCGAGCAATCGAGCCTCCACGCACACCGAGCCAAACAGGATGGATTTGGAAACCAGAAGCGGCCCGAAAAAATATCCACCCGCTTGTCGCTGACAGCATTGCCGGGTCTTTCAACGGATGGGAGCCATCGTTCCATCCGTTGGGATTCTAACGGATCGTTTCGGGAGTTAGGCGTCACAGTGCCATCGAAGGACACTCCATCGAAGGACACGCTGGACCGCAAGGTCCAGAAGCGCGATCTAATCATTGCCCCATCCGCATCTACACTGCTGGTGGCAGTACGGCAGTCCGCTGCAACCAACAAAGCTCCAATGGCTTCTGAGTCCCTGTCGGGTCCGGCAATATCCTCACAGTCATCGTCCTCGCAGTCATCGTCCACGCAGTCATCTGTTACAAAAAACGATTTGATAAAGACAAGCCATCAAGATGGTGAAAAGTCGCAAAACGGGACGGCCCGTTTGGCAAAGAAAACGAACAAAACAGATGAAAAAATTACGTTCCCGCCCGAATCTACAGATGCCGAAGTGCAACAGAGTCCAGAGCTGATAGCGTTGGAGTCCAAAATAAAGCAGGCAATTGAAATGTACCGCAATCAGACAATCAGTGTCCGGGAGAAGAGCGCTTGGTCGGTCATGCACTCCTTCATCGGGTACGGTGTTGAAAAAAAGGTACGGATTGATCAGGCCGGAAAACAGGCCAGTGCAATCGGTTGGATCTGCTACAACAATCCCTGCCGTGGTGTGCGACTGTTCTACCTTAACAACAATCGTATTTATGGTCGTCTGGGGCCGGGGAATCAGGGGCATGAAGGACAATTTATGGCGATGCTTGCCCAATCGCGTGTCCATACAAGTTACCCCATGAAGATCGACGGAAAAGACTTTACAGTTGCGGATCTCGTGGGGCGTGAGCAGGAGACCTGCCGCGCCGGTGCGGAATTGACGTTCAAGCTCATTGGTTTGTCACACTATTTGGATCTCGACGAGACCTGGAGAGATGATCGTGGTGGCAAGTGGAGCGTGTCCCGTCTGGTTCAAGAAGAGATGCGACAGCCAATTATTGGTGCCGCTTGCGGGGGAACGCACCGCCTCTTTGGGCTCTCCTATGCGGTGAATCGCTGTGAGCATAAAGGGAAGGCAATCGAAGGTCAGTATCAACGTGCAAAAATCTATGTGCAGGAATACCAAAAATATACGTTCAAGATGCAGAATCCGGATGGAAGTTTTAGCACGCGATTTTTTACCGGACGTGGTGCATCGCCCGATAAAGCTCGCCGTTTGCTGACGACGGGACACATTTCTGAATGGCTCGCTTTTTCTTTGAGCGATGAGGAGCTGATCAATCCTAAAATGGTGAAGGCAATGGATTATCTGGCTACCTTGTTGGTGCGAGGACAACGAGGGGGATGGGATGTGGGCCCGCTCGGACACGCTCTGCATGCCCTGAATTTCTACAACGACCGAGTTTT
>JASMGX010000297.1 GCA_030751095.1 Pirellulales bacterium | reverse complement strand
TCTGCCGAGAGTGTTCCGTCTTTTTGCCATTGCTCGGTGCCTTGCGGATCGGGCTGAAGCAGTGTGGGGTCGAGGATGTTCATAGGCGTACCATCCACCGTCCGCATCTTGCCGCGTTTGTTGGCATTCGCTTTTGTCAGGGCGATGCCAATCTGCTGCATCCGTGAGGCGCACACGGTCTGGCGGCCCCGTTCTCTCGCCGAATTGATGGCGGGCATGAGCATCGCCACGAGCGTCCCAATCACGGCGATCACGATCAAAAGTTCAACAAGCGTAAAGCCACTTTGCGAGTTTTTCGGGATTGTCATACGATCCACATCCTCTGCTCTTGTGTCCGGTCGCCTTGCCGCAAAAGTCCTTTTGTCGCCAAACAGCTCGCGGCGGGGCCATGTCCCCTGCACGTGGCCCATCAAAATCATTATCTCGCTTGCGGGTTGCCTCGTCAACATTTCTTCCACTGTACCGCAAAACCGAATCGTATCGGATTCGGGCGGTGGTCTCCTCTGCGAGGGACGGTCATCGGCGCATGCTGTTTTTTGCGCTATGCAGGTCCCCGATCACCGGCGGCCGGTTCCTCGTCGGTCGGTTCATGATGAGGCTCCAGCGATTCGATTTGGGAAAAATCGCATCCGGTGGCCTCTAAGTTTGCCCCATCGAATGCGGGCTCCTCGCGCGAGGCGAATACCTTGTCGCGGACCGCTTTGTTTTTGGCGTTATCGCTTCGGTTCGTCCACCATACGCCTGCCCAGATGCCGATCAATGCGACAATAAAGAGACCGCCAGCAATCATCCCCGCATAGCTGCTCAGCCCGCTCACCTTGCGGGTGTCCCAAACCGGCTCCTGCCCAATGAGCATCGGTGCCGTTCGTCTCGCCGCATATCCATCTTTCATCTCCGATGTTTCATATCGCCAGTTTTTGAAGTAGAAGCCAGCGACTCGGATTGGTTCGGAAAGTTTATTTCCAGTCGGCATCCCTTCCGGTAAACTCAGGGCACAGAACGTTGCAGGATGCCGCCAGATTATTTTTTCGGCGGCAGGACTATCGGGGCTGGCGACGGTGACCAGTTTGACCTTGTGTTCAAGATTGACCATCATGTCGATCTGGTAATAGTCATTCTGCCCCAATTGTTCGATGATTTCCGGATCGGTAATTCTCACCTTCACGATCCGGTAGGCTGTCCCACGGAGCATGACAAGTTTGCCATTGAAATCGGTGGGGGTTTCTACGAGCGGTACAAAGGTGTTTGCCGCATTGTTTTTGGTGTAATTGAGGCGGGCCGTTGCCAGCCTTTGGGCCAATTGAACTTTTGCGAGCAGATTCTTGTCCGGTCCGTCCTGACTTGGGGTGGAGAGTTGCTCGATTTGTGCTTCCAATTTCTTTTTTTCCTCTGCCCACTGCCGCACCTTGAATACAAGATTGTTGTAGGCATGCCGTGCCAACTCTCCTGCTCCCGCCTTTTTGGCCGCTAGAAGTACTTGATAAAACGCCTCATTTTCAGCCGGTCGCAGTGGCTGGCCGTTTTCAATGGTATCGAGAAGGCTGCAATCCATGCCCAGATCGCCGAGGAACGAATCGGGATACCATGCGAGGCGGTCGGCGGTGAATACGAGTTTGACCCCATTGGGCGTACTGGTCTCTCGTTTGAGAAAGATGCCGGTCATGCCGATGCGTTCATCGAGAGGTTTGTCTCGAGGCAGTTTGCTGGGAACGGTTCGGGTATAGAGGATTGCCGGGATTTGTTCGCTGCCTAAGCGTAGAGTGCATCGGTAGATTTGGGCCATTCCAAAACGCCTGCGCAAATCGAGAGAAATGGGTATTGTCTCAATTTTGGTTACTTGCCCTCTCGCTTTGAGAACTTCGCCGTG
>JASMGX010000296.1 GCA_030751095.1 Pirellulales bacterium | reverse complement strand
CGGAGCACCGCGGAAAGATACCACGCGAGGCGGATCTTTTGCGCGGCCTGCCCGGTATCGGGCCGTATACCGCCGGTGCCATTCTTTCCATTGCGTTTGGCGCCCGTGAGCCGATTTTGGAGGCCAATACGATTCGTCTCGTTGCCAGACTTCTGGCGATTACCGAAGATGTTGGTTCGACCAAAATTCAGAATTTAATGTGGTCTTTTTCCGATCAACTCTTGCCTCGAAAAGAGGTTGGCCTTTTCAATCAGGCACTCATGGAGTTGGGGAGCCTGATTTGTACTCCTAAATTTCCATCATGTGATGCCTGTCCGGTAGCGGATCTTTGTCTGGCGAATGCAAAAAAGCTCCAACAGCAACTACCTGTTCTCAAACAGAAAATGTCTTTCGAAAAAGTGAATGAAGCCGCTGTCGTCATCCGCCATCGAGGCCAGATCCTGATCCGCCAATGCGGTTCTAAAGAGCGCTGGGAAGGCCTTTGGGATTTCCCGCGCGTGCCGGTCACATCCGTCGACAAGCGGCATATGGGCAACGAACTGGTCCGTGGAGTTTGTGAATTGACCGGCCTGAAGGTCTGTGTCGGTCCACATCTGATGACGATAAAGCACGGTGTTACTCGTTTTCGAATCACGCTTCATTGTTTTTCTGCAGAGCTAGTGTCTCCACGGAGTGACAAAACAGCACAAACAGAAACTCGTTGGATAAAACCGGGGGAACTGGTCCAGGTTCCTTTGAGTTCGTCGGCCCGCAAACTGGCAGAGCGTTTGGAGAGTAAAGAGACAATATTGCGTTCTCGCAGGAAGCAAACGGCCCACTAGCGTCCGGGAAAGAATAGCCCGATAGCAGCACGGCATGTCCCTTGGGGATGGTTTGGACTTTTACTGCTCTCTTTGAACCGTTATTATCAAATTGTAGCCCCGTCCTTTTTGCTCGTACTGTTTTACCCGTTGTCATTAGGTGTTTTCAATGCTACGCCTCCAGAATGTCTGCAAGGCATACGTCGAGCCGGATGGTAGCCAATTGCCTATTTTGGAGATTCCGGAATTTCATGTGGCAGCCGGTGAGCAAATGGTTTTGGTCGGTCGCAGTGGTAGTGGCAAGACGACCTTACTCCAGATCATTGCGGGGATCAGCCGTCCCGATTCCGGGCTGGTTCAGATTGCGGGGCTCGACATTACGCAGTTGAGTGAAGCGGGGCGCGATCGTTTCCGGGCAGAACGAATCGGTTATGTTTTTCAAACATTCAATCTTCTTCCGGCATTCACCGCCTTGGAAAATGTTCTTTTAGGTATGACTTTTACCCGGACCGGTCGTGATGCCATCAGATCGGAAGATCTGCTCAAGCGAGTCGGTTTGGGCCATCGACTTACGCACCGCCCGATGGCATTATCTGTCGGTGAACAACAGCGGGTCGCAGTTGCCAGGGCACTGGCAAACAGGCCAAAAGTTCTCTTGGCTGACGAACCAACCGCTAATGTGGATACGGCCAATCAGCAGCAGATTATTGATCTTTTGCGAGAGACCTGTGCCGAAGAGGAGATTGCCCTGGTGATGGTTACGCACACACAGGAGGTCACCTCGCAATTTGATCGGGTAGACCACCTTGCGGAGATCAATCAAGTCAGGCCCTCAGTGGCTGGTACAGCACCAACTGAAGCAGACGGTTCTTTGAACTGATGGTGAGATTATGAGTCTCTGGAAGATTGCCTGGCGAAGCATCCAACAGCGAAAGCTCTCTTCGCTGTTGACGGGGCTCTCTATTGCGCGCGGTGTCGCCCTGGTAGTCATTGTTCTGGTGATCCATGGTGTTGTCTCTGCATCTTTCAGCGAGGCGGCTCAAGGCTACCATCTGATTTTGGGTGCCAAGG
>JASMGX010000295.1 GCA_030751095.1 Pirellulales bacterium | reverse complement strand
TGTTTTGCCTTTGCGTTATTGAACTAGGTCACTGCAAAGAGAGGGAGCAAACTGCAAACGTACACGAGAACGAAAGCGAGGGATACCATGATCTGTATTGCCCCCACCAAGCCCCTGATCCATCCAGTAGCGAGCAAAAAAGAGATAAGGGACGTGCAGAAATTTCGCTATCAAATATTGGTCGAGGAGTTAGGTTTCGATACACTTCCTGGCATCGACCATCGTCGCCGACTGCTCGGAGATCGTCTCGATGATCAACTGCCCCTCTTTGCCGCTTATGCGGGTGGCCGTCTGGTGGGCACGATCCGCTGGGGGCTTGTTTCCTGGATGACGCAGCCGCCCCTAGCGGTGCGGCGGGCACTCGCAGCCGGCTACGGAGAGGGATATCACAGGGCGCAGATAGGTATTTGCGATCGATTGGCTGTGGCGGCCGATCATCGCGGTGTCTGGCTCAATTTAGAACTTTCGACCGCAGCCTGCCGGAGTTTAGTCCAAAACGGATGCTCGGCCTGTTTTTGTTGGGCCCGCCCGAGGCTCTGCCGTCTCTATCAAAGGCTTGGCTTTCGCGATCTGGGTATTGTGGCCGATGGAGAAGCCGATCAAGTCCGCCGCGTCATGCGGTTGGAGACGAGTGATCAGGAACATTTAAAAAAGATTGGTTCACCCTTTCTCGAAATTTTTGGAATTGCATCTAATAGTGACACATGCATGCGACAATGACACCCATCAGAAAACAAATTACGTTAGGAGTTCAGGCCATGATTGCAACCATTTCCAACGCGACGAGGGACTGTGGAACCTACGGATATGGAACGTTTGAAGACAATGTCCGCGAACTGGCGCGGCTTAATTTTCAGGCCGAGGTCGCCTGGCAGGTCGAGCAGGGCGTACTTGCCCGCCACGGACTCCTTCGCCACAGCCGGGTCCTGGATGTGGCGTGCGGTGCGGGAGCGATGACCTGTCAGATCGCCACATTACTCCAAAGGGGCAGTGTGTTGGGTGTCGATCTCAACGAGTCCTTGCTTGGCGAGGCCCGCGAACGGCGGACCGACTCGATTGCCGACAAGATTGCCTTTCGGAAGGGAGACGTGTATCGGCTAAAGGATATAGGACAATTTGACTTTGCCTATGCCCGCTTTCTATTCCAACACCTCGAGCGGCCAATTGATGCACTGCGCTCGATCGGCGATGCGCTGCGGCCCGGTGGTCGTGTGCTGGTGGTGGATGTCGACGATCGCGATCTTTGCTGCGTTCCGGAAAATGATGGTTTCGTCCGGTTTCTCGCCGAAGCCGCCCGTGGTCAAAAGCGGGGCGGGGGAAATCGCATGATCGGTCGCGCATTGCCCGAGTTGTTGCAGCAGGCCGGGTATGAGGAGATTCGCAAGGAGACGGTACGTTTCGATAGCGACAGCATGGGTCTCGATCCGTTTCTCGAATTGACCACGACGTTCAAGCTCGAGCAGTTCGCACCGTCGGTCCGGGCGGACGCCGAGCGATGGCTATCGGCGGTGGTTGCTCAGTTGCACCGTCAGCGTGCCCGACTGCAGATCGATATTCACTGCGTGAGTGGAGCCGTGAATGCTTGAAGGTGTACCTGCGATCCCCGAGCCCCTTCCACTGCGGAAGGGGCTTTTTTTATGCATAAAACGCATTTTTCTTTTTTTGCGTGAGCGCCGGAACTGCTCTGCGTTTAGTCTCCTGTGGCGATCAGCGGATCGCCGGCAACGAGAGCACCGTAACGAAAGGCCCCTACCATGGCACGCAAAGCAAAGAAAAAAAACCGCACACGCAAGCAGCTCGGTCAGGAATCCCTCGAGCACCGTCAGCTCCTCACGGCGATCGGTCTCACGCCCGCCGCCGCCCCGGTCGCCCCTGCCTCCACGGCGCTGCCGCT
>JASMGX010000294.1 GCA_030751095.1 Pirellulales bacterium | reverse complement strand
AAAAATTGTCCCAGCGGCATCCGGCCATATTCATGGATGGTTTTTCCGCGAAATTTTGAGGCAGCGGCATCTTCGCGCAATCGGCTTCCTCCGCATTGGCTACATTCCACCTCATCGAGTACGTGTTCCATGCGCGAACGAAACTGGGCTGAGAGGCGGGATGCCTCATCGAGCGCGGGGTAAAGTCCTTTGTACTGGAAACGAAAGAGGGGCCGCGTTTGTTTCCCCTGTTTTCCGGTTGGCTTGACATCGAACCATTTCTCTCCCGTCCCATGCAGCACAAATCGGCGATCCTTGGCACTCAGATTTTCAAAAGGCACATCGATCGCAATCCCGGTTTGCCTGGAAAGGCTCTCGAGCATCCAGCGAAAAACGCGATGCTGGACCGAGGGCCAGAGTGCGACCGCGCCTTGCTTTAAGGTACGTTTGCCATCGCGGAGCAGGGCGGTAAGGTTCGCACCGGTCTCTGTGCCGAGGCCTTCGCAAGACTCACACCATCCGAGGGGACTGTTAAAAGAAAAATTATGCGGGCTCAAGCTCTCAAAACTAAGTCCACACTGACCGCAGGCGAGGTGTTGGCTGTGAATTTTTGTTTCCCAATTCGGTTCCTCCTTGGCTTCATCCACAATCGCCACTTGCATCGTTCCCTCGCCGAGCGAGAGGGCTGCCTCAACACCTTCGGCAACCCGCCCGTGACTCGATTTCTGTACTTTCACACGATCGATGACAACTTCCACGTTGTGTCGCCGTCGCCGGTCGATCGCAGGCACAGCATCAATGGAATAGGTTTGCCCATCTACACGGACACGAATGTATCCTTGCGAGCGGACCTGGTCCCAAAGTGTTTCGTACTGTTCACCGACTGCGATCGTCAAAGGGGCAAGTAAATAGAGCCGGGTGCCGGTCGGACGCTCAAAAATGCGTTCAATAATTTCATCGACAGACTGGGTGCCGATGGGCACATCGCAGGCAGGGCAGTGGGGGGTGCCGAGACGCGCCATCAAGATACGGAGGTAATCGTACAGTTCCGTCACGGTGCCAACGGTGGACCTCGGAGTGTGCCCCATATGACGCTGCTCAATCGCGATGGCGGGCGAGAGTCCCTCGATCTGCTCCAATTGAGGCTTCTGCATTTGCGAGACAAACTGCCGTGCATAGCTGCTAAGACTCTCGACATAGCGCCGTTGCCCTTCGGCATAGATGGTATCCATCGCTAGAGACGTTTTTCCCGACCCGCTCACGCCACAGCAAACCGTCATCGCATCTCGCGGAATATCGACATCAACGCCTTTGAGGTTGTGTTGGCGCGCTCCTTCGACGCGAATCGGTCGCGCGGCACCAGACCGACGCGATCGCGGTTTTTGTTTTCGAGGCGGCGCGGTTCTCTTTCCGGATAAGACTTCCAGAAGCGATGCTGCGGTGTAGGAATCTGGTAGCGAGGCAAGATGTTCGGGAGTCCCCACACCAATCACCTTTCCACCCGCTTCGCCCCCTTCCGGGCCGAGATCGATCACCCAATCCGCAGTCTTGATGACATCGAGATTGTGTTCAACCACCAGAACCGTATTGCCCGCCTCGACAAAATTCGTCAATACCTCAAGGAGCATTTTGATATCTGCGAAATGGAGGCCGGTCGTTGGCTCATCGAGCAGGTAGAGCGTTTTTCCAGTACTCCGTTTCACAAGTTCCCGGGCCAACTTGATCCGCTGGGCTTCCCCTCCCGAGAGCGTCGGCGAAGGCTGGCCGAGTTTCATGTAGTCCAGCCCGACATCGTGCAGAGTTTTTAGCTTGTCGTGGATTTTCGGAATATTTTCGAAGTGCGTGAGTGCTTCCTGGATATCCATCTCCAACACATCCGCGATTGATTTCCCCTTGTAGAGCACTTGCAGGGTTTCTCGATTGAAGCGTTTGCCTCCGCAGACCGGACACATCACCCAGATGGCGGCCAAAAAATCCATCTCAAGTTTATTGGCGCCACAACCTTC
>JASMGX010000293.1 GCA_030751095.1 Pirellulales bacterium | reverse complement strand
TTGATTTATGGCGAGTTGCCGAGCGGCGAACAACTTACAAATTTTCGTGCCGCACTTCGGCAACACACATTATTGCACGAAGATGTGCGTTCCTTCTACAACGGCTTTCCACGCGATGCGCACCCGATGGCGATTTTAAGTGCTGTGGTAGGCGCCCTTTCTACTTTTTATCAGGATTCGCTCGATCCCTCGGATGCAGAGCAAGTGGAAATCTCAGTCCTCCGACTGCTAGCGAAACTGCCGACGATCGCGGCATTCAGCCATAAGAAATCGATCGGTCACCCATTCCACTATCCTCGAAACGATTTGTCCTACTGTGAGAATTTTCTCCAAATGATGTTCGCGGTTCCGACCGAACCCTATGAAATGGATCCTGATTTTGTAGAGGCCTTGAATTTTCTCCTGATGGTCCATGCCGATCACGAACAGAATTGCAGCACCTCCACGGTACGGATGGTCGGTTCGTCGGACGCCAATATTTTCGCATCTATTTCGGCGGGCATCTGCGCTCTCTGGGGACCGCTGCATGGCGGTGCCAATCAGGCCTGTGTGGAAATGCTCGAACACATCGTTGCCGATGGCGGCAATATCGGCAAATATGTCGACATGGCAAAAGACCGGAACAATCCTTTCCGACTGATGGGATTTGGGCACCGCGTTTACAAAAACCATGACCCCAGGGCCACACTCATCCGCGACACCTGCGACAAGTTGCTGAAAAAAATTGATCGACCCGACCCGATCTTCGATGTTGCCAAAGAACTTGAGGAAGTGGCACTTCAGGATCCCTACTTCGTTGAAAAGAAGCTGTATCCCAACGTCGACTTTTATTCTGGCGTCATCTACCGGGCAATCGGGATTCCGATACAGATGTTTACGGTTTTGTTCGCCATGGGTCGTCTTCCAGGATGGATCGCCCACTGGAAAGAGATGCATGCCTCGCCTACCAAGCGAATCTGTAGACCACGGCAGGTCTACATGGGGCCAACCGCACGAACTTTTGTCCCTATTGAAAAACGATAAAACGCAGAATACAGGCAAGGCGCATTTTACCGGGTGATTGCCCGAGGGTCCGTATGCCCACGATACTGGTTGCCGATGATGTTGCGACTGAACGTCAATTGATTGGTAAAATCCTTGAGAAGGATCCCGATCTAACGGTTATCTACGCCGTCGATGGCAAAGACGCCATCACTCAAGTCGAAACGAAGCGGCCCAATCTTGTCCTCACCGACATGCGGATGCCCAACATGGATGGCCTCCAACTGGTGCGGGCAGTCCGCGAGTGTTGCGGCTCGACTCCCATTGTGGTGTTGACCTCACATGGCAGCGAACAATTGGCTGCCGATGCGCTGGCCGCAGGTGCTGCCAGCTATATTCCCAAGCATGAATTGGGCGGCGAATTGCTCGACACGGTCCACCATGTGCTGGCTCTCTCAACCCGGCGGCATCCGGCTTCAGCAGTCATGGCCGAAATGACCCAGGGCCGAAGCGTGTATGTCATCCAAAATGATTCCAACCTCATCACCTCACTCGTCAGCCATTTGCAAAAGGATGTCGGCCAGATGGGTATCTGCGATGAATCGGAACAGATCCGCTTCGGTGTCGCCCTCGAAGAGGCCCTTGTCAACGCGATGATTCATGGCAATCTGGAGGTCGACTCAACCGTCAAAGAACGCAACCCCAAAGAATTTGAGGTCATGGTGGATGAGAGACGCAGCGAGTCGCCGTACAAGGACCGAAAAATTGAAGTCGAAATTGAACTCTCACCGACCGAGGCAGTTGTCACCGTAGGCGATCAGGGGTCCGGTTTCGATCCGAGATCGCTCCCCAATCCAACAGATCCGGAAAATCTCGAGAAGATCAGCGGGCGAGGTGTCCTGCTGATGCGGTCCTTTATGGATGTTGTGGAATTCAACGCTCAGGGCAATAGGGTCAAAATGATCAAGCGGCGCAAAGCCTGAAGCGATCCTCCTGCAAACTCAACAGCGATGCTCATGCGTACCGGTCATGGAGTAGTGCTCTCAGGGCGTCTGCCAGCCCGATCGTTGCCCGGTCG
>JASMGX010000292.1 GCA_030751095.1 Pirellulales bacterium | reverse complement strand
ATGTGCACGTGTGGACCCTCGGTGCTCCACCCTATGCTCACAATGACGACATGTCAACCCAACGGCCCGAATCTCCTGGCTTAGTAGAGAGCCTGATCCGCTACATGGATCTCAATCAGATCGATCGAACCGTGCTTATCCAGTGTATGTATCACGGATACGACAATAGTTATCTATGCCATTGTCTCCGGCGATTTCCGGACCGTCTGCACGGGGTGGCATTGCTGGATCCTCGTCAACCGGATGCGGCGGAAAAACTGGAGCGTCTGTATCGACAGCATGGAGTGCAGGGTATGCGGTTATATCCGATCCGGGATGAAGATGCATCGTGGCTGCCAAGTAGCGGTCAAAATTCACTCTGGGAGACAGCGCGGCAACTGAGGGTCCCCTTTACCTGGTTTGGATATTGCCGTCAGATTCCGCTGTTGGAACCGATCCTACAGCGATTTCCCGAGGTGAAGGTGGTAATTGATCATCTGGGCGAGCCCCGCTTATCCGAAGGCTTGGATGGCGATTTCAGTTTGCTGTTGCAGGCCGCCCGACATCCCAATCTCTATGTTAAGGCCACCCGGATCGACGGCATTTCTGACCAGCCCTGGCCGCATCAGGATGTCCACCCTTACATCAAAGCAGTATTTGAGGCTTTTGGCCCTCAGCGCATGCTAGGGTGTACCGGCTTTCCGGAGAACCCGCAGCGTGGAGAGGCAGTTGGTTTTCGAGTTATTGAAGAGGGTTTGGATTTTCTCTCGGCCGAGGACAAGTCGTGGCTGCTGGGAAAAACAGCGGATGCCCTCTATGGCAGGAGTTCAGATTGAGTAGGACTTGGAAAAATACCAGCCGGTCTACTAGAGCGACCCGGAGACCGCGGTTTTCCAAGGCCGGCCACCAAAGTTCCAATTTTAATGAGGATCAAAACGGAAGGAGAATAAGCCAATGAGTCAAACATATCGAGTCGGCATCATCGGATGTGGCGGTATGGGAAAGAGCCACGCCAGTACCTATACACAAAATCCAGCTACAAGGCTGGTAGCGGCAATGGATATCAGGCCGGAATCGGCCAAAAAACTGGCTGAAGAATTTTCCATCCCCGCTGTGTATACCGACTACAACGAAATGCTGAAAAAAGAGGATTTGGACATGGTCAGCATTTCGACATAGCAAGGGGTACGGGCTGAGATAACCGTAGCGGCAGCCAATGCGGGCGTTAAAGGGATTCTAGGTGAAAAACCGATGGCCGCATCCCTGGGCGAAGCCGACGACATGGTTGAGGTGTGCGAAAAACAGGGTGCCAAACTGGCCATCGGACATCAAGGACGATTCTCAGCCGTAAATACCGAGATCCGCAAGTTGATCCGAGATGGTGCCATCGGAGAGCCAACCTTGCTTCATCGACGGAGCAAACCTAATGCCGGCTTGCTGAATATCGGCACCCACCTGATTGATGGCATCCGCTACCATTTATCAGACCCAGAAACGCTTTGGGTCATCGGGCAAATTTCGCGCACCACCGACCGGTGGGAACGTCGCACCCGTTGTGAAGATTTGTGCACGGGTCTGATCTGCTTCGAAGGAGGGGCGAGAGGAGTCTATGAAAGTGATCTTCCTCAACCGCTTCTGCCAGCGGCTACGGTTTACGGCACAACAGGGCAAATTAAGGCCATGGAAGGCGACGTTTTACTTCAGAATGACAAAGCAAGCGGGTGGAAGGAAATACAGCCGCCGGCAGAGGGCAGCGATCAGTTGCAAGAGTTAATCGATTGGATGGAGGGGAAGATTGCGGAGCACCGAAGTAGCGGGCGACAGGCACGATATACGATGGAAATCATGATGGCCATATACGAGTCACTGCGTATCAAAAATGTGGTTGAAATGCCGCTCAAAACCAGAGAATCGCCCCTGGAATTAATGGTGGAAGATGGGACACTACCGGTGCTTAAGCCGGGACGTTATGATCTTCGCCACCCATTCCCGGAGCAGCAGAAGTGATACTATTTGCAGATCTAAAGGCGACGAATTAAGTGACATATTGGAGTTTCTCGAAATTCCTGAGGTTAGAATGTCTATCAACACCGGGGCGGTGAATAAAACCA
>JASMGX010000291.1 GCA_030751095.1 Pirellulales bacterium | reverse complement strand
TACCGTGTGTGTGCATCAGTGGGGTGCAGGGGCTCACGCCCCCATCCCACGCAACCGCCATAGAACCGCTTACGATGAAGGTACACACAGCATTGGCCCCGCTTAGGTTCAACCCGGCCAGAGTAACATTCATTCCACATGAAAGCGCCTGAAGCAGCACCGGGCCGGTGCGCTCATCAATATCGATCTTGGGCAGGTCGAGTTTGGGCAACCAGGGCGAGTCCAGATAAGTGATATCCATAACGGACCGTTTGTACAGAATCTGCTCTATTGCATCGGCGGTATGTGGCAGATAATTGGTCACCATGAAACGCATTGCACCCAACCGGCGGCCCAGTGCCAGCACGTCCGGCAATTCAGCGATGTTGCGCTCCATCGCTACAAAGACTATCCCCAATTCGGGATGGGCCGGATACGAAAACTTGCGGGCGCGGCGAAACGCCATCAGATTTTCTATGATTTGCGGCAATTCGGCACCTACACGGACATCTGCGAAACTCTCTGGATTAGCCCCATCGATGGAGACCCACAGGGAATCCAGCCCGGCGGCGATCAAATCCTCCGACCGCTCGACGGTCAGCAGCGTTCCATTGGTTATCATCTCTGCCCGAGCGCCCAAATCCTTCACTCTTGCAATCATGTCCACAATCCCTGGATGAGTCAGTGGCTCGCCGATGCCGCCAAAAAACACCGTTGGCGGTGGTAAAACCTCACGCAAGCCATCTAGAATCCGCTCGAAGATCTGGTCCCCCATGCGCCCGTATTCCACCTCCCAATTATTGCGGTAGCAGGTCAGGCACGCGATGTTGCAGCGGTCGGTCGGCTCTATATAAACCTTGGCCAAATGGGATATGGGGCGATGTAGGCGTATATCGTTATCTCCGGTGTCCAAACGTAGCCGCGCACCGGGTCGCAGCCCAAAACGAGCGGTGGTTTCGGATGGTAGCACCAGCCGTCCCTGCTCATCGACCTCGGCCCAGGTTGGCGTCGTAACTGCTGTTTTTCCGTGTGTAGCAAACATGGTTTTACCTCAATTCTTTCTCTTGCCACCCATAACACAGGATCACCGCTCGGCCGGTCGTTCCAGGGCTGCAGTCACACGTGCCATCGGCTTAGATGACGACCGCTTTCTCAAGAGTGGCAGCCTGCTCTTCGGGATTAAACGCTGCTTTCGACGTTTTCATGGCTATGAAGATGTTCTTTCACAATGCGATCTGGGGTGTTACAATCGGAATGTCACATCTCACGATGCCCAGCGGCGAAGTTTAGCCAACTCCCAGGCGAAAACATGAAAGAGAAACGCTTGCCATTCGCTGTACGCTTCTACGCAACCCTGCGACAGATCGCGGGCACGAAAACTGTTGAGTTCTCCCTTGTCGAAGGGACTACGGTCCGGCAATTGGTTGATGCGATTGTGGAGCGTTACCCCGCAATGCGCCGGGAATTGCTGGACGAGAAAAACCAACTATACGGGCACGTGCACGTGTTTGTCAACGGACGGGATACTCCATTTTTGGAGAGTAGACAAGAAACCGTACTTTCCGCGGACGTAACGATTGATGTTTTTCCCGCTGTAGGAGGAGGCTGAACGATGATTGACGTCGAGCTCAAGTTCACTGGCAATGTACGAGCTCGCATGGGCGCCGACCGGGTAAATTTCACGTTCGAGGGGACCACCCTGGGTGAGCTGCTGCAGGCGCTATTGCATCGCTTTGATCTGCAAGACCTGCTCCTCGACGAAGACGGAAACATATCGCCTTATGCTCGTCTAGCTGTGAACGGGCGTTTTTCATACCTGGTAGGGGATCTTGACGCGCCGATTCAGAATGGCGACATGGTCACTCTTATGCATCCCTACATAGTGGCCACCCGCACCGGGGCCTTTTACTGAAATCTTCTCTAGAAGAAAACCGGGCTTCTTGAAGAAGCCCGGTTTGTTCCACATACAGTTGAACGCCGGAGCGTCAGACGGATCAATCCTAGACTGCTGCCTATGCGACGATCTCGAGTTCGCGTAGTTTCCCCTCTGGGACCACCCCGTTCTCCCAACCCCTTGCCGCGTAATATTCCTCCAGCATGGGTTCCAGCTCACAAACGTGTCCCTCTGAGCCCG
>JASMGX010000290.1 GCA_030751095.1 Pirellulales bacterium | reverse complement strand
ACGTGGATTATTCAAATACCGGGTAAAGACCACATGCTTGAAGTGCCCAAGCAGCAACCGCAGCATACCAGGCACATCTTTTTCTAAGGTCGTGGCAAAAACCAGAGATCGGGGACCAGAGAGGCCTAATTCCAGAAGTCCATCGACAAATGCCTTCACCGACGCGACGTTGTGTGCCGCATCGACCACAATCAGCGGATCGTGTTGGAGCACTTCGAGGCGCCCCCGACAACGGACATCGGCAAGACCGTGGCGAATCTCTGCTTCCTCAAATTTCCATCCGGCGCCGCGCAAAGAATCAATCACCGCCAACGCCACTGCAGCATTGGCAGCCTGATGTTCCCCAAAAAGGCCCAACTGCAGTCTCTCACGTTGTTTGACGGAAGTTGTTCTGGCAAAGAAACTGAAATGTGCAGGATCGTTCTGCGGGTCGACCGACCGCTCGTAGACGAAATCAAAATCCCGACCTCGCTCCAAGAGCGGCGCACGAAGCGCAGATGCGCGCCTTTCAATCACCCTACGCGGCGACTGCTCCACCTCGCCGGAGACAATCGGGACACCCTCTTTGATAATTCCAGCTTTCTCTCCGGCGATTTGGGCCAGCGTTTGACCCAATTGCTGCGTATGGTCGAAGCTGATACTGGTGATCGCGGTCACAAGTGGATGGCAGACATTGGTCGAATCGAGCCTTCCGCCCATACCGACCTCCAAAATTGCCAGATCGACATCGCTGCGGGCGAAATACAACATAGCAAGTGCGGTAGTCACTTCAAAATAGGTAGGCCCGCCTGCTGAGCCATGCCGGGCAGTTTCCCGGTCCATCGCTTCCACAACCGGCCGCAGGCGTTTTACCATCTCTACCAGTTCCGCGTTGCCACACGGTTCGTTATTGATGAGGAAACGTTCTTCCAGCCGATCGAGATGGGGCGATGTGTAAAGACCAACCCGGTAGCCACAACAGCAGGCAATACTGCTGATCATAGCCGCTGTCGAGCCTTTGCCCTTAGTGCCGGCAATGTGGACAATGTTGAGTTTTTCCTGGGGATTGCCCACTCGCCGGAGCAACTCTTCCATCCGTTCCAATTTGTATATGTTGGAAACATAAGGAACGGTAGTTGCCCGTTCATAATTAACACGGCCCAGCAGAAACGCAACCGCATCACGATAAGAGACCGCTAGAGAATGCTCATCCATCACCAACCGCCCGGACGGGAACCCTTGGCAAGACCTGCAACCCGAGTCGCTACAAGAGGCTACCGAAAACCGCCATCGCAGGAGGCGGCCCCGGACAGATTCCTTGCAGAGCCGAGGGATACAGACCCAACATGATGCCCTGTTTTATCCCCTGCCAACGTGAACATCCAGCCCCAACACGCCGAGGCAAGCGTGCCGACGGTGCGGGCCAATCAGATGCACCTTATTGATTTTGCTGTTTCTTCTTTTTTTCTAGTAGCTTTTTGAGCACATTGTTCACCGCTGCCTGGGTGTTTTCGGTTTTTTCCTCCTCTTCCTCCGGACGATGGGGCAATTTGCCCGGTTCCTTTACGTCCGGCAAATGATTGCCATCCGCAGTCGTGGCAGTCTCAGGATTGGCCTCTACAGTATCGCCCGAGAGGATCTTATCGTCCGTCTCCTTACCCACCTTACCGGTATGGGCAACATCACCTCGCCAACGCAAATCATTATTGCTGGTCATGATATTGCCTTCGGAGTTCCCAGTATCGGTATCATCCAACCAGCGATCAATCTCTTCTTCATGCCCTTCGGGTGTCTGCGACTGTCTTCCACCAGTTTGCCGAACGCTCCCGGC
Source organism: Pirellulales bacterium (assembly GCA_030751095.1). Lineage (GTDB taxonomy): Bacteria > Planctomycetota > Planctomycetia > Pirellulales > UBA7805 > UBA7805. Next base: position 325 of record JASMGX010000290.1, on the reverse strand, counting down.
TGCGGAACCCTCTTTACCATCTCTCGCCATCTGCCTCTGCACGAGAAACCGCACCGGACCAAGCACCAGTTCACTGCCCGATCGCAATTCCGTCTCGCCGACGACCCGATTGCCATCCACAAAAGTGCCATTTTTACTGTTGAAGTCACGGACCCCAACATAGCCTTCGTCAAAAACCAGCGCGCAGTGGTGCCGACTGATAACGTCACTCTTGAGCTGCAATTGACAATCCCGATCACGGCCGATGAAGAACTTGGGGCCGGTGATGAGAATTTCCTCGCCGTGGTGAGAGCCGCCGATAACCTTCAGTTTTAATTGCACCTTT